>CAUZJT010000043.1:0-18138 GCA_963580215.1 Gammaproteobacteria bacterium
TGTTGATTTTTAAAGGCTTTTTATCTATCTGAATTTACTTATGAATCCTGGTGCACTCCATGTGTAGCAAAATTTAACCGTTAAGGTTTTATTTTAACACTTGGTTACACCTTGGAAACTACTACCCCTTGGATGCACGAGATCGTACGGCCCGATTGGTGTTGCACAAACCACGGTGTCTTGGGGTAGGGCGATTGGTACCTCACTGTTCTGGGGTTCGGCCAGAGGTTCCTTATGAACCGAATTTTCCCCCTCAGTTTGCACTGACTATATCGCCTACGTTTTCGAAAATATAAAAAGGGATGGTTGGTTCAACCCTGAAGTGTCAAGGGTGGTATCTCAGAGGGGGCGCTTCACTTAGGTTGCCCCGTCTAACGCCTCGGCAATCGCCTTACCCACATCGGCAGTCTTCGCGCTGCCACCCAGATCGGGGGTGCGCGGACCCTCACGCAACACCACGTCAATTGCGTTCATGATTGCATCGTGTGCCGCTCGGTACTTTTTGTCACCTTTACCGAGGTAATCGAGCATCATCGCGCCGGACCAGATCTGACCGATAGGGTTTGCGATGGCTTTGCCGAAGATATCCGGCGCAGAGCCATGCACGGGCTCGAACAACGAAGGAAACACTCGCTCTGGATTCAGATTTGCCGACGGAGCAATACCGATGGTCCCGGTAGTCGCAGGCCCTAGGTCTGACAAGATGTCGCCGAACAGATTTGAGGCGACGATTACGTCAAAGCGCCCCGGATCCAAAACGATCTGAATAGTGAGTCCGTCGATGTGATACTGGCTACGGCAAACCTGTGGATACATCTCACCGACACTGGCAAAACGTTCGTCCCAGTACGGCATAGTGATAGAGATACCGTTAGACTTGGTGGCGGACACCAGGTTCTTGTCGCGGCTCATTGCGAGCTCGAAAGCGAACTTCATAATTCGATCGACGCCCTTGCGAGTAAAGGTGGAGATCTGCTGAGCCATCTCCCGATCGGTTCCCTCGAACAGTCTTCCGCCCAGCGATGAGTACTCTCCTTCGGTGTTCTCCCGCACTACGAAATAGTCGATGTCGCCCGGCTCGCGCCCTACCAGTGGCGAGGGCACACCCGGCATTAACCGTACGGGTCGCAGATTTACGTATTGGTCAAACTCACGGCGAAACTTGATCAGCGAGTCCCAAAGCGAGACGTGATCCAGTACGCGCTCGGGCCAACCGCAAGCACCGAAAAAGATACAGGCGCAGCCGTCGATACGTTGCTTCCAGTCATCGGGCATCCACTTGCCAATCTTGTCGTACTGTTCGCACGACCAATCGAAATGCTCGAACGCGATTGTCAACCCGAAGCGGTCGGCTGCGGCCTGCACAACGCGCACGCCCTCGGGCATGACCTCTTTGCCGATGCCGTCGCCCGCGATTATAGCGATCCGGTTGGTATCTGTTTTACGGCTCATGCCTGTTTCTTTCTCCCATATTCAAGGTGAAGATGAAGAGTAACACTCAGAATGAGGTAGTGTAGGGATTCCGGTAGGCGCGAGTAATCTGTCAATGGTTATTGGACTTGAGAATGAAAATCACTACTATCCACATACGAGGCCACCCAGATATTTCGGGTCAGCTTGTTTGTGAGTGGAACGCACTTTCGGTTTCTATTGCATCGGATCTATTGCACCTGCCGCAGGATTTCCAAAGGCCTGGGGCATCCGTAGTGTTTTTAAGTATCCCCAGCAAAAAAATTTCTTGTGTTTGGGCTGAGACCGGCTCTTTGGTGTGACCATTGACACAGTTTGACCAGACAACCGGACTCACATTATGAGTCACCGATTAATCGAGAATGAGGATCACCAACGGGAACTGAGTGAGAGAAATATGAAACAACCTGCCACAACGAGAACCTTTAAGTCTTTTCGACCCCTTAAGATGGCGCTGAAGGATTGCGGCGCTTGGATAAAAGGATGGTGCAGACAGGAAGCGGATCGGGGTGCGAAGGATACTGAATGGGGCACAGCACTGGCACCTACGACCCCCAGCTGAATCAGGGTTTTCGGTCGGCGGTTGCCAAGATCATCTGCGCCGCTCGGTGAGCAACCATCAACGTTGGCGCGTTGGTATTTGCAGACGTTATATTTGGAAAAACTGACGCATCGACTACGCGTAACGCTTCAATTCCGTGAACCCGAAGCTTGGTATCGACTACGGTGCGATCGGGTTCGGGCCCCATGCGGCAGGTGCCGCAGGGGTGGTAAACCGTAGTAGCGCGTTGTTGAAAATCCCGGATGATGTCGGCATCTGTCATTGCAGACAGGTCTAACTGCGGTGGCTCAAGCAGGAGGCTGGATAAACCTTTGGTGTCCTGTATTCTGCCAAGCAGACGAGCCATCGCCACCACGTCATCTAGGTCTTTTTGCGTACTGAGATAGTCTCCGCTCATGCGTGGAGCTACTTCGGGGTCGGGTGAGGCGATATTGACCCAGCCGGTACTGGTCGGTCGACAAGGGTTAAAACCCATCATGAAACCCGAATAGGGATCGGGTTGTGTGAGTTTACGTTCGTTACCCGCGTTTGGCTGGTAGCTGACCGGGTTGAAATAAAGTTGTGTATCGATCTTACCGGAAGTGGGACTTGACCGTGCCAGGCCACCAAACTGGTTAACACTCAACGACAGTGGACCGGTGCGCCGTAACAGATACTGCAAGCCGGATCGAATCCTGCCCGGCCAGTTCCCCAGAACGTCGTTTAGTGTCGGCTGGTTGGCCCGATAATAATACGAAATCCCCAAGTGATCCTGCAGATGCCGGCCAACGTTGGGCTGATCCACAAGAACTGGAATATTGAACCGGCGCAACAACTCACCAGGACCAATACCCGAAAGTTGCAACAGTTTTGGTGAGTTAATGGCACCCGCACAAAGTATGACCTCTTGCCTGGCCACAAACATGCGCTCAAGGCCGTGTTGACGGCACTGCACACCTTTTGCCCGCTGGCCTTTAATAATGATTTTCTCAACGTTTGTGCTAGTAAGGACCTTCAGGTGGGACCGCTTTATGGCAGGGTGTAAGAACGCGGTTGCCGACGAACACCGTTTACCCTTGCGTGTGGTAATCAAGTAGGGACCAAGACCTTCTCCCTCCAGGGGTGGTGTTTCACGGTAGGGTAGGCCGGATTGGGAAAAGATTCCGTCAAGTTCAGTCTTGATGGAATGGTAATCTTTGAATGCATCAGTTATGGATAACTTTAATTTTTTGGATTTACCGGGATTGTCCGAGCCAGAACGCCGGTTGTTATTGGCTGGTGAGGAGATGTCTTCAAGGCCTTCATAGACCGAGCGTACATCCTGGTAACCCCAACCGGTGTTGCCAGCAGTTGCCCAGTCGTCGTAATCCATCGCTTGGCCGCGGTGGTAAACCAGAGCATTTATGGAACTGGATCCTCCCAGGACTTTACCTCGCGGCCAGTACATGGATCTGCCGCCAAGAGTCTTCTCAGGTTCACAAAAATAGTTCCAATTGATCGAAGCATCGGTATAGGTGATGCCATAACCGATCGGCATATTGATCCAGAAACGGTTGTCATTGGGTCCAGCTTCAAGTAATAGCACACTGTGCTTTCCGGTTACCGTCAACTTGTCCGCGAGCACACAGCCGGCTGAGCCTGCACCGATAATAATGAAATCAAATTCGTCCACTGGCTATTATCCTGTTAGGGGTATTTGAACTGTCCATTTTGTCGATCCATGTGGAACGTTAGATTTAATATACGGGTTATTGAACTGGTTGTGCATCTCTAAATCTAATGAATCGTTCTGATCCTAGTGCGCGAAACTAACAAGCGGCTTAGGAACACACAGTGTGAGTTTGGTCAAAGGTGTCTGGGTGGCCGATTTGTACTGAAGCGGATTTCTCCAGGGTCACCCATCAGATAATGTAGTCGTATTGGATAGGCGCGACAATTAGAGTTCGAACAAAAAGTCGACTAGTTTTGAATGTAGGAATCCAGCCGCACCGCCCATTTTCTACACAGTTATGGCAAGCAGCTTTGTGTTGCGCGGTCGGGGCTAGTTGTCCAAAGGAGCGTATAGGTCAAGGCGAATGTAGAATGATAGCCACGAAAGGGCGACAGTCTCTATTCCAGCGGTGATAGGGGTCGGTTCATCCAATCGCCCCACGGCAATGCTCCTGATACCATAGGGTAGGAGACGGCGATCCCTTTGGCGTTGTGCGCCATAGTGAGGTGATGTTTAGCTAGTTGGACAGCCACCCGATATACATACAGACGTTTTCAGGCCCCTCGGCCTCGATCGACCTAGCGCTGTAGCACAAGATTGAACAATCGTACATCCGGCCCGTCGAATACCGTGGCGATTTTATTTTAGGTGACACAATATGCAAAGTAGAAAAATTGGCCCTTTCGAGGTGTCTGCGATCGGCATGGGTTGTATGAATATTTCAATGGGGTACGGCCCTGCAGATGATCGCGAGTCTGAGAGGCTTATGTTGGGTGCACTGGATGCCGGCTACACTTTTTTTGATACCGCTGCCATGTATGGGATGGGGCACAGCGAAGAACTGATTGGCCGTACCCTTTCCCACCGGCGTGAGGAGTTTACGCTTGCCAGCAAGTGCGGAATCTTTAAGGGAGAGAATGGTCGTACGGAGACTGATAGTCGCCCGGACGTTTTGCGGAAAACTTGTGAAGATAGCTTGCGTCGGCTTCAAACAGACGTCATCGATTTGTACTACTTACATCGGATTGACCCTAACGTGCCGGTGGAAGAAAGTGTCGGCACACTGTCGGAACTGGTCTCAGAGGGTAAGATAAAGACCATTGGCTTGTCGGAGGTTTCGACCGCAAGCTTGCGCAAAGCACATGCCGTACATCCGATCACCGCGCTGCAATCGGAGTATTCGCTGTGGGCAAGAACGCCAGAGCGACAAATTCTCGCTGCCTGCAAGGAACTTGGCGTGACCTTCGTACCTTTCTCGCCGTTGGCCCGCTCATTTTTGACCGGGGAATCCCAAGATATCACCAGCCTACCTGATGACGATATACGAGCCACGATCGCTAGGCCCCGTTTCCAGCCTGAAAATTTCGCACGGAATATCAAGTTGTTAGCGCCGTTCAATGCTATCGCGCAGGAGCAGAACTGCAGCATGGCCCAACTCGCACTTGCCTGGATCCTCGCCCGTTCTGACGGGACGATGATTCCGATTCCCGGAACCCGAAGCATGAATCACATGAAAGACAATGCCGGAGCTGGAGACATCCAACTCGATACTGCGACCGTATCGGCTTTGGATGCTTTAATCAATGAAGACACGGTTGCTGGGGACCGTTACAGCGAACGCACCATGAACTCGGTTGATTCGGAAAAAGACTAAATCGCATCAGTTTGCAGGCGGGTTGAGAGTTTTAAACTTTCGCTGGTCCATGTGCACCATAGCGTAAAACGATACGTTACAACCGGCTGAGTTGTGGTTACATGCTTAACGTAATTCAATGCTTGGAATTCCGCTCGTTAAAAGAAAAGTAACTCGTGAACAGCTGCTGTTCGAACAGAGTCTGGGCATAGTTATATAGGTTTCGCAAAGGGGCCGGGATAGCATCCAGCCGATAACGTGCGCCAGAGTGCTCATTTTCACTCCTCAAAGCCACCGAACCCAACAGGTCTAAGTTCGTCTCGGCTCGATCGGGAAAGTGACCCTTTCACTAAGGCTGCGTTGTAGTTATCTCTTTGGCGGAGCAACCGGGCACGCTGCCCGGTTTTAATTAACACAAACGGAGCGCGTTATGCATTGATAGATGTATCAGGCCTCGTATTCAGTTGAGGCTATCAAGACACTGGTCAATAAATCACATGATCGATCGGGTGCGGCAAAAGCCGCAATTGAGGCCAATGATGGCACTATGCTTGCCGCCTGGATGGCGTTTGGTCAAAATGATATCGTAGTGATTGCCGATATGCCTGATGATGAGTCGATGGCTGGGGTCGCTTTTGCAGTAACCGCAGCTGGTGCAATTACCGGAGGCCGAACTACCAAGCTACTGGAAATGTCTACCGCAGTGGCAGGGATGGCAAAGGCGAAAACGGTGTTGGAAACCTATAAAGCACCCAGTTGAGTTTTGAACCCCTGATGAGTTGTTGTCACTCAGATGTTCCAAGAATTAGACACGACGGTTCGATGGGAGACGCAAGGAGGAGATAGTGAGAATGTTCTTCCATCGTGACGATGCCGTCGCACACCGCTTAAGACTTTCTGGGGACCGGCCCGTTGCAAAAAAATCACCGGCTCGTACTTGGTCGTTCGTCTGTGAGGGTGCGGCGCTGATGAGTGCAGCCCCGCCCGATATGAAAAACGGTGGATCGGCGAGAGGCTTGGAGGAGTGCTCCGGGGGTCGCCCTTGCCGTATCGATGCCACCGTACACCGCTAACCCATTCCCCGGAGCGATAATCCTGGTTATCTAAACAAATTAAGACGCTTAAAATTGATTGCAACTTCAAAGGGAGGACCTCAGAACCGCTTCGACAGCGGCTAGATAAGCTTGAACCTCTTTTCGCCCCTTGCCGGTACACAGGTAGGTGGTGCGGGTTTTTCGATCGACAAACGTTTTGTCGATCCGTACCAGGCCGTCGTCTTCGAGTTTTTTCATGTGTGTCGAGAGGTTGCCACGAGTCAGTTCCAGAGCGGTCAGTAGGGTGTTGAAGTCCACCGCTTTTTTTGTCAGGGATAAATGCGCCATGATTCCGAGCCGGACGCGGTCAAACAGGGACGGGTGAACATCAATGAGTTCATTTGGGGCCATGGCAACGCTAAGCTCAGGGGGCTGCGTGGTTTTGTTGACGGTGCAGCCGAATTAATCTCCCGGTTGAGACACAGGCTATGACGCTAAAAACGATCAGGGGTACCAGCAGTTGATCAAGGCCCGCAATAAATTGGAAAAATCCAGCGCAAATGCAGATCGCGCCAAGGATTACTGCCATCCGGGTCGGCAAGGTGAAAAGTCTTCCTTGGACCAGATAATCGCCGGTAAAAGCCAGCAGTAACGGGGCAATCCATTCGGGGTGGCCGGCGAGCATTACCAAGGCTATCGCGCCGAACTTCATCATAAGATCGGACAAGTAGGAAAGCAGGCGTGCGTAGCGAAAATTGCGCACGACATAAGAACTGAATTCCTCGCCGCTGTGTTGAGCCGCTCGCCAGATTACGAAGTACAAAAGGATGACCAATCCCGCTAGGATGCTGGCAATGACTCCGATGCCGGCCAGGCGCAACTCAGGAGACTGGCCGCCCACTATCAGTAAATGGGTCAGGGCGCCACCACTGAATAGTTCGATTGCTACGAGGAGAGTCGCGCTGGCCAAAGCGAGGCTTTGCAAAACAATGTTAGTGGTCAGGGTGACACCAAAAAGGTCCGCTGCCGCGGTTTTGTGGTCCGCCTGGTCAAGTACTCGACGAATCAATTCGACATCGGCGATCGCCTTCCGAACGCTCAGTTCATCTTGGGTCATGATAATTTTCGATACAAACCGGTTTGCAATACAAACATAGTAGGTCGACCAACCATTGTTGTCAACCCAGCGATATCGGATCAGGCGGTTTGAAACGTAGGGAGGCGGATCATCGATACTCTCCAATCCAACAAGCGATAGTATTAGGGTGAGGAGGTCCAATCGATGAGTTGGAATATCCAGATGTGTTCAGCGTCGCAACGTCACGCGATCGTTTTGGCGATCAACGACGCTGCCATGGCGTACTACGGAGTTATTCCGGCCGATTGCTGGAAGAGCCCTTACATGTCCGAAGCCGAACTTGAGGCCGAGGTCGCAGATGGAGTGCTTTTTTGGGGGCTTTCGGTTCAAAGCACACTGGTTGGGGTAATGGGCCTACAGCATCGCGACGGAGCAGACCTGATTCGCCATTCTTATGTTCGTCGTTCGTGGCAGGGGCAAGGCATTGGATGCGCGTTGCTGGCAGAAGTTGAACGTTACTCGTCGGGGCAGATTCTTGTTGGTACCTGGGCTCAAGCGACCTGGGCAATCGGTTTTTACCAGGCAAATGGTTATCGCTTGCTAGACAACAGCAAAAAGAGCGAACTGCTAGACCAGTACTGGCAGGTACCGGCTCGTCAGGCAAGAGCGTCTGTGGTGTTGACCAAAATCTTGCCGCGGTAAACTGAATACGCAAGGCCCGGGCACCGGTTGCGGCCATGTCTGTCACAGTCCATCAGCTTGCGTGGTGGCCATGGCGGCGTGACTTTATGGTCTTTGGATACGCTATTTATGATTCAGATAAGTCAATTCGATTATGAGTTGCCCTCGCAACTCATTGCCCAGACGCCGACCCGGCGCCGCAGCGATAGCCGTCTGCTCGTTTTACCACCCAATGATCGACCGCTTATCAGCACACGTTTTGCTAATCTTGTCGATCGCTTGTATCCGGGAGATCTTTTGGTGGTTAACGATACGCGAGTGCTTGCAGCGAGATTGTTCGCGCAAAAATCTCAAACTGGCGGGCGTGTAGAAGTTCTGATAGAGCGCCTCACTGACAAAGAAACGGCAGTGGCGCAGCTTCGAGCCAGCAAAACACCACGGGCCGGTACGCTGCTGCGAACGACTGGGGGCGCTAAGTTAAAAGTGGTCGGTCGGCAAGGGTCGTTTTTTATAATCAAGCGGGTTGACGGCGCCAGCCTGGCAGCTTTGCTGGACGATGAGGGGGCGGTACCGCTGCCACCATATGTTAGCCGCAAAGCGGACGATGAAGACGTTGAACGCTATCAGACAGTGTACGCTCGCGTACCGGGCGCGGTGGCTGCACCCACAGCCGGCCTGCACTTCGACCGAGCCTTGCTGAACGCTCTGGAGGACAAAGGCGTAGACATCGCCTATTTGACTCTGCACATTGGTGCGGGGACATTTCAGCCCGTGCAGGTTGAAACCCTCGCTGAGCATCAGATGCATTCGGAAAACTTCGTGGTTGGTCAAGAGTTAGTCGACGCCGTGAGTAAGACACAAAAACGCGCCGGACGGGTCGTCGCGGTTGGCACTACCGTGGTTCGAGCGCTGGAAAGCGCTGCGCAGCAGGGGGTCTTGAGGGCCTGTTCCGGAGAAACATCGCTTTTTATTAGGCCGGGATTTTCATTTCAAGTGGTGGACATGATAATCACTAACTTTCATCTGCCTCGCTCGACATTACTGGTGCTGGTAAGTGCTTTTGCAGGGTGTGGGAGAATCCGAACCGCTTATAAGCAGGCAATCTCGGAGCGCTATCGGTTTTTCAGCTATGGCGATGCCATGTTGCTGGAAGAAAAGGTCTCAAAATGATGAAATTCTCGATTATGGATACCGATGGCGAGGCCCGTCGTGGACGCTTGACCTTTGGTCGCGGTATTGTAGATACCCCAGCCTTTATGCCGGTCGGCACTTTGGGGTCGGTGCGAACGGTTGCGCCCGGGGAGGTTCGTGACAGCGGGGCCCAGATCATTTTGGGAAATACGTTTCATCTAATGTTGCGCCCTGGAACCGATGTGATAAAAGCCCATGGGACGTTGCACGATTTTATGGCTTGGGACGGCCCTATCCTGACAGACTCCGGTGGCTTCCAAGTATGGAGTCTGGCCGACAAGCGGCATATCTCGGAGAAGGGCGTGCGTTTTAAATCGCCGATCGATGGTTCGTCGGTATTCCTCGGGCCCGAAGAATCCATTGCTGTGCAAAGGTCCTTGGGTTCTGACGTGGTGATGTGTTTTGATGAATGTACGACCTATCCTGCTTCGGTTGCACAGGCGCGCGAATCTATGGAGTTATCAATGCGCTGGGCCAGCAGATGCAGGGATGCGCCGCTCGCCTCTGATCAAGCACTGTTCGGTATAGCGCAGGGAGGAATGTACGAAGATCTGCGTCTTGAGTCACTAGAAGCCCTTGAAACTGTCGGTTTTGATGGTTATGCCCTTGGAGGACTTTCAGTGGGTGAGCCCAAAGCAGACATGCTGCGAATACTTAAGTCAGTGGCCCCGCGTATGGCGGCACAAAAACCACGCTACCTGATGGGCGTTGGCAAGCCAGAAGATCTGCTGGCCGGGGTACTCGCAGGAATTGACATGTTCGATTGCGTGTTACCAACACGCAACGCACGCAATGGTTGGCTGTATACCCACGCAGGCATTGTGCGACTGAAAAACGCTGCCTACAGAGAAGATACCCGGCCGATCGAGGCCGGTTGTCCGTGCCCCGCATGCGAGCGTTTCAGTCGGGCTTACCTTCGGCATTTGTACGTCACCCGGGAGCTTTTGGGCGCTCGCCTTTGCACCTTGCATAATCTGGCCTTTTTTCAGAGGTTAATGGCGGATATCCGCGAGTCCATCAGCCGTGGCCGGCTCACGGCTTTTACACGCGAGTTCATGGTGAGTTACGCAGGTGAATGCCGTAATCTTGTATAATCGCGCGCTTTTCCAGGCCAATACGAGGTAAAACAATGAACTTCCTGATTTCAGACGCTTGGGCGCAAGCGGGGGGAGACGCGGGCGGCGGCTTGTTCAGCCTGTTGCCGCTGGTGGTAATCTTTATTTTGTTCTACTTCTTGCTGATACGCCCGCAGCAAAAAAGAGCCAAACAACACAAGGAAATGGTCACAGCACTCAAAAAGGGCGAAGAAATTGTGACCAATGGAGGGCTTTTGGGAAAAGTCATAGACCTCGATGACAATTTCATCACATTGGAGATCGCCAGCGGCCTGAATGCCAAAGTTCAGCGCCAGTCGGTCGCCCAAGTGATGCCGAAGGGCACCTACTAAGCCAATGCGAAACCACACTCCGTGGTGGAAGTGGCTGATCATCGCAGTGGTGATCGTGCCTGGGGCATTCTATGCTCTTCCCAACCTGTTCGGCGATGATCCGGGTGTTCAATTGCGCGGTGCACGCGGCGCACGTTTGGGAACGGCGGAGTTAGACCAGGTGCAAAAAGTCCTGGACTCATCTGAGGTCAAGTACAAGTCAGCAGTTCTGGATGATCGGGGAATACGAGTTCGGTTTGCGACTACCGACGTCCAGTTACAGGCGCGGGACTTGTTGGAGTCACGCCTTGCCAGTGGCACTACTGTTGCTTTAACGTTGTTGCCGGCTGCGCCTGACTGGTTGTCACGGGTTGGTGCATTGCCAATGTACCTCGGCCTGGACTTGCGCGGCGGTGTGCATTTCCTATTGGAAGTCGATATGCAAAGTGCCGTGCGACGGGCCGAAGATCGTTATGTCGGCGATCTTCGTTCAACGTTGCGTGAGGCCAAAATTCGCTACCAAAAGATCGGCCGAGATGGCTCTGGTGGTATCACGGTGGTACTGCGTGACCCAGCGGTGCTAGCAGATGCTGTGGACGAAATCAGAAAAACATTGCCCGGTTTAGTTATCGCGGATGCAAAGGACAATGCGGACGGCGCGCTACGTATGCGGCTGTCTGACAACGAGATAGAGGAGTTATCCGAGTTCGCACTCGAACAAAACATCACGGCGCTGCGTAACCGGGTCGACCAGTTGGGAGTTGCCGAGCCGGTTATTCAGCGCCAGGGCGATCGTCGTATCGTCGTCCAGTTGCCGGGTGTTCAGGACACAGCCCGTGCCAAACGGATTCTTGGACGCACCGCGACGCTCGAGATGATGATGGTGGATGAAGAGCATAGTCTTGATGCCGCCTTGAGCGGCAAAGTGGCCCCAGGCTCTAAGATTTTCCGCTTTCGGGACGGCCGGCCTATTTTGCTCAAAAAGCGGGTGATCTATTCTGGTGAAAATATTGTGGATGCTGCCGCGAGCATCGATACCCAAAGCGGAGGCGCGATCGTCAGCATCGCCCTGGATGCGATCGGCGCTCGAATCAATCAGAAGATAACCGGCAAGAATATCGGCAAGCGCATGGCCGTGCTTTATATTGAGAGCAAGTCCACGATCAAGACCGATGTGAATGGCATGTCGGTGAAAGATGCCGACGGTCGGGCGATACGGATCAAGCAACGTATTGAAGAAGTGATTACGGCCCCGGTAATTCGGGACCAACTCGGAAAGCGTTTCCAGATCGAAGGCCTCGATAGCGTCAATGAGGCGCGCGATCTTTCCTTGATGCTGCGAGCCGGGTCACTCGCGGCACCTGTAGAGATTATTGAAGAGCGGACTGTGGGCCCGAGCTTGGGCCAGGCTAATATTGACCAAGGATTTCAGTCTGTGATTATTGGGTTTGCTCTGGTTCTAGTATTTATGGCGATCTACTACCGGGTTTTCGGCCTCTTTGCCAACGTGGCATTAGCGCTTAATCTGGTAATGATCGTCGCCGTTCTATCTTTACTGCAGGCGACTTTAACCCTGCCAGGTGTCGCTGGCATTGTGTTGACAGTAGGTATGGCAGTGGATGCCAACGTGCTCATTTTTGAGCGTATTCGCGAAGAACTTCGCAACGGCAATACACCTCAAGCGAGCATTCACACCGGTTACGAGCGCGCACTTTCAACCATCGTTGACGCCAATCTCACGACATTGATTGCAGCAATAGTGCTCTTTAATTTTGGCACCGGGCCAATTAAGGGGTTCGCGGTCACTCTTAGCATCGGTATTCTGACGTCGATGTTTACCGCTATCGTCTTAACACGGGCTTTGGTTAACTTCTTTTTTGGTGGCCGTCGCCTGAAAGACCTGGCGATCTGAGACGGATATGCGTTTTTTTGAAAAAATCACCGATTACGATTTTCTGGGTAGGCGGCACTCAGCCATGCTTGTTTCTTTGGTGTTGCTCGCTATTAGTGCAGGCTCTCTGGGGATTCGAGGCCTGAATTTCGGAATCGATTTCACCGGTGGAACACTGGTCGAAGTCTCTTATGCTGACGCTGTTGATCCGGTCAAGGTGCGCTCTGTATTAGCCGAGGCGGGCATTGACAGTGCGATCGTCCAGTATTTTGGCACCTCAAAAGATATTCTGATTCGCCTGCCTGTTGTCGCCGGGCAAGCATCTGCCGAGCGCAGCACTGCTGTAGTACAAGCTTTGCGCACGCCAATTGATGAAGTGCTCGCTGAGAGTCCCGAAGGGGGCCTTCAACAGTGTCGCTCCATGGACGGTGAGTTGGTTGGCGACTGCACGGTCCAGATGCGCAGAGTAGAGTTTGTGGGTCCGCAGGTTGGCGGTGAGTTGACTGAAAAAGGCGGCCTGGCAATGCTGTATGCACTGATCGGCATACTGATCTATGTGGCCATACGCTTTGAGTGGCGTTTCGCCATTGGCGCTGTTGTCGCGTTGGTCCACGATGTCCTTATTACGCTAGGTGTTTTCT
Organism: Gammaproteobacteria bacterium; assembly: GCA_963580215.1. Taxonomy (GTDB): domain Bacteria; phylum Pseudomonadota; class Gammaproteobacteria; order Arenicellales; family UBA868; genus UBA868. The sequence goes on from CAUZJT010000043.1 coordinate 13,298, forward strand.
CAGTGCTTGCACTCGAGTTCTCGTTACCCGTGCTGGCTGCGGTGTTGGCAGTAATCGGCTACTCACTCAATGATACGATCGTTGTTTTTGATCGCGTTCGCGATAATTTCCGGAAAATGCGTAAAGGCAGTGTCGTTTCAATCATGAATCACTCAGTCAACCAGACACTCCCACGCACAGTCCTCACTTCGGTTACAACCCTGCTGGTGGTGCTGACATTATTGTTGGCCGGTGGGGAAATCATCAAAGGGTTTGCGTCCGCGTTGTTGGTAGGGGTGATTATCGGGACTTACTCTTCGATCTTTGTGGCCAGTCCTGCGGTGCTGATGCTCGGGATATCCCGGGAGGATATGCTTCCAGTACCGAAGGAAGGTGTTGAAGGCGACCCCTTACCCTAAGTAAGTCGCCGCTGCCGGCCTTTTTCTTATGCGTTGCCCTGCTTGCTCCAACGAGGATACCCGGGTAGTCGACTCGCGGATTAGTAATGCAGGCGCTACGGTCCGCCGCCGCCGGGAATGCCAGGGCTGCAGTCATCGTTTTACTACTTTTGAACGTTTTGAGCTCGAGCAACCTCGGGTTATTAAAAGCGATGGCCGTCGTGAGCCATGGGATGAGGAAAAGCTTCGCCGAGGCCTGTTACGAGCGCTCGAGAAGCGCCCTGTTGGGTCGGATAAAGTAGAGGCGTTGATTAATGCCGTCAGCCGCCAGATGCAATTGAGCGGTGAGCCGGAGGTACGGTCCGCCTTAATAGGACAGGCCATGATGGATCGACTGCAGCGCACAGATGAGATCGCCTACGTGCGTTACGCATCGGTCTATCGGAGTTTCGAGGATGTTTCTGCATTCAGTAAAGAAGTGGAGCGACTGCGCCGGGAGAAGGGGACTGCTTCCAATGTGAGCCAGTTGTCGCTGTTGGTTGAAAAGGCTTCAGAAGAAAAGTGATAACTCCTACCCAACTAACGGACCGCGACCGTGATCTGATGAATCAGGCAGTTGCGCTTGCACGCAAGGGACTTTACACAACAAAACCGAACCCTAAGGTCGGTTGCGTGATTGTTCAGGATCACACGATCGTGGGTGAGGGCTGGCATGAAAAAGCAGGTGAACCCCATGCCGAGGTTCACGCTTTACGCAACGCTGGCGCGCGGGCTCGAGGCGCGGAGGTATTTGTCAGTCTTGAGCCTTGCGCTCACCAGGGGCGAACTGGACCGTGTGCGCAGGCGCTGATTGACGCCGGGGTTCAGCGGGTGGTTTCAGCCATGGGCGACCCCAATCCCAAGGTCGCGGGGCGAGGGCATCGGATGTTGGAACAAGCGGGGATCGAGGTTATTCTGGCTGATGACGAGTTAGGTGCCCGGGAACTTAATTCCGGTTTCTGCCGACGAATGGAGACCGGGCGACCATTGGTTCGGCTCAAGGTCGCAGCAACCATGGATGGGCGCACCGCGGCCGGTGACGGCAGCAGCCAGTGGATTACCAGCGGGGAAGCGCGTAATGATGTGCAACATCTTCGTGCCCGAAGTTGCGCTCTGGTGAGCGGTATTGGAACCATTCGTGCTGACAATCCACGACTCAATGTGCGCCTTGACGAGCCTGTGGCGCAACCGTTGCGGGTAGTGCTGGTTGGTCGAAATCAGATCGACCCTACGGCACGCCTATTCTCTGTCGATGGCCCGGTACTGATCGCCGGTTCTGATGAAAATCAGATGGGAGGTGAGTTTGATCAGCGAACTGAGCGGGTTTGCCTACATGGCTCTGACGGGCAAGTAGACCTTGACCAATTGCTGGATCTGTTAGCTGCTCGCCAGTGCAACGAAGTGTTGGTCGAAGCAGGCGCGGCGGTAGCCGGCGCTTTTGTCGCAGGTGGGTTGGTTGATGAAGTGTGGGTCTACCAGTCGCCTGATGTGTTGGGCTCGACTGGTCGTGGTATGTTTGTCTTGCCCGGAATTGGATCCATGGACGATAGATTGTGTTTCGAACTTAGTACTGTTTCCCAGATCGGCCGCGACCTGCGTTTAGTCTATCGGCCCTATAGCTCTCATTAAATATGTTTACGGGAATCGTTCAAAGTGTTGCTCGTGTCTGTGCGGTATCTACCCACGATGGTGAGCTGACGATAGAGCTGGGGCTCGAAGCCTTGGTCGGTGAAAAGATTTCGCTTGGAGACAGCGTGTCCGTTAGTGGGGTCTGTTTAACTGTTGCTCGGCTTTCAGATAACTGCTTGGCTTTTGACGTATCGGAAGAGACTTTGTCGCGAACCCATCTGGGCAAGCTGTCTGAAGGGAGTCGGGTAAATCTTGAGCTTGCAATGAGTGTTGGGGATCGTTTTGGTGGGCATCTGGTGAGCGGCCACGTTGACGGTTTGGGTACGCTTGTTGCCAAAGAGCCCACAGGGCGCTCTACACGAATGCGGTTTAGGACGCCTCGCGTGCTTGCCCCGCTTATCGCCGAAAAAGGGTCGGTGACGGTTGATGGCGTGAGCCTGACCGTGAACCGGGTTGATGACAGCAATTCTGCTGTCGAGTTCGAGTTAAATTTGGTACCTCATACTCTCACAGCGACCACCTTGGGGCAATTGGAGATCGATCACTTGGTTCATATTGAGGCGGACCTTGTTGCACGTTACCTTAAACGGCTACAGGAATGTGATGAATGAGCCAGAATGAACTGCGATGTGCTTAACTAACGTCGCACATTTTAAAAACGAGGCCAGGACCATCCGATGAGTGCCGAAAAGTTGCCTGGTACAGTTAGCCCAATCGAGGATATCCTGCGCGATTACCTTCAAGGCCAGATGGTGATCCTGGTCGACGATGAGGATCGCGAGAATGAAGGTGATCTGATTGTCGCGGCGGGATTCGTTACCGCGGAGCATATCAACTTTATGGCGGGCCAAGGCCGTGGACTAATTTGCCTGACCCTGTCTGAGGATCGCTGCCGTGATTTAAAACTACCTTTAATGGTCAATGATAATAATGCTCGTTACTCGACCAATTTCACTGTCTCAATCGAAGCGGCATCCGGAGTAACTACCGGCATCTCGGCAGCGGACCGCGCGCATACGATTCGCACTGCCATCAGCGAGAATGCGTCGGCTGCCGATATCGTCAGCCCAGGGCACGTCTTTCCGATTATGGCGCAGCCAGGTGGGGTGTTGACTCGTGCTGGGCATACCGAGGCCGGAGTGGATCTGGCTCGACTTGCCGGGCTCGAACCTGCCAGTGTCATTTGCGAGATTCTGAATCCAGACGGCAGTATGGCTCGATTGCCTGACCTTCTAGAGTTTGGACAGACACATGGCCTGAAAATTGGAACCATTGCAGACCTCATCCGTTACCGGATGCGAACAGAACCAACGGTATGGAGAGTCTCTGAAAACCTGATCAATACCCGGCACGGAGACTTTCGAGCGGTGATCTACGAAGACCGTGAACTCAAGCAGGTGCATATGGCATTGACCCATGGTTCGATTAAATCTGACGAACCGACGGTGGTTCGGGTGAATGCCCACCGCGGGGCTTTCGACATGTTGGCGCAGGCGCGTGACAGTCAACGCTGGAGCGTAGATGCGGCATTAGCGCGAATCTCCAAGGAGTCGGCCGGTGTGCTCGTTCTTTTGGAGTACTCGGAAGACGCGACACAACTCGACCGGCGCTTGCGCGGGGAGGCTGGCAGTGATGGCAAGGAGCGTGAATTGCGAATGCTCGGCGCGGGAAGCCAAATTCTTGCCGATTTGGGAGTAGGAAAGGTTCGGGTACTGGGCGCTCCATTACGCACCCATGCATTGTCTGGTTTCGGACTCGAAGTGATGGAATATATTAACAATTCGGGGCCCGCCTGACATGCCCGCCTCCCCACGTCATTTGGCCCGGCGCAACGCGACCCAAGCACTGTACCAATGGCTGGTGACCGGTCAGGCCCCGGGTGACATCGAGTCAAAGTTTATCAGCGACGAGACTTTCGCTAGCGTGGATCTGGACTACTTTCGTCACCTAATTACACAAGTGCCTCATTATCAGGATGAACTGGAGCGTCGCTTGGAGGTTTTTTCGGAAAGAGCGTCCGATAAATTGGATCCGGTAGAACGGGCTATCGTGCTGGTGGGCGCGTACGAGATTCTCTTTCGCCCTGATGTGCCCAAGAAGGTCGCTATTAATGAAGCTGTGCAGGTTGCCCATGTATTCGGTGCTGAACAGGGCTATCGTTTTGTCAATAGCGTTTTGCACCAGCTTGCGAAAAGCGCCGAAAGCAATGGTGATGATGAGTCGCTGAGTTAATGGATGAATTTCAACTGGTGGCTCGGTATTTCGACCATCCACAGTCAGGGCGAAAAGGGGTCACACTTGGCATCGGCGACGATGGAGCAGTGCTCGCTCATACCCCGGGCACCGAAAGTGTTGTCGTTACCGATACGCTGGTTTGTGATACTCATTTTCATAAAGAGCACTCAGCCGCATCAATAGGGCACAGGGCGTTGGCGGTTAATCTTAGTGATATCGCAGCCATGGGCGCAAGCGCTGAATGGGCGACACTTAATCTTACTTTACCGTCGCTTGATGAATCGTGGATAGAGCAGTTTGCGGTCTCACTGCTGGCTCTGGCCCATCGCTACGATGTCGCGCTCGTGGGGGGTGACACCACCCGCGGTCCGCTGTCGATAACAATGACTGTCGGCGGTCGTGTAAACACAGGGGCAGCGCTATGCCGCAATGGGGCTCAGCCAGGAGACAGTATATATGTGAGCGGTGTCCTGGGCGGCGCGGCTGCCGCACTCGAACGCGACGATGTGCGTTCAGAAGACGCGTTACGGGACGCCTTATGGTATCCCCAACCCAGACTTG
>CAUZJT010000044.1:0-17761 GCA_963580215.1 Gammaproteobacteria bacterium
TCTTCCGGATCATTTTTCACAACCAGGGAAATATCTACGAGGTTTATGCTCGCGAGGTTTCCCAGGGCGGCATGTATGCTTTTGTTGAGGTCGGCGAGATCATTTTTGGTGAACGATCCAAGCTGGTAGTCGACCCATCCGACGAAAAACTCAAGAGTGAGTTCTCGGGCGTGAAGCGCACCTATATTCCGCTGCACGCCATAGTGCGTATTGATGAGGTCGAAAAAGAAGGGCAGGCTAAGATTGTGCCTGCTGGCGAATCCAAAGGGGGCAATATCGCCTCCTTCCCGATGCCGATCAAGCCGCCCGGATCGTAGCCGTTCTCTTCAGGGCGCGTTTGATGCAGGCCAGGCGCAGCGCACGCCAGTCCCGTCAAGACCACAGTAACCACCCGGATTTTTGGCGAGGTATTGCTGATGGTAATCCTCGGCATAGAAGAATCTTCCGCCCGGCGCAAATTCAGTTGTAATCTCGGCAAAGCCGGCATTGCGCAATGCCTCTTGGTATCGAGTAGCTGTGTCATGGGCCATGCGGATCTGTTCTTCATTGCTGGTGTAGATGGCCGAGCGGTACTGAGTACCAATGTCGTTGCTCTGGCGCATGCCCTGGGTAGGGTCGTGCGATTCAAAAAAGACTTTCAGTAGTTGGGTATAACTTATCTGCTGGGGATCAAAGATTACCAGCACCGCCTCAGTATGGCCGGTCATCCCTGAGCAGACTTCCTGGTAGGTGGGGTTGGGCGTGCTGCCCCCGGCGTAACCTACGGCCGTCGTCAATACGCCATCGAGTTCCCAGAAGCAACGCTCCGCCCCCCAGAAGCAGCCTAGTCCAAAGACCGCCTGTTCGGCGTCTTCAGGAAAGGGCGGTTTAAGCGGTGCGCCATTCACATAGTGTTGTTTTGCGACGGGCATTGACTCTGCCCGCCCAGGCAGCATCTGGTCCGACGAGGGAATCACTGCGCTTTTTTGGAAGATCATGTATTCGTGCCTGAGGTTTGGTGCTAAGTTTAGTGGCTGTTGCCAGCCACGCAGCGTGCGGTGCTCACCCGTGCCTGGCCTGCGTAGTCGTTGAAGTGGGCGATAGAGCCAAGGCCAGCGCCCAATAGCAATTCATCCAGTGCAGGTCGCTGGTCATGGCCGTGTTCCAGTGCCAGCATCCCACCAGGCTTTAGGCAGTCGCTGGCACCCGCGCAAATCTGTCGGATGGCGCTAAGGCCATCAGGGCCAGAAAAAAGAGCCTCTCGTGGCTCAAAAACGGACGGACCCCGTTCCAGTGCCGGATCACCTTCACACACGTAGGGTGGATTGCTGACGATGATGTCGAAGGCTTGCCCTTGGAGCGGGACTAGCCAGTCACCTAGCTCAAACGTGACCTCAAGGTTCAGACGCATAGCATTGTTGCTTGCCTGGGCGAGCGCCTGTCTGGATGAGTCCGTTGCCACGATACGCGCAAGGGGGCGTTCGCTGGCAAGTGCCAGTGCGATGGCGCCGCTGCCGGTGCCGAGGTCCGCGATATCGACCGGTGAATCGGTCGGTATGGCATCGAGCACTGCTTGCACCAAGATCTCGGTTTCGGGCCGTGGCACCAGGGTGTCCTGACTAACAGCAAGATCCAGCGACCAGAACTCTTTGTGTCCTAGGATGTACGCAATGGGTTCCCCGGTACGGCGGCGTTCGACCAGTGCCAGCAGTTGTTGTGCTCGTGTCGAGCTTATGGCTTTTTCAGGATCGCAGGCAAAAGTCGTGCGATCAATGCCGCAGGCGGCTTGCAGTAGAATTTCGGCATCCAGACGCGGCGAATCGCTTTGCCCGGTCAGTGCCTGACATGCCCGGTGCAATAGTGCCAAGGCGGTCGATTCAGCCACGATTCATCGTCGCCAACAGATCTGCCTGGTGTTCGGCAATTAACGGCTCGATGACTGGCTTCAGATCTCCAGACAGGACCTCATCGAGTTTGTATAGCGTCAGGTTGATGCGGTGATCAGTGACGCGGCCTTGTGGAAAATTGTAGGTTCGGATGCGCTCGGAACGGTCACCGCTACCAACCAGATTGCGTCGGTTTTGCGCTTCTTCACTTTTTTGCTGACTGATTTTTGCTTCGAGCAGGCGTGAGCGCAGGACCGACATGGCTCGTGCTTTATTTTTGTGCTGCGAGCGTTCGTCCTGGCACTCCACAACGACGCCCGTGGGCAGGTGGGTGATCCGCACTGCTGAATCGGTACGATTCACATGCTGGCCGCCGGCCCCGGAGGCGCGAAAGGTGTCTATCCGCAGATCGACGGTGTTGATCTCGACATCATTGATCTCGTCGGCTTCAGGCATGACTGCAACGGTACAAGCCGAGGTATGTATCCGTCCCTGTGCTTCGGTTTCGGGAACGCGCTGTACGCGGTGGGCGCCGGATTCAAACTTCAGCTGTGAGTAGGCGCCGCGTCCGGCAACACGACTGATGATCTCCTTGTAACCGCCGTGCTCACCTGGACTCTGGCTTACGACCTCGACCTGCCAGTTGCGTTTCTCCGCATAGAGGTTGTACATGCGAAAGAGGTCGCCGGCAAAAAGCGCAGCTTCGTCGCCGCCCGTGCCGGCCCGCACTTCGAGAAAGATGTTACGTTCGTCGTTAGGGTCACGTGGAATGAGCAACTTGCGAAGCGCCTGCTGGCTCTGCTCTAGCTCGGATTGCAACCGCGGCATCTCATCATGAGCCATGCGCCGGATCGAGGGGTCACCATCTTCCAGCATGCCACGGGTTTCGGATAGTTCTCCATCTAGGATCTGGTAGCGCTGAAAACGCTCCACCACGGGACTAATGTCGGCGAGTTCGATCGACAAATCACGAAATGAATTCTGGCGGGCAATCACCGTAGGATCTGAGAGCAGCGCGTTGATCTCTTCTTGGCGCTCAAGCAGGCGCTCGAGTTTGACTCGCATCGTCGGGTTCATGTTCAGGGGGCGAGCTTGAACAGTCGCCGGACAGTGCTGATCAGGCTGGTATTGCCTTCCTGGCCAGCCTGTTTGAGTGCCTGACTGGGCGCGTGGGCAAATTTACGCGAGAGATTGCGGGCGAAATGCTCCAGAACCTGTTGTGGATTCTCACCGTTGGCAAGGCGCCGCTGGGCGTCTTCCAACTCAGTCTCACCGAGTGCTTCTATCTTGTCGCGCAAAGAACGGATAGTTGGTACCGAATCCAGCGAGCGCATCCAGTGCATAAAGCGCATGACTTGCAGGTCGATGATTTTCTCGGCTTCAACTGCCGCTTCCTGGCGTGAGGCTTGGTTGGCAGTGACGACGTTTTGCAGATCATCGACCGTATACAGGAAGACATCATCCAGTTCGCCCACCTCGGCCTCGATATCACGGGGAACCGCAAGATCGATCATGAATATGGGTCGATGCCGCCGTTTGCGCAGCGCGCTTTCGACGGTGCCCTTGCCGAGGATCGGCAGAGTGCTCGCGGTCGAAGCTACGATAATGTCGGCTTCATGTAGTCGGGCGGGTATCTCAGCGAGCGAGATGGCCTCGCTACCTAATTGGCTGGTGAGTGCCTGGGCCCGCTCAATAGACCGATTGGCGACGATAATGTGGCGAACTTCATTCTGCTTGAGATGGCGCGCCACCAGTTCGATGGTTTCTCCGGCACCGATCAGCAATACTGTTTGTTCCTGCAGTCGCGAGAATATCCGCCTTGCCAGATCTACCGCTGCAAAGGCCACGGATACCGCGTTGGCACCTATGGCGGTATCTGTACGGATTTGCTTGGCAACCAAGAAGGTGTGCTGGAATAGACGGTTGAGGATCTTGCCGGTAGTTCCTGCCTGGTGAGCGACCGAAAAGGCCGATTTCATTTGCCCAAGAATCTGAGGTTCTCCAAGTACCATGGAGTCCAAACCTGAGGCCACGCGAAAGGCATGCTGAACTGCCTGTTCCCCGGGCAGCGTATAGGTTGAGCTATTCAGGGCATCTTCAGGTAGATCACCGTATTCACGAAGCCAGTTAAAAACCGGGGCAGTTGCTACCCGCTCCTGACGACAATAAATCTCGGTTCGGTTGCAGGTCGATAAGATAGTTGCCTCTTGGACCTGCGGGTTTGCCACAAGGGAACGAACCGCGTCCGGTAATTGTTCCGGCGAAAACGCGGTTCGTTCACGCAGGGTAACCGGCGCCGTGCGGTGATTGAGGCCTAGAGTGAGAAGATACATGGAATCAATATTTTACGTTTTTTGGATGCAATTTTCACTGACCTCGAGCCTATCTAAGACCGTTAGTGCCAAGCACTGGGCAAAAACCACCCTGGCGGATCGAGGCGCCTTCACCGTTAGGGCAACGATTCTGCTATTCTGAGTGATTGAGCGCCGATGGGCGTTTGTTTGCGAGCTTTACGTGACACACTTCAAATTTTCCGCGACTGGCCTGCTATGCAGCTTACTGGCATTGGCCGGTTGCGTCGGCGTTGCGCCGACACCCAATAGTGCCAGTGCGCAAGAGCAGCGCCCGCTGGTGGTGGCCGGTCTTTCCCAGGATCTGATCTTTGAATATCTGCTTGGCGATGTAGCGGCCCGTCGCGGCGATCCGGTCACTGCGGCACAAGCTATGGCCCGCGCAGCAATACTTTCAGGCAACGCGCGGATCACGGTACGTGCTTTTGCCTTGGCCATAGAAGTGGGCGAGTTTGAGCGGGCCCTGGAACTCAGCGAACTGCTGATATCGATTACCCCGGAGGATCCAGGGGCCCTGACTATGCGGCTACAGGCCTTGATTATGCTCGACCGTGGGCAGGCTGTGTTCGATGCGTTAGTAGAGTTGATCGACACGATGCCCGAAAAAACGGCTGTCCTGTTGAAGCATATTGCACAGATCCTGGGGCAACAGGCGGATCCGGGTCGTTGGCTGGGTTTGATGCAGCGCATCGCCACTCATTACCATGAACTTGATTCAGCACAATGGGCAACCGCATGGCTTGGTTACCGTGTTGGTGATGAGGAGGCAGCACAAGTGGCGCTTGACCTGGCCATGGAGTTGACACCCGGGTGGGAGGAAGCTGCGCTGCTGAAGTTTTCATATCTTAGCGAGCACGGTGACCGCGAGCAAGTAAGGGCTTACGCCAACGAGTATCTTAATGCCTTTGCTGATCGGCCTCGGTTTCGTCTGGCTTATGCCCGGTTGCTGGCACAATGGAACGAGAATAGTGCGGCGCTTGCACAGTTCGAGAAACTGCTCGAATCTGACCCAGACAGTATCGATGCCCTGTACGCAGCCGGCGCACTTAACCTCGATCGCGGTGATCTGGTTCGTGCCCGTGAGCATTTTGAGCATGTATTGGTGCTTTTCCCCAACGAGGATCGCGCTCGACTTTATCTGGGTCGAATCGCCAGTGAACAGGGAGACTACGATTCCGCGCTGACATTATTGCGAGAGGTGGTTTCACGGGAGTTGTATTTCGACGCGCAAATGCGCGTTGGTTTTGTCCTCGCAGATGCCGGGCGTATCGATGAGGCCTTGGAACATCTGGCTGATGTCACACCAAAGTCACGCGATGAGCAGGTGCGAGTGTACCTGGCACGCGAACAAGTGCTGCGCGACAGCGGCCAGCCGGAGCAGGCGCTGAAGCTGTTGGATGCGGCGCTGGTCGATCTGCCGGATAACCCCGATCTGCTCTATGCCCGAGGCCTCGTGACCGCGATGCTGGATCAAGTGATAGAACACGAGCGGGATATGCGCCGGCTCATCGAGTTGGATCCCCAGAATGCCCATGCTTACAACGCATTGGGCTATACACTGGCCGACAAGACCGAGCGTTTCGAAGAAGCTCTAGCCCTTATAGAAAAGGCGCTTGTGCTGTTACCGGGTGATCCCTATGTTCTGGATAGCCTGGGGTGGGTGCATTACCGGCGGGGCAACCTAAAACTCGCGCTTAAATATCTGACTCTGGCAATGGATCAGCAGCCCGATGCCGAGATTGCTGCACATTTGGGTGAGGTCTTGTGGAGTCTGGGCGACAAGGCAGAGGCGATCCTTGCCTGGGAAGACGGCAAGAGCAATGATTTCGACAATCCGGTACTAATTGAGACGCTGCGGAAATTCGGCCAGTGATCCGTGTCGGATGCGCCTTGCTCGCAGGAATACTGCTGAGTGGTGGCTGCGCCAGGATAGTGCCTGCGGCATTGGCGCCTAGCGCAGCCGATGCGCTTTGGGCGGTACGCCAGGAACAGCTTAATAATTTGCGGCAGTGGAATTTGCGTGGACGTGTCGCCATACGCACCTCGGAGTCGGGCACCAGTGCACATCTACGCTGGGAGCGTAAAGATCAGGAGAGTCGGATTGATCTTTTTGGCGCATTCGGCGGTGGCAAAGCTCGTTTGTGGGTTGACGAAAACGGTGCCCGGTTACGTGACGACCAGGGCCAGGAATTTGAGGCAGCCAGCGCCAGCGAGGTCCTTGCTGACGGTACCGGCTGGCATATCCCCCTTGATGAGTTGGGCTACTGGATTCGGGGGCTGCCAGCTCCAAGTGAGGTCCGGGCGATAGAAACTGATGCTCGTGGTGCTTTGATTTCACTCAGCCAACTGGGGTGGGATATCACCTATTCCGAGTACGCGGTGTTCGACGAAAAGAAGCTACCCCGCAAGATCCGAATGATGGCCTGGCCTGATACTGTGAAAAACTTCTCGACCCACGCGGGGCTGATAGGGGATACCTTGATTGTAAAAATACTGATCGAACACTGGAGCGAGAGGGCTACCGTCAAAGAGATGGAGCAATGAGCAGTTGGCTGGCACCCGCAAAACTTAATCTGTTTTTACACGTAGTTGGCCAGCGTATTGATGGACTGCACGAGTTGCAGACGCTTTTTCAGTTGCTCGATTATGGTGATACGCTAGATTTTGATGCTCGCCGTGACGGTGTAATCCGGCGTCTGGGCGCGCCGCAATTGCCTGATGACGACCTGAGTGTACGCGCGGCACGCGCCCTGCAGGCGGCAAGCGGCACTACTCTTGGGGCCGATATTCATCTGACTAAGCGGGTCCCTGTTGGGGCGGGTCTCGGTGGTGGGAGCTCTGACGCTGCCACCGTGCTTGTCGCGTTGAATCGGATATGGAATACAGGTCTCAGTCGGGCAGAATTGGCCCAACTTGGACTGGCGCTAGGGGCAGATGTCCCATTATTTGTCAGTGGCTGCTCAGCCTGGGGTGAGGGGGTGGGCGAGCGACTATTGCCAACAATCCTGCCAGAGCAGCAATACTGTGTAATTTGGCCTCAAGTCAGTGTCTCGACCGAGATTATATTTGCTGATCGCGAATTGACACGAAACAGCCCGCGAATCAGAATACCGGGCCCATTTGAGGGTGATCGGCGCAATGATCTGGAGCCGGTGGCAAGACGACAGTTTCCTGAGGTAGGGCAGTGCCTGGATTGGCTGGGCAAATTTGGTCCTACCCGAATGTCGGGTAGTGGGTCAGCGGCTTTCGTGGCAGTGGTTGATAACCGCGCTGGCCAGCAGATTCTTGACCAGCTGCCTGCTACATACAGTGGCCTGGTTGCCCGGGGGATTAACCAGAACCCGGCGTTTGCCGATGAATCTGATGGGGTGTAGCCAAGTGGTAAGGCACCGGATTTTGATTCCGGTATTCCCAGGTTCGAATCCTGGCACCCCAGCCACTTGCTAAAGTTCCAACCCCTGACACCAAAGCGACAAGAGTCCCATGGCAGTTGATGACCTAACATTGTTTACCGGTAACGCCAACCCGGCACTGACCAGTGAAGTGGCCGATCGTCTGGGCATTGGCATTGGCCGCGCCCTGGTGAGCACCTTCAGCGACGGTGAGGTTAACGTCGAGATCATGGAAAATGTTCGCGGCGCCGACGTTTTTGTGATCCAGCCGACCTCTATGCCCGCGAGCAATCACTTAATGGAACTGTTGGTAATGATCGATGCCTTGCGCCGCTCTTCGGCAGAGCGCATCACTGCTGTCATCCCATATTTTGGCTACGCTCGCCAAGATCGTCGACCGCGAACAGCTCGGGTTGCGATCACAGCTAAGCTCGTTGCCGATATGATCGGCGTTGCAGGCGCAGACCGGGTAGTGACTATGGATCTGCATGCGGATCAGATCCAGGGTTTTTTCGATATTCCGGTTGACAATATTTATGCGGCCCCGGTACTTAACGGTGAGTTGTGGCGTCAGGAACCCGAAAATCTGATTGTGGTGTCACCAGATGTGGGCGGGGTGGTCCGTGCGCGGGCGATGGCGAAACAACTTGGCGTTGAACTTGCCATCATCGATAAGCGCCGACCTCGGGCTAACGAGGCTAAGGTTATGCATATCATAGGTTCGGTCGATAATCGCACTTGCGTGCTGATGGACGATATGGTGGATACCGCTAACACCTTGTGTGAGGCGGCCCGGGCCCTGAAGGAGTCCGGCGCGATGCAGGTTAAGGCCTGTTGTACCCATGCGGTGCTTTCCGGCTCAGCGGTCGAACGTATTGAAGAGTCGGAACTAGACGAAGTCGTAGTGACCAATTCGATCCCGCTGTCAGTCGAGGCAAGTAATTGCGCGAAGATACGACAAATCAGTATTGCCAGCTTGCTGGCTGAATCAATCCGGCGGATTGCCAGTGGCGATTCGGTCAGTTCCCTATTTATGGACTAATCAGCCCGGTATCTCCGGGAGAGCAAGACGGCGCCTGGGGCGCCAGTGTAAGGAGACCCTGTAATGAGCAGTAACTACGAACTCGATGCCCGACTCCGTGAAGCGTTTGGCACCAATGCAAGTCGGCGGCAGCGCCATGATAAACAGGTGCCGGCAGTTGTCTACGGCGCAGGAAAGAGCAATGAAAGCCTGATGCTGGATCATCATCAGGTAATGAACAGCCTTGGAAAAGAGGCCTTTCATTCGGCGATCATCAATCTGAAGACCGATACCAGTTCGCAACAGGTGATCCTGCGCGAGGTGCAGATGCACCCGCATCGGCCAATCGTGTTGCATATCGACTTCCAGAGAATCAAGGCAACCGAAAAACTGCACATGAAGGTGCCGCTGCACTTTGAAGGTGCTGATGTAACTCCTGGTGTGAAGATTGATGGCGGTATTTTGGCGCACCCTATGACAGAGCTTGATATCACCTGTCTGCCTAAAGATCTGCCCGAGTACATTGCCATTGATGTCTCTCAACTGCAGATGAACCAGTCCTTGCACCTTTCGGACATACAACTACCGGAGGCGGTTGAGTTGACAGCCACTGCCTACCACGAAGGTGAAGACCCCACGGTGGCCATTGTGACAGCGCCGAAGGTGGTTGAGGAAGAAGGGCTCGAAGCGACCGATGAGACTCAAGCGGGCGAGTCGACCGAGGATCAGCCGGCAGATGGCGAGGCGACGCCGGCCAATAGCGACCGGGCGAAAAGCGGGGAATAAGCAACCTGCGGCATACGCTAACCTGGGTTTGAGCGTGCGTTGCCCAGCGGCGCACGTGTACCATCTGGTCGGACAGATATGACACCCATTTCACTGATGACTGGCCTGGGCAATCCGGGCAGTGGCTACGCGGCGACCCGCCACAACGCGGGTTTCTGGTTTTTGGATGTGTTGGCCCGACGCTGGCCAATGGACCTGCGTGTGGAAAACCGTTTTCGAGGCGCGTTGGCAGATCTACGTATCGATCGACACCGGGTACGGGTCCTCAGGCCAGAGACTTTCATGAACGAAAGCGGCTCGCCGGTAGCGAGTGTTGCAAATTACTTCGACTTTGCGGCTGAAAAAATACTGGTGGTGCACGATGATCTGGATCTGCCACCAGGCACTGTGCGCGTGAAACGTGGTGGCGGCCACGGCGGCCACAATGGTCTTCGTGACATCTTTTCGAAATTAGGCTCCCGGGAGTTTGTACGATTGCGGATCGGTATTGGCCATCCCGGAAACGCTAATGAGGTGACCAACTATGTGCTGCAAAAACCATCCGCTGCAGATCGCAATGCGATCTTTGATGCGATAGACCGTGCCATTGAACGACTGGACGAGTTACTCGACGGAGAGTTGGAGTTGGCGATGAATGTATTGCACCGCGATGCTAAGGACACACTCTAAATGGGATTTCGCTGTGGGATCGTGGGCCTGCCCAATATCGGCAAGTCGACTCTTTTTAATGCCCTGACACGGGCTGGCGCGCAGGCCGAGAATTATCCATTTTGCACTATCGATCCTAATGTCGGTATCGTTGAGGTGCCAGATCTGCGCCTGCAAACAATTGCGGCGCTGATCAACCCCAAGTCAGTTATACCCACCGCGATCGAGTTTGTCGATATTGCCGGATTGGTCGCCGGCGCCTCGAAAGGGGAAGGTCTGGGTAATCGTTTTCTTGCACACATCCGCGAGGTGGATGCAATTATCCATGTGGTGCGTGCGTTTAGGGATGATGACATCACCCATGTTGCCGGCAAGGTAGATCCGCTGGCCGATGTGGCGACTATCGAGACCGAGCTGGCACTGGCTGATCTGGAGACACTGGAGCGCGGCATCGAGCGAACTGCCAAAGCCGCTAAAACCGGCGACAAAAAAATCCTGCGTGAACTGGAATGCCTGCGCCAGGCCAACCAAGCGCTTAATGAAGGTCAGGGTTTGCAGCAACTGCTGCAGGACAGCGACGTGGCAACGGCATTAATGCCGTTATGTCTTTTAAGCGCCAAACCAGTGCTTTATGTAGCCAATGTCTCAGAGCAGGATCTTGCCGGCAACGAGCAGGTAGCGCA
Organism: Gammaproteobacteria bacterium; assembly: GCA_963580215.1. Lineage (GTDB taxonomy): Bacteria > Pseudomonadota > Gammaproteobacteria > Arenicellales > UBA868 > UBA868. Next base: position 10,747 of record CAUZJT010000044.1, read on the forward strand.
ATTGCGTGAACATGTTCAAAAAACCGATGCGCAGTTGGTTGTGGTCAGTGCCGCGATCGAGCAGGAGATATCAGAGCTGGATCCAGACGAACGCAGTAGTTTCTTGGATGATCTGGGATTGGCAGAGTCAGGTCTCGACCGGGTAATTCAGGCGGGCTATGTCCTATTAGGATTGCAGACCTTTTTTACCGCCGGACCTAAAGAGGTGAGAGCTTGGACGGTCCGCATCGGTGCCACGGCGCCTCAAGCCGCGGGCGAGATACACACGGATTTTGAGCGCGGTTTTATTCGCGCTGAGACCATCGCCTATAACGACTTTATCGTCAACGGCGGAGAGCACGGTGCACGTGAAGCGGGCAGGTTACGGCTAGAGGGAAAAGACTACGTCCTCAGTGATGGCGACATCATGCATTTTCGTTTTAACGTCTGAATCGTTTTCTCGATTGGGCTGCGCCTCTATTGGAGACGTCGAGCAGGGCTGATAACATTGCCCTATTGTAATTTCCCCGGAGCGATTCTTGTCATTTCTCGATCTACCCGAGACCCGGCTTTTCTACCAGCAGTCTGGCACCGGCCCGGATATTGTCTGGCTGGCAGGCGGGGATATGCCGGGATCCTCCTGGCATCCATTTCAGTTACCGGCCTTTGGTGACTATCGTAATACGACCTGGGATGCCCGTGGTGTAGGTCGCACTGAATCAATGTCCTCGACGCCATGGACTATTGCAGATCATGCGGCGGATTGTATTGCCTTGATCGAAGCATACTGCAAACCCCCGGTTTTTTTGATTGGACTGTCTATGGGTTCGTGCATTGCCCAGGAAATCTCGCTTTCTCGGCCGGATCTAGTTACTGCTGCTTTGTTGACTGGGGCTTGTGCGCAAAAGTCAGGATTCATTAAAGACTGGGAGGATTCTGAGATCGCTCTGAGGCGCTCGGGTACTGAACTGCCTGAGGATTTCGCAATCGCGCACTACGCACTCCTGATGTATCCGGCCAGGGTGTTGGGAGATGATGAGTTATGGGCGAGGCTTAAACCGATCGTCTCACAGGATTATGGTAAGCGTGATTCTCACGCACTGGCCGAGCAGTGGCAGGCGTGCGTTGAGTACGATTCACTAGCAAGACTGCCGTACTGCAAAGTACCCCTTCATGTGATTGCATTTTCAGAGGATATGCAAACGCCGCCACAGCGGGGCAAGCTTCTGGCAGACACTGCTCAGGAAGGATATTTTTATCTACTGGAAGGGCTGGGACATTGTTCCGCATTTGGTCATGAGCCGGCCGTGGTGAATGGTTGTCTGTTGAGCATTCTCCGACAATATTGATAGTGCAAAGGAGCCAAATCTATGAATTGTGGATTTATCGGACTGGGCATGCTTGGAGCAAAAATGGCAGAAAAAATTCTCCAAGCAGGTTACTCGCTTCAGGTTTATGACCAGGATAGCAAAGCGGTCGAGCAACTGGTCGCCGCTGGAGCGACTAGTGCCGGGTCAGTACAGGATACGGCCAATGACATTGACACCCTGATTACCTGTTTACCCTCACCGGCGATTTGTGCCCAGGTTATGACCGGTGTCGGCGGCGCGCTGCAAGCACTCTCAGCGGGGAGTTGCTGGATTGAAATGAGCACCACCGATGCAGATGAAATGAAACGCCTTGCATTGCTGGCGTGCGAGAGGGGCATCGATGTACTCGAATGTCCAGCGACTGGCGGAGTGCATCGGGCAGTTACGGGGCAGATGACGCTGTTGGTGGGCGGTGACGAAGTCGTTTTTGAGCGCTTGAGGCCCTTGCTCGAGATCATGAGTGGTCAGATTGTATACATGGGGGAAATCGGTAACGCATCGCTGATCAAGGCGGTTACCAATCTGCTGTGCCTGATCGACCTTGTAGCTATGGGTGAGGGCCTGATGCTGGCGAAACGCGGCGGTCTGGATCTGGCCAGATGCTACGAGGCGATTACTGCCAGCTCCGGCAGCAGTCGTGAATTTGAGGATTGGGCCCCGGTGATCCTAAACGGTAGCTTTAATACCGGCTTTACCACCGATCTTGGGCTGAAAGATCTTGGCTTTGTTACCGAGCTCGGTCGTCGCCTGGATGTGCCGTTGAAGCTCGCAACCTTGGTGGAACAGATGTTCCAGGCATCACGGGAGCGCTACGGTGGAGATGCGTGGACCCCTCACGTGGTCAAGATGATGGAGGAAGCGACGGGCGAAGAGTTACGCGCTGAGGGCTTCCCGGACGTCATACCCCAGAATTAACGATCGGTTTTTCACTCGACACTTCTGCGCAGTGATTATTTTGCTGAATGACGGAGTGACACCTACTGATCGTCACGCAGGCCGCTGGCCTTTTGCACGGCGGAATCGACAATCAGGTTGATGCCAATGGTCAGCAAGGCGATGCAGGTTGCGGGTACTAGTGGGTGCAAATAACCCCAGGCGATACCATCTGAGTTGCCCCGCACCATGGCACCCCAGTCTGCCAGCGGCGGCTGCAAGCCCAGACCTAGAAAACTAAGTCCGCTGATCAACAAGAAAACAAAACAAAAGCGCAGACCGAACTCAGCCGCCAGTGGCGTTAAGGCGTTGGGAAGTATCTCTTTACACATGATCCACCAAAGTCCTTCGCCGCGAAGTCGGGCGGCCTCCACAAAATCCATAACCTCGATATCCATCGCCACCGCGCGAGCGATGCGGTAGACCGGCATGGCATAGATGATTGCAATTACCGTGGCCAGAGCAAAAACAGACGTTCCCGTAGACGAAAGAACGATCAGCGCAAAGATCAGTGTCGGAATCGAGATAATAATATCAACGAATCGGCTTAGTACCTGGTCAACCCAGCCACGCATGATCGCTGCAAGAAAGCCCAGTAGAGACCCTAAGCAAAAAGCAACCGCGGTGGTCAACAGCGCTAGAGCGATCATATTTCGGGCACCGTATATCAGCATCGACAGCATGTCTCGACCGATCTGGTCTGTGCCAAAAACGAATTTCCCAAATAAAGGTTCCCATACATCTCCCACAATCTGGCTCTGGCCATAAGGCGCAAGCCATGGTGCGAAAATTGCGCATAAACCAAAAAGGCTCACGACAAAAACCCCGAACCGACTGGCCCAGTTCATTTCTTTGAGTACCTGCCAGAATTTCATGATTACTTACTTTGGATGCATAAGTCTGGGGTTTGACGCCATAGAAAGAATATCGGCGAGTAAGTTGAGGATCACGTACACGGATGCAAATATCATTGCGGTTGCACGTACGATAGGCATGTCACGCAGGAACACGGCGTCGATCATGAGGGCGCCAAGCCCCGGATAAACAAAAACGACCTCGACGATGACCACGCCCACAACGAGCCAGGCTAAATTCAGCATGATCACCTGGATAATGGGTGACCAGGCATTGGGCAATGCATGGAAAACAATAATTCTTCCGGGTTTGACACCTTTCAGTTTGGCCATTTCGATATAGGGACTGGCCATCAGGCTAACGATAGAGGCCCGAGTCATCCGCATCATGTGAGCACTGACCGCGAGGGTGAGCGTCAACACGGGAAGCGCCGAGGCGATAACGCGTTCGCTGAAATTCATCGACTCGTCCACGTTCGAGATCGCTGGAAAAATCCCAAATGAGACCGCAAATACTGCCATCAGGATATAAGCGATAAAAAAGTCGGGAACCGAAATGCCACTCAAGGTGACCATTGAGATGAATCGGTCAAAAAATGAGTTTCGGTAAAGCGCGGCTACAACACCCAGTGCCAGGGAGAGGGGTATGGCGATCAGGGCTGATGCGATGGCCAGGAAAAAAGTATTTCCAACACGATTGCCAATCACATCAGCAACCTCCCGGTGATTGGTTAGGGCTTTACCCATGTCACCCTGGACAAAATTTACCAGCCACTCAATATAGCGAATGTGCATTGGCCGATCGAGGTTCAACGTCCGATGACAAGCCGCGACCTTATCCTCGGAAGCCATTTGCCCCATCATGGCTGTGCAGACATCCCCAGATAGCGCTTCAACACCTACAGTAATCAACAAAGAGATGGCGAGCAGCGTCAGGATGCCGAGAGCGAGACGCCTTAAGATCAGTTTGAGTAACGAGTTTTTCATAACGACAGAAATTAAAGTTCAGCTAAAAAAAGGCCCGGCAAGGATCCGGGCCTTTTCTACTTCAATATAGCAGCAACTGCTCAAAGGACGGTTGTTGCTATACCTGGCTTACGTGAACCACCAGCGCTCGATGCTGCGTGAGCCATCCAGTTCCCAGTTGCCGGCCAGTTTGGCAGGTCGTCCCAGGGCATCAGATGCCGCGTCGACATTGTTGGCAAAGCAAGGAACTACCACGCCGCCTTCATTGGAGACGATAGTCTGCATCTCAACATAAATGTCGTTGCGTTTGACTTGGTCTTGTTCAGCACGTCCTGCGACCAGGAGTTTCTCAAAACGAGCATTATTCCAGTGACTGTCGGTCCAGTTACCGCCGGCCTTGTAGCCAATGGTGAACATCCAGTCAGCGGTGGCACGACCCGACCAGTAGCAGGCGCTCCATGGAACTTTCATCCAGACGTTATTCCAGTAACCGTCGGGGGATACCCGGTTAACCTTGATATTGATGCCAGCTGCCTTGGCAGCCTCAGAGTAAAGCTGAGTTGCGTCTACTGCGCCATTGAAAGCCGCGTCTGCAGCTGCAATCTCGACATCCAGACTAGTGAGGCCGGCCTGTTTGAGATACCACTTAGCCTTGTCAACGTCATACTGACGCTGGGGTAGATCACTGGCATGGTAGTTCTGATTGGAACTGATGGGATGATCGTTACCCAGGGAACCATAGCCGCGAAGAACTGTGTTAACGAAAGCTTCTCTATCAATGCCGTGTTTGAGCGCCATACGCACGTTGTTGTCGTTAAACGGCGCCTGGCGGACATCCATCGGGTAGGTAAAGTGCTTAGTGCCTGATACCTGGAGCACACTGACTCCGGATTTTTTCTCAAGCATGGGGGCGGTCTTGAGATCACAACGGACAATTGCATCTACCTGGCCTGTCACCATCGCATTCATACGGGCCGCCGCGTCGTTGATCGCCGTCATCTTCACTTCATCAAAGTTGGCGCACCCGGACTTAAAGTAATTGGGATTGCGAACCATATGTGCCCGTACCCCTGGCTCGAAACTCTTCACCACAAAAGCACCGGTTCCGTCACCTGAAGCCCAGTCGATCTTGCCGGAGCCATCAGCAGAACCCATCAGCAGGTGGTAGTCACTCAACAGATAGGGGAAATCGGCATTGCCGCTTTCGAGGTCAAACACAAGCGTGTTTTGACCATCTTTGCGGATGTTGCCCAGAGAATTGGCAACACTTTTTGCGTCGGAGGTTGAATCCTCACCACGGTGATGCTCAAGAGATGCAATCGCGTCGTCAGCATCGAAAGTTTTGCCACTGTGAAATTCGATGCCCTTGCGCAGCTTAACCACCCACGTTTTGGCATCGGCTGATGGCTCAAGGCTCTCAGCCAATTCAGGTACAGCTTGGCCATCGGCGTTGACCTCAACCAGGGCATTTCGACACCCACCCATGTTCATATTGATCATGAAGGTATCGCCGTTATCAGCCGGATCCAGCATGTCACCTGTGTTGGCGCCGCCAAATCCAACTCGGTAGGTTCCACCCTTTTTCGGCGTAGCGTGTGCAGCTTGGCTATAAAGTGCCGGTGCTGCAGCGGCAAACCCCATAGCGGTAGCAGCTTTGACAAATTCACGACGGTTCATTCCACCACTCGTGACACGTTTTTGGAGTTTCCAGATGTCATAATCGAATCTACTCATGCCGCTTCCTCCTTTGATAGGTTTTGATTTAGGCTGATTCCTGAGATTCAGGATATTTGCCCACGATTTAATAGTACAACAACTCCAGGGTTATTCCTGAAAGTTATTCGGCTTCGATCATACTACTGGCTTCGCCCCGATTGCCACCGGAAACGCCTCTTATCACTCGCGATTGACCGGTTTTTTCTTGTTCTATTGAGGGTTTCGCGTTAAATTCGCGCACCCACCGTGGCTATGTAGCTCAGCTGGTTAGAGCACGGCATTCATAATGCCGGGGTCGGTGGTTCAAGTCCACCCATAGCCACCATCTTTTCAGTTAGTTGTGCTTCTTTTGCTACGTGGACAATGTCTCGTGGCACAAATATGGCACAGCAGATTCCCGCAGGCCCTGGTTATTCAAGGCGTGCTCACTGCAAGAGGGAACTGCAATGGCCAGTATTCAAAAACGCGTGATGGATGTGAACGTTTTCGAGTTCAAGTCCAAATCAAGGATCAGCCACGAGTTTTAACGACATTCCATCTGTGTTCGGTGCATAGATCGCCCCTCTACGCTACAGCGTGTATCTTACCCACGCTAATACCCGCTCCTTAATAACTCATGTGACCCCCATCACATCTACCCCGCACTTAAGCCTCACAAGGTGATAAGGCGCACATCCTTGATTGTGGTATTGCATAACAATGGCTTTACTGGAATTGACCAGCCAAACATATATTCAAGGAGATCAAAGATGACCGCGCAAAAACAGATGACCGAAAAGGAGTTGGATCAGATATCTGGTGGCATTAGTCTTGTAATGACAAACAAGAAGCAAGGAAACAGCACCCAGTGGAGTGAAATTTGTGATGTTGGTACTTCTTATAAACTGAAAAATGTCATTTTGACCAGTCTGCACAAGAAGGGAAATTGATTTATGTATATTTGGCTCTACTACAGGGCTAGTGGCGATGCCTAAGATAAGCCCCGCTCTAGCGGGGCTTATCTTTATGTTATCCCCATCACATTCAAAAGTTGAGCCATCCCTCTAACAGGGGTATTCTTGGGCCATAACCCAAGGAGATTCTCATGTCTGACTTTCAATCATTCCGTGATGCTGTTCTAGAAGATGAAGACTTACAAGAACAAGTTATATCTATCGTAAACACAGCAACTGCTAATGGGGCAGGGCTAGAAGAAAA
>CAUZJT010000045.1:0-17720 GCA_963580215.1 Gammaproteobacteria bacterium
CAGTCAGCATCGGCCTGATCTCGGAAAAAAGGACATTCTCACATCGACAGATGACAGTGTCAGGCGTCACAAGTGCTGAATAATCCAAAGGTGTACGGTAGCAGTTGGATAAGGCCTGCGAGAATCTTTGCCGGCGGCACCGTTGCCGAATAGCAACCTTGAGAGCGGCGCTCACGCGAGACGACGGTTCTTCCCTGTTCAGAATCGCCAGTGCCGCAATGCGTCCCTCGACCATCGCATTCTGGTAACCCGCGACACCGGCCCCGTCTCCCACCACATAGACACCCGGGACACTGGTTTCAAGATCAGTAGATCGCTCAGGAACCCATGTATCGCCCAAAGAGTGAAAGGAATGGCGGCAACCTGCTAGACGAGTGAGTTCCAGTGATGGCATCAGCCCATAGCCAGTGACCAGCGCATCCACATCGAACTCGACGCGCCTTTCTCGACAGATCTTTCCTTTGTCGTCCAGCGGGCGAACCTCGATATTTTCGATCCAGTGATCACCGCGAGCGCGGGTGACGACCTGCTGTTCCAGGACAGGCACTGACCGGCGCCACAATCCGTATCTGTAACTCATACCTTTTCCCAGGAGGCCCGGTTGCGTCATTAACCCAGGGAACTGCGGGATGACCTGAGTCGCAAAAGGAGCGGCCTCGACGAGTGCAAGCACTTCAACACCAGCCTGGAACAGGCACTGAGCGGCCGTAAGTAGCAGTGGCCCGTTCCCCGCCACAACGACTCTGGACCCAGCTACAACACGCTGACTTTTATACAGATTCACCATCCCCCCCGCAGAGATCACACCAGGCAGTGTCCATCCTTGAAACGGAGCAGGCCTGTCGTAGGCACCGGTCGCAAGAATCAGCGTCCGGGTATTCAGTCTTCCGTTCCCAGTGCCGGAAACCCAAGCCAACGTTCGCGGGGCCGGAAAGTCCCAGACAGTCGTTTCGCAACGGAACTCGACCAGTCGGTGACCACAGACATCCAGCAGTCGTGGATTCTGTTCAGTGCTTTGAATTTCGGGAGAAAGCTGCCTGAAGTACTGACCACCCGGTCGCTTCTGATCGTCCAGTATGGTGCAGGGGGTGCCGAAACGAACGAACTCTGCCGCCGCTGCCAGTCCTGCCGGTCCGGCTCCCACGATAACGACGCTCCTGTCAGAGATCGCCGACATTAAGACAGGTCTCAACCTGTAGGTTTTTTACAGCGGGTTCCATACAGGCCCTGACGATCGATCGGCCATTAATTCTGACAGCACATTCCCAGCACACACCCATACCACAGTAGTAGCCACGAGTTATCGGATGCGCCGCAACCGTGCGCACGAGTGCGATCCTGTTCACAATCAGGATTGCGGCGACGGTCTCTCCGGGGTAGGCCTGGATTGGCTCACCATCGATTTCGATGACAAATGGCTCACCACGAGCCACATCGTTTTTCACTCGCAACGACATAGCCTAGAAAGTCCTGCCCGGGTCGAACGCCGCAGTACCTTCAAGGGACAACGCTTTGCCCAGGACCATCTCGGAAATAAGTTTCCCCTGAGCGGGCCCCAGGGAATAGCCGCCCCGCGCACCGGTCGCAATCCAGATGTTCGGGTGTCCCGGCAGGCAACCAAGGCACGGCAAGGCGTCCGGCATCACCGGCTCGAAACCAGCCCACGACCGAACCAAATTCACATTCCTAAGGCCCGGGACGACAGATGCAGCAAGTCGGATATTGTGAATAAGATTCTGGTAATCAAGTTCTTTAGAATTACTGTCGAATCCGCCTTGGCCCTGCCAGCCACCCCCGATCATGCAGGTTCCATTGGGATACTGTTTGAGCGACAGGATTCCCGAAACATGGGTAACCACCCGGTCAATGAGAGGGCCCACAGGTTCGGTGATCGACAGCATATTGACATCGACAGAGACGGGGAGATCGATACCAAGGCAGCGGACAAGACCTTTTGCCCAGGGGCCTGCAGCCACCACCAAGTGACGGCATCTGATACGACCCGGCTCATCGGTCGTTACCAGAACACTGTCGCCAGAAGGCTCGATATCAATCACGGCTGCTCCGGACTGGATAAAGCCTCCCTGCTGTTCGACTGCCTTTCGCAGCGCGGGACCTGCCTTGAGTGGGATGGACTGACTGTCTGCCGGGCAATAGACGGCCGCATTCACATCTGGTCCTATCCACGACGCAAATTTTGTGAGTTCATCTTGTTCAAGCCAACGCAGTGACAGTTCTTGCTCTGCTTCGTCCGACCAACCCTGCCGCAACTCGCGAACCTGGTCTCTTCCCATCGCAACCCGTAAGCCACCGACCTGGCGGAATCCCAGATCAAGCTGCTCATCGTTTTGCATCTGCCGCCAGAGATCGATCGACATCAGGGCGAGGGGCTGAAGCCCAGAGATCTTGTTTTGTACGGACACCGTTCCCGCGTTGGCGCCGGAAGAATCAGACCAGATCTCGTTTTGTTCCACAACAAACACTCGAGTCCGTTCTTTGAGTAGAAAATAAGCACTGCACAATCCGATGATTCCACCACCGATTACCAGGACATCAGATTCAGTGGTGACACTCATCTACACATCACCACAGTAATAAATTCATTCGACGAAGCCGAGTTCCGAATTCAACTGCTCCGTTCCTTGTCTTCTACTGGCAGATGGGGTGGTCTTGGAATCCCCACGAGTCTCCCAAGAATATTCATGCATTTCTTAATCACAACATAAACTCCTTTAAATTGATTCCGAGTCTTCAGTATCTACCGATATATGCGGGTAAAGCTTCGCTAACTGTAAACTCGTTGACATAGATATCATCATTAGCCTAACCTTCAGTCTTCTGCTTACGACTTTATCAATAAAGTATAGACAGAAATACGCTTTAGTCCATACGTGGAATAATAGTCGCTTCCCAACCATAACGGAGGAGAAAATGATTAAGTTTAGACCGACAGTATCGACAGCACCGAGTGATGGCCGTCGAACTTTCCTAAAAGGCGCCGCAGCCGGTGCGGCTGCAATGACTTTCCCCGCCATCGTTCGTTCAGCGTCAGATCGAAAAATTATCTGTCGGGATCCGGGTGGTCCATTTACCCCTGGATTCGCTGCAGCCTATTACGACGATTTTGAAAAAGTCTCTGGCATCACCGCCGTAGGTATCCAGGGTGATCACGAGCCGACTGGCCTGATTAAAGCCATGGTCGACACCAAGACCTATACCTGGGATTGCGCTCTCTTAAGTAAATCTTCGCATAAGGTCGTCGCGAATGGTGGATATCTTGCTCCAATCTATGGCGCGGGCGGACCCGGCCCAAACATGAGCCAGATACCTGATAGTATGCGCGGCGAATTTATTTCCGGTAACGATGTCTATGCCACGCTGATGTGTTATCGCACCGATACCCCTCTTGGGAAAAATCCTCCAAAGAGTTGGGCTGATTTCTGGGATGTCAAGAATTTTCCCGGAGTCAGAGCGATGCGTAAACACCCATACGATACGCTTGAGTTCGCACTGATGGCTGATGGTGTTGCTCCGGGGGACGTCTACCCGATAGATGCGGATCGTGCTTTCAAGAGCATGGACCGAATCAAGCCGCACGTTGATATCTGGTGGACGGGGGGAGCACAAACCTCACAGTTGCTTAAGACAGGTGAGGTTGACCTTACATTTACCTGGAATGGACGCTCACAGGTGGCGATAGACGACGGCGCTCCGGTCGAGATGGTGTGGGACGGCGCGATGTGGGCCTATGAAGGGTGGTGTATTCTCAATGGCGGACCAAACGTTGATTTGTGCCGTGTATTCGCCGAGTACGCGGCTGATGGCGAGCGCCAGGCAAAGTTCACCCCACACGTGGCGTACGGACCGACCAATCCTACCGCGTATGCCCACATTGATCCGGAAAGGGCGAAAGTACTGCCCACCAATCCAAAGTATCTGCCAAATATGCTGGCGGCAGATGATGTTTATTGGGGTGAGCACAAGGATGCATTGATGGAGCGGTTTAATTCCTGGCTTCTTACCTAATCTCAGGCTAACCAGAACTATAAGTGAGTATCTAAGGATGGGTGCGCACCATTTCAGGTGCGCACCCTTTTTTCTTCACTGGAATTTTTATGGAAAGACAAGTCAAACTACAAGCCAAAAATGTTCGGAAAACATATGGCTCAGTGGTCGCTCTAGAGGGAACCTCAATAGAGTTGCTTGAGGGAGAATTTCTGACGCTACTCGGGCCTTCTGGTTCTGGTAAGACTACATTGCTTATGGCAATAGCGGGGTTGAATGACCCAGATTCAGGAGAAATCTGGATTGACGGAGAGTTGATGACGTACACGCCCTCTCATCAACGCGGATTAGGTATGGTTTTTCAGAATTACGCGCTTTTCCCACACCTCACGATTTACGAGAACATAGCGTTTCCGTTAAAAATGAGAAAGATGCGAAAAGCTGCTATTGATGAGCAGGTTGCACGCGTACTCAATACCGTCCAGTTACCAGACGTACAAGAGCGATTTCCGTCTGAGTTATCAGGAGGACAACAACAAAGAATAGCTCTTGCTCGCTGCTTTGTTTATGAGCCTTCTATCATATTGATGGATGAGCCACTAGGGGCGCTTGATAAGAAGTTACGTGACTCTTTGCAACGAGAAATTAAACATCTGCATGCCAATCTTGGCATTACAGTGATCTACGTTACCCATGATCAAGAAGAGGCCATGGTCATGTCAGATAGAATCTGTTTAATGAAGGAGGGAAGAATTGAACAGATTGGAAGTCCAGCAGATCTCTACTTTCAGCCTAATTCAATATTCGCAGCGGATTTTTTAGGAGAGTCGAATTTATTCGCAGGCAAGGTCGTCGGTCAAACCGAGAATAGCACCTCTATTCAACGAGTGGATGATATCGTTGTTAGTGGAGTTTGTGACGCAGAGGTACGTAACATCGAGACCGCTCATTATATGATCAGGCCAGAGAATATTCGGGTTCACTCAGGTGAAACCAATGAGGATAACTTTGTCCAAGGGAAGCTAAAAGAGATAATTATGATTGGGCAACTCACAAAATACTTCCTTGAGCTCGCAGACGAATCTGAAATGGTTGCTACGGCGCTTACGGGAAGTAGGAATGACCCATTGCAACAGGGTGATCAGATTTATTTCGGTTGGTCTACGCGCGACGCAAGAATAATGTTGAGCAGTTGAGCAGTTGTGACAGTCTGATCAGGATTTGCTGATGACAATTTCTAAAAAGTGGCTAGGTTTTATCAGGGCGTGGCCGATTTACCCGGCAGTGCTTTTCCTGTTGCTATTGTTTGTTTATCCAACTGCACTGCTGGTAGGGCTTAGCGCAGTTGACGTCGATGGGAATATAACGGTCTCCCATTATTCACGGTTATTTGACCAAGGGCTGTATACAAAGGTCCTTCTCATTACTCTTAAGGTTGCAGCATGGACGACTGGTTTCGCCATTATTGCCGGCTATCCTGTAGCGTATTTACTAGCAAACGTCAGATCCTCTTTGAGAAATACTCTGATCATCTGGGTATTGCTTCCATTTTGGACCAGCTTTCTGGTGCGAACGTTCGCATGGATGGTTTTGCTCGGACGAAAAGGAGCGATCAATGACCTGCTAATTGCAGTCGGCATCCTAGATTACCCAATTAAGATCATCTACAACTTTACTGGGGTAATGATTGGAATGGTTCACGCTCTCATGCCGCTGTGTGTTCTTACGATGTTAGCAGTCATGGAGAATATCGATACCAATCTGACAAAAGCAGCAGGAACTATGGGTGCTCGCCGTGGTCAGTCATTTTGGAGAATATATTTCCCGTTATCACTGTCTGGTGTTGCGGCCGGTGGCCTCCTTATCTTTGTTACGTCGTTAGGATTCTTTATCACCCCAGCGCTACTCGGGGGTGCCAAGGATACGATGATTGTTCAACTAATTATGTTCCAGATTGATTCGATGCTGAATTGGGGGTTTGCTGGTGCGATTTCGATGCTGTTGCTAGGAACAGTCTTATTGATCTTCTTTTTTTACGATCGCTGGCTCGGGTTATCGACCCTGTCAGGTGGCAACCAGGGCAAAGTCACCAGTAGTAATACGAATCGCAGAGTCGGACTTGGTGCTCGTTTTGGGAACGGCGTCCTTAATGGTCTTGGAGAGATCTGTGCAGGGCTCGGAGCCTTTTATGACAAGCTTGTAAAACGAGACCCCGCTCGTAGCCGGGCGGATTATTCACAACGGTCACTTTGGGTTGTTGCGGGAATTGTTATTTTCTTTCTTGCTGCGCCAACATTTTTTATCATCCCAGTGTCTTTTACGGAGGAAGGATTTCTGACGTGGCCTCCTAAAGGCTTTTCGCTGCAATGGTATGAGACAGTCTTCGCAAATAACTCTCCTTATCCCGCTGCGTTTTTGCGGTCAGTTATTGTCGCTCTATTTGCTGGTTTTTTCGCAATGTTAATTGGAGTTCCTGCTGCATTTATACTAGTGCGGAAACAGTTTGTTGGGAAAAGCGTAATTTTTGCTTTCCTGGTTTCCCCGATCATTACACCTCATATTATTCTTGCAGTTTCGCTTTTTTATCTGTTTGCACGCTTGCACTTGATCGGTACGTATCTCGGACTCATACTGGGCCATACGGTGATCACAATGCCCTATGTCATTGTTACAGTCATGGCTGTGATAAAAAATTATGACTTGCGTCTGGATCAGGCCGCATGGACCCTTGGTGCGGGGAAACTTAAAACTTTATGGTTTATTACTTTTCCCATCATCAAGGGAGGGCTAATTGCCGCGTTCATGTTCGCGTTCATTATCTCATTCGACGAACTCACGATGGCGATTTATCTCACTAATGGCGAATTCTCCACCTTACCAAAACACATGTGGGTTGATGCCATAATGCGAGTTAATCCTACTCTGGCGGCAGTTGCGACACTGATGTTGTTGTTTATGACGGTAATCATCCTTTTCTCGGAATTCTTAAGACGCCGCAATGTAAGGAAGATCGGTTAAAGACCTAATGAGCTTTTTCTTGGAAGAACGGAAAGATTTAGCGGCAGCATATCGGTGGTCTGAGCGTTGCGGATTTCATGAAGGTATTGACAATCACCTTAGCGTAATGATTTCGTCATCTCCCCCTAGGTTTTTGATTAATCCTCGTGGCCGACACTGGGCAAGAATGACAGCCGATTCATTGATTGTGATTGATGAAGATGGAAACACGGTCGAAGGTGATGGAGCACCGCTTAAAACCGGTTTTACAATTCATAGTGGAATTCACAAAACCCACCCCCACGCGACCTGCGTTTTTCACACCCATATGCCTTACGCCACTGCATTGACAGCAATACGCGGTGGTGAGCTCAAACAAGTTCACCAAAATTCAACCCGCTTTCTAGGTCAGTGCGCTTACGACCGCGGCTTTAATGGATTGGCATTCGATACTGATGAAGGCCACCGTATGGCTAAAGTTATGGGCAATAAATCAGTACTTTTCCTAGGCAATCATGGCGTTATAGTTGTAGGTGATACCGTTGCCACTACATTAGACGACTTGTATTACCTGGAAAAAGCCTGCCAAATTCAAGTACTTGCAATGTCAACTGGCGAAGATCTGGCCGAAATCCCACCGGAGATGGCCGAAGTTACCGCAAAGCAGTTCGCCAACCGTTCCGCCTCAGCGGAATTATTTTTGGATGAGATCAAAAGGATTTTAGACGAAGGTCTATAGCACCTGGCGGGCGTTGTTCAATTTTAATTTTTTAGAATCCTAATTCAAAATTTTGGAGAGTTTTATGGATGGAGATTCGTTTTCGTCGGAGGAGTTTTCTGGGCGCACTGCCCTAATCACTGGTGCCGCCCGAGGTCTGGGTCGCGAGATTGGGCAAATGTTTCACGATCGTGGTGCACGAATAATTCTGGTCGATATCGACAACCGCGTAGAACAGACTGCGGCGGAGATTGACCCTGAGTCAAAAACGGCAATTGGCAAGATTGCAGACCTCACCGATGATAAATCAGTGAATTCACTGAGAGACGCAGTAATCCAAGAATTTGGAGCCATTGATACGCTAATCAACAACGCGGGGGCATATGCTCCGCATGCTATACGAGACATCAGCGGTTCTGATTTCGATGAACGAATTGCAATTAATCTAAAAACCGTATTTCTAACCACCCAGGCATTTATGGATAGTCTGTCTAGTACCCAATCTGGACGAGTTGTAAATATCGCGTCTGCTGATGCTTATAGGCCAAAAGTCACCAACGCGCCCTATGCGGCGGCAAAAGCCGGTGTGATTAGCCTCACAAAGTCATTCGCGGCAGAACTTGCGCCAAATGTTCTGGTAAACGGAGTCAGCCCTGGACCAATCGTAACCGAGACGGCAAAAACCCAAGGCTGGTTAAAACAGGCTATTGATCAACATCCGCTCGGATATGCTGCGGTACCAAAGGACATAGGTAGAGTGGTGCTTTTTTTAGCTTCACCATCTAACAAATTTATGAATGGGGAAACTGTCGTCGTCAATGGCGGCACTATCATGATCTGAAACTTGGGGTAATTCGCTAGGAAACTATTGGAAGGAAAAGTTGTCTTGATTACGGGACAAGTAATAAGCCCAAACGGCGGCGAAACTATCGTCGGCTACTAACTAAAACTAAAACAATATTCGAGGACAGTCATATGCACTTTGGTCTTTTCAGCTTACTCCAGCAGCGTGATCGCGACAAAGAACCACGCCAGATTTACAAGGAGATGGTGGATCAAGTGAAACTCGCCGAAGAGGTTGGTTATGAGATTGCGTGGTTTGCCGAACATCATTTCTCCAACTATTGCGTGATGCCTTCGCCGCTATCAATCATTCATTACATGGCACCGCAAACGTCTCGGATCAAGTTGGGACCTGCGGTCATTGTTGCACCTTTATATGAACCGATGAGATTGATTGAGGATATTTCAGTTGCCGATGTTCTTAGTGATGGGCGCCTGGTTCTTGGATTTGGTAGTGGCTATCAACAGTACGAGTTTCACAAATTTGGTGTGAACCTCGAGGACTCAAAGAAAATATTTAATGAGACACTAGAGCTTGTTGAACATTTCATGGGTGGTGCCGATTCGATCGAATACGATGGAGAATTCATTCAAGCACCAGAAACACACTTCATCGTGAGACCCTTACAGGATCGGTTTGAGACCTACATTGCGGGGCAGATCTCTGAGACCAATTTACAGGTTCGGATGGCGCAAAAAGGGCATGTCCCTTTTGTTACGACGGGGTGGTCTACTGTGGAACAGATTGCGGCTACTCGTCAGAAAGTCGTTGAAGCGTATGAGCTTGCGGGTGTTCAACGAGATCCGGTTCCTTTTGCCATACAGGTTAGTGTGCATGTATGTGATACCGACAGTGAAGCGTTAGAGGCCGCAGACAACATTCGCTATGTACGCCGGATCGCAAATTCAATGCGTGAAGGCTATGCAGAACTCGATGGTGCCTATTTGATAGAAGCGCCGGCTAAGGGAGAAGTGCCACTTGAGGAAATCGTGGCGAATACATTGATAGGGTCTCCTGAGAAGGTTGCAGAGCAACTCATTGAACGCATTCAGGTCCTAAAGCCAACGCATTTCAATACGTTTCAAGCGCCTGGTGCGCTGCCCCATAGCCGCGTTATGCGTTCTATCGAACGCTTCATGACTGAGGTCGTGCCGCTTGTAGAAGCTGAACTTGGCCCTTTGGCGGAGTATGGTACTGCTCATAAGGCGTCAGCTACACTGAGTGATTAGAAAAACTGGCTAGATCGTTCGACAGTGCCTGAAGTTACGCTAATCTTACTGAGGCAGTTCCACTGTCTCGGGCTTCCACAACCACCGCGACCGCCATGCGATTCGATACAATATCAGGCACTTACCCATGTTAATCAGAGTCAGAGAAGATCAATCATTGGTACTTGAAGAAGAAGATAATTTCAAAGGGTTCTGTATTCGAGCAAAAGATCTAGACACGAACATCTCTGCATTGGGTACGATTACTGAGAGAATTGAAGATAGTAAATACTGGCTAGACGCCCAGGGTGTCATTGCTTTATCAAGTAAGTCTACAGATAAAGAATGGCTCGAACAGTTCTGGGGCATGCTAAAGGGTGCTGAGCCATACGGATTTGCTGACCTCGAAGCTCAGTTGATTCGCGCACATATCGAATATGACGTAGCCAATTAAATCAGACATGGGGAGGAAATAAGATGGGCGATCTTAGCGGAAAAGTGGCGTTGATCACCGGTTCGGGCCGGGGCATGGGCCGTGCCCACGCCCTTGTCATGGCCGGGCGCGGCGCAGATATCGTGATCCATGACATCCTGAAGGATGAGGCTGCCAAGACGGCCGAGGACGTGCGCGCCCTGGGCCGCAAAGTCTTCGTCTCCCATGCCGATGTCTCGGACGTCACCGCGATGAAGGAGACAGTGGCCGAGGCCGAGACTGCGCTAGGCGGGATCGAGATTCTGGTTAACAATGCAGGCACCCCGGCCGACCGGACAGGCATCGAAGGGGTCGACGAGGCTTTCTTTCAGCGCATGTTCGACGTCCATGTGAAGGGCACTTTCTTCACTACCCAGGCCGCTGTGCCAGGCATGAAAGAGAGGGGTCGGGGTAAGATTGTCAATATCTCGTCGATGTGGGCCTCGACCGGCAACCCAACGGGGGCTACCTATATCGCAGCCAAGGCGGCGATCCTGGGCCTGACCAAGGCCTGGGCACTCGAATTCGCACCTTGGAAAATCACTGTGAACGCGATCACACCAGGCGGCGTCATCACCGAGATGGTGATGACCAAGGGTGGCATGGACTATGTCCGCGAGGCGGCGAAGAAGGTGCCGCTGGGGCGTTACGCCGATATCGAGGAGATCGCCTATACCGCGGCGTTCCTTGCCGCGCCCGAATCGGATTACGTTACCGGTCAGGTCATCGGACCGAATGGCGGCCAATCCATCGTGGGGATATAAAGACATGTATGAATCGATCGAAGGGCGGCCAGCCGCCTCACTTGCAGGCAAGGTTGCGTTTATCACCGGCTCCGGTCGTGGCATGGGGCGCGCCCATGCTGTGCTGATGGCCCATCGCGGTGCCGATATCGTGGTCCACGACATCAACAAGGATTGGGCCGAGGAGACAGCCGAACTGGTCCGCGGCACCGGCCAGCGGGCGCTTGTCATCATTGAGGACGTTGCTGATATCGAGGCCATGGCGGAGCATGTCAAGGTAACTGAGGCCGAGTTCGGGCATGTCGATATCCTGGTCAACAACGGCGGGGTACCGGGCGAGCGTGGGGGCATCGAAACGATCGAGCCGGAATTCTTCGACCGTATGTTCAACGTCCATGTCCGCGGCCACTTCTTCCTGACCAAGGCTATCGTGTCCGGCATGAAGGAACGGAACTACGGCCGCATCGTCAACATCTCCTCCATGTGGGCGATGACCGGGAGCAACCCGAAATATGGCTCGACCTACACGGCGGCGAAATCCGCCCTGCTCGGCCTGACCAAGTCCTGGGCCAAGGAGTTCGCACCCCACAACATCACCGTCAACACGGTCGCGCCGGGCGGTGTGATGACTCAGATGGCGATCGAAAAGGACGGGCTGGAAGCCGTGATGGCTCGTGCCCAGACCGTGCCGTTGGGCCGCTTCGGCGACGCCGACGAATATGCCGCCGTGGTCGCCTTCCTGTGTTCTGACGAGGCGGCCTTCATCACCGGCCAGACGATCAGCCCCAATGGTGGTTGGGCCATCGTTGGCATCTGATGGATGCAGGTCCGCCTTGTCCTGGTTGATAGATTCCTTCCTTTGGATCTGCGTGGCACTGGTAAATAGAGCGAAAACTTAGCAACAAGTGTAGTAGTGTCGCTAGTAAACGTAGTGGACGAATTCAGATCTGCAAGTGAGTTGAAGTCTATTTTGTACTCAATTCTTCTATTCCCTCCGTATCAGTCGGTAATAACTCCTTGCGGATTCTTTCTGTTCCTGTCATTGGGAATTCGTCAATAATCACGACATAGGACGGTACTTGAAAATCTGGAAGTCGCTCCAAACACCAATGATGGACTGAAACGACTGGGGATTCTACCTGCACAGCTTGCGCCAACTTAACAAATACCTTAATGGCTTCATCACCGAGTTCGTCAGGAACTCCTATGGCTGCTGCTTGTTCTACGAAACTGAGTTGCTCGACAACACGCTCAATTTCCCAAGCTGAGATATTCTCACCGCGACGTCTAATACTATCTTTTACCCTCCCGGCATAATAGAGATGCCCCGACTGATCCAAGTATCCAAGATCGCCTGTAAAAAGCCACCCTTCACGAATTGTTGACAAGGTGGCCTTCTCATTTCTAAAGTAACCCGGTGTCAATAAGCCTTCTTCCAACTCCTTTACTACAATCTCACCTTTTTGATCGATATCTTTATCGACACCTTCGGTGTCGACGATACGTACATCAAAATATGGCGCCGGCTTCCCCACAGACCCGATGTGCCCCTCTTCGTTAATGCTTGTCAGGCTTGATGCTTCTGTCATGCCATAGTTTTCTCTTACTTCAACATTAAAACGCCTCTGAAACTCATCAGCGATTTTGGAGGGCGCGCCTCCACCCCAAGCAATACGACATGTATGGCTAGTATCTCTTGCGCTCACTTCTTGACGTAGAAGCATTTGTAGAATGCCACCCAGAAAATGTATCTGAGTGGCTTGTAATTCACGCACTTGGTCCCAGAACCGAGTGGCACTGAACCGACCAACTATGGCAAGTTCGACACCGACTTCCAGAGCGACCGGGACCAACTGTAATGCGCCAATATGGTACAGCGGTTCCCAAACAAGAAAGACATCTCCGAACCTAGCATCTGATGCTTTCCCGCACGCAAATGCCGCCGTTCGAAGCATTTTATCAGTCACCATGACACCCTTTGGTGGGCCAGTCGTACCGGATGTGTACATGATAAATAAGACATCTCTAACATTGCCAGCCACAGGCTTAGTCTTCTGAGCATTATGCTGAGCACTCTGCGTCAAATTCGGCCATAGAAAACTTCGTTTTTCTCGATGTTCGACGTAAATGTAGTTTTGGTCTAGATCATCAACTGATAGTAGATGTTCCATATACCGCTGTTCGGCGATCACCATCTTAGGTTCTGAATGCCTAATTAGATACGATAGACTATCATGTCGTAATCGTGTGTTTACGGGTACGTGGACAGCACGGACCCAAAGCAAAGCGAAGAATAGAACTAAATTATCGAGATGGTTATCCAACATAACAGCCACCCTGTCTCCAGCTACAACACCGCACTCAGAAAGTCTCGAAGAAGTTTGTTTGGCCAGATCTCTTAGTTGCCCAACTGTGAGTTGTTGATTCTCATGTGAGGCGAAAATTCTGTCTTCGAATAATCTTGCCTGATCTTGAAGAAGGCCTAATGTAGTCTTCGTGTCACTGATGTATGGCATGTTCTAAATATCTATTTCAAATAACTGTCTTGGAAATTCAGTTAACACTTCGCAACCGCTGTCAGTTACGAGCACACTCTCACTGAAACACATTCCAAATTGTTCTCCGAATAAAGTGGGCACACAGTGAAACGTCATCCCTGGCTCAAGAACAGTTGGGTCATCTGCTCGTAAGGAAAGGAATTTTCCTTCGGACCAGTTCGGGGGAAATCCAATGCCAATAGCGTACCCGGTACGATGAGAAAATTCGCCGTCAACACCAGAGGATTCTGTAATTTCTCGGCATTTCATATCGACTTCAGCAGACGTCACTCCAGGTTTTATACTTTCAATAGCTTTTTCAAGGACAGCAATTATTGTTGCAGCCATTTTCCGTTGCTTTTCGGTTGCCTCGCCTAGAATCGCGCTCCTTGCGATCATAGCGTGATAACGATCAACACAGCCCGCTGATTCAAGGAGAATTACATCGCCTTCTCGTAATTCTCGACGTTTCCACATCGAAAAGCAAAGTGCTGTTCTCTCTCCGCTAACTACTAGTGGTGGATGACCCAAATACTCACTTCCAGCGGCAATGGAAGCACTATGCATCGCTGCCGCCAGATCATTTTCTGTTGCGCCGATTTTTACTTCGTCCAGGGCAGCCGCTAGCCCAGCCTCGGCAGCACGAGCCGCAGACCTTATGCGCTTAATTTGGCTTGGATCTTTAATTTTTCGGAATTCATCGATGCATCCATTCCACTCGCTTAGTTCTAAACCACATGTCGATTTGAGCTCGAGATAATCATGGACTGTCAAATACCAAGCTTTCGTTTCTAACCCTAGTACATCACTTGGATCATAGTGGTGGTTGATTAAGTCAATAAGGACTCGTATCGGTGACTTATGATCTTCAATTCCGACAAATTGACTTAATGTAGGAGTGACGGCAGCGAGAAACGAATTCACTTGCCTGGACAGAAGAATTGGCTTGCTGTCTTTTAAAACAAGCAGACACTGAAAAGTAAAGTATCCAATAGTTTGGAATCCTGTCAACCAATATATGTTTTCAGGATCAAACAAAATACCTGCTGCCAAATTCTGCTGTGATAGCTCATTCTGTACAGCGTGCAGTCTCTGTTCATATTCAATTTCAGGAAACGCTAGTTCCTGCCCCATCACTGGTGCCGTCATTCAGATGCTCCTGTTCTTCATAATAAGTGATCTCTTTTTACCACATACAAGGTACTACCAACGACTACTGCGGCGCCGGCCAAGGTCCAGAAGTCGGGCAATTCGGAAAACAACAAGTATCCCAACACTAGTGCAAACAGTAAACGACTATAGTCAAGCGGCGCTAGAAATGTCATGTCCGAGATTCGGCAAGCCTGAATAAACCCCCATTGGGTCTGCACACCGAGTGCCGCTACTCCAACAAGCCCAACCCATTCGGTAGGCGTTGGAGAGATCCAAACCGACATCGCTGGAAACAAGAACACGACAATCGCAAGCACAGGAAAATAAAGTAATAGTGCTAAAGCTGACTCGCTACTTGCTAGTGTCTTAATCAAGATTGCGGCAACCGCGTGCAAAAATGCTGCTGCTAAACCCGCCAACGCAGCTAAACCAAGTGTCACCGAGTCCGGGCGCATAATGATCAAGACACCACTAAATCCTATTACTGTTGCCAGCCAGGTCTGCCACTTTAATTTCTCTCCTAGAAAAGCCCACGCAAGCACCGTCAGAAATAGCGGCATTGCGAATGAGTATGAGGTCGCTTCTGCCAAAGGAAGCTCAGTGAGCGCATAAAACCAACATGCCATCGACAGGACCCCGGCCAACGCTCTTAAGAAATGACGCTTAAGACCATGGGAATAAAACCGTACCTGTCTAAAGGCAAATATAGGTAACACGAAAAAGAGTCCTACAGCGCCTCTCAGCCAAAGAATCTGCACACTGCTCAAGGTCTCACCCAACCACTTTACTAAGGCACTTTGAATGGTTATACCAACTACGACAGTGACCATCCATCCCATGCCAGTTAGCCGATGCATTTGGTATCCAATACATTAGATCGAGTGTCAAATTCACCCTAAGCATCAATCAGGCCTGGTTGATGCTTAGGGTGGGCTATTTTGAACAACAATAAGCTGAAGATCCGACGATAGCCAGTGATTTCTAGCTAGACATGATTAATGTCTCACCGATTCCAGCTTCGACCGCAGCTTCATATGCCGTGATTGCACCACCAAGATCACCAAGTGCTAAGCCACGAAAAATGAAGAAACGCCTATATTGTGCAAACTGCTTACCGTTACCAACAGACACCAACTGGCTCAGGTCTTGATTGACTTTTGACTTCTCGATCAAGGGTTCATGAGCCCCACGTTCCTGTTCGTAATCATCGATAACGACCCAGTCTTTTGGATCCAGTCGATCAAACATCCAAGATCGACCACAGTCCACCGCTCCAATAAATGAATTCGAACTAAGCCTACTCGGATCCAAAAATGGTTTAAGGTTTTTAGATGCTGGTACCGATGAGATTACAATCTGGCAACTCTCCAACAGTTCTTCAGGAAACTCAGTAGTTAAAGATCGCACTCCCTGATCATTCGCCCAATTTGAGAATTCTCTTCTGCTTTCTTCCGTGCGGCTATAAACCACTACCTTTTCTATAGGAAAACACTCTTGGAACGCTCTGAGATGACTTCGTGCCTGTGTTCCTGCACCTACAAAACCAATTCGGCTCGAGTCCTTTGATGCAAGTTGTAGTGCGGCAACCAACGTAAGAGCTGCAGTACGAATCGCTGTAAGCCAGGCACCATCAAGTAAGGCTAATGGAAGGCCCGTTACACCATCAAACAAGGTAACGGTCGATCCGATGTGGGGAAGGCCTCGACCCATATTATGCGGTGATAAACCTACTGATTTAGTCACTGCGTAGGCTGGATCTTCCGAAACCGCCATCATTGTCTGAAATAGATTTCCATTTGGGGCGGAGTAGCTTAGCTTAGGCAAGTTAACAGCACGTTTATTCATGCGGTGAAGCAATAAACTGCGAATATTCTCAGCGACCTTCTTTGTAGGTAAATTCAATGAGGACAACTGCTGCGCGGTTAGCATTAACATGGATGCAAGAAACTCTTGGTCTGTAAAGAAAAAAGTGGAATGAAATAAGTAGGGTGTATTCAGACGGGTTTGGCGCCCGCAACTGTCGTCTTGTACATAGGACGGCGCATTTCTGGATCGTAGTCTCTGACTACATAGTGCATCGTACAGCGATTGTCGAATATCGACACGTCTCCTTTTTGCCAGCGATGCCTATAAATATTTTGATATTGGGTAGCCTGGGTATACAGCAATTCTAGTGGAGGTTCACTTTCAGTAGGCGTCATACCAGAGAATCCAACCGTATAGATTGGATTTACATCAAGACTCGGTATGTCGAAAATGTCGGTGTGCACAACCAGATGTGTTACCGGATCGGGAATAGCTTCCATTTTGACGTTGTATTTGTGACGATTGTTAAGCCTGACCCATACGAACAGCAAGGTGCTGCGCCGTCACTTTTCCCACCAGAGACTGGGTCCGTGCGGCAAACTCTGGTAAGTCCGGCTCATACTGCAAAACAATGTATCCCCAAAACCCTGCTGAATGTCGAAACAATACAACACACTACCCAGCGGAGGAAGCCGCCCTCGAAGGGCTGAAGGTCGCAATGGCGCTTTTAGGCTGGTGGTGTAGAGGCGGAATCGAAATATTTGCGACGATCTTTGAGGTTCTTTCTAGTGGCTTAGAATCGTCCACAGATACTAAACCATATCTGGTAATGATGTTTAGATAGTGGGTCGAGCTAGGCAATATTGTCATGAACAACCAGCGCGACCCCCAATACAACATCCTGTTCGAACCCGTGAGAGTATAAGAAGAACAAACGCCCTTTTCACCCAAGTCGAACAGCTGATGACTGCTGTTGTATCGCCCGGCAACTGTGTAATACCTCCCCGCATCCGGTCGCTATGGAGGTAGCGGCGCTGAAATCCAACCGCTTACTTTGCAACCATCGACCCCTCCCGCCATTCGTCACAACGAATCCTTGCTGCGGTGGTGCGAGCGCAGCATCCTGGATGCATCCAGGTCATTTTAAGACTTGCCAGCCGATGCCCATGGGTCAGTCCAACTGGTGACGCCCGGCTTTCTGGCAAGACAACGGACTCACGGGTTTAGGCTTTTTGCCC
>CAUZJT010000046.1:0-17576 GCA_963580215.1 Gammaproteobacteria bacterium
CGTGAAAGCTCCTGGTCTGACAGGTTGAAGAGCTTTTTCAACGACATCGTCACTTGACAAGCACCTTTAAGGCATTGGTTGGCAATTGTCTGATCGCTGCATTTTCTGACGATTAAGCGCATCGGGTACGCAAGTCCGGCCTAATTCAGTTATCCTAAACAGCCTCTTTGCACTTAATGGCTTTTCATAGGAATTCTTCTTGATCACGGTTACCGAAACCACATTACCCGACGTAGTGGTTATAGAGCCTCGCGTATTTGATGATGAGCGGGGGTTTTTCTTGGAGAGTTTCAACGCCCGGGATTTTGCCCAGGCGGGCTTGCCGAGTCATTTTGTACAAGATAATCATTCACGCTCGACTCAGGGTGTGCTTCGTGGACTGCATTATCAGTATCCTGCCTGGCAGGGCAAACTGGTCCGTGCACTCGTTGGCGAGATTTTCGATGTGGCGGTAGATATCCGCCGGGATTCACCACATTTTGGCCAATGGTTCGGTTTGATACTCTCCGCCCAAAATCACAAACAACTTTATGTGCCACCGGGTTTTGCCCATGGCTTTTGCGTATTAAGCGAGGTGTCAGAGATGGCGTATAAGTGCACTGCATTGTATGAGTCATCTGATGATGCAGCAGTGCTTTGGAGTGATCCGGATATTGGCATTGACTGGCCGATTGCGAATCCAATTTTGTCCAATAAGGACAACGCCGCTCCGCGCCTGGCACAACTGCCCGATCTTGTGACCCTGACCTGAGATGCGAATCCTGGTGTTCGGGCGGGTCGGTCAGCTAGGGACTGCGTTGGCCGAATTGTTGGGGCCACTGCACGAAACCATCTTTCTTGATCAACCCGAGATTGACCTCTCCGAGCCGGACTCGGTGTTTGCTCACGTGCGTGAGCATGCGTCCGATCTGGTGATTAATGCAGCGGCATACACCGCGGTCGATAAGGCTGAAACTGAGCCGCATCTTGCAGATGCGATCAACGCCCGGGCGCCCGGTGCTATGGCGCTGGCTTGTGCCGGTGCCAAGATCCCGCTGGTGCACTATTCAACGGACTATGTCTTTGATGGCAGCGCGTCAGTTCCGTACCGCGAGAACGCGCCGGTCAACCCGCAAAGCGTATACGGGAGGGGCAAACTCGCGGGTGAGCAGGCAGTAGCACAAGCGACCGACCAACATGTCATCCTGCGTACCGCGTGGCTCTACTCTCATGTGGGTCATAACTTCCTCAAAACCATGCTGCGCCTGGCGGCCGAAGGCAAGCCAGTGCGCGTTGTGGGTGACCAGATAGGCTCTCCTACATATGCCTGGGATCTGGCTCAGGCCAGTGTTGCTGTGGTCGAGGCGCTGGCGCAGGGACGAGACGATGTCTATGGCATTTTCCACGCGACCAACGCTGGGGTTACCAGTTGGCACGGCTTTGCCGAGCGGATTTTCGATCTAGCCGGCTATGATGATGTGGAACTCGTTGATATCTCTACTGACGAGTATCCGACGCCCGCACCGCGACCGGCTTACTCGGTGCTCTGCTGCGAGCGCCTGCAAGAGGCTTTCGGGGTAACCCTGCCCGAGTGGCCTGATGCTCTGGCCCGTTGCATCGCTCGCTTATGAATAAGTCCGCGCAAGAGGCACCTTCGGTCAATCTGCTAGCTGTAGATACGGCGACCGAAGGTTGTTCGGCTGCCTGCCTCACCGGCGATAAATCATTCGAGCGCTACGCTGTGGATCCCCAGGGACACTCTCGTACACTGTTAGGTATGGTTGAAGCGGTGCTGGCAGAAGCGCGGCTTGAACGTTCGGCGCTGGACGCGCTGGCCTATGATGCGGGGCCGGGTTCCTTTACTGGCATTCGTATTGGTGCTGGTGTCGCGCAGGGGCTGGCACTGGGGCTGGAAAAGCCACTGCTTGCAATTTCTTCGTTGATGACCCTTGCCGAGGGCGCAAGAAGAGAGCAGCCTGGCTGCAATAGTGTTTTGGCCGCTATTGATGCCCGTATGGATCAGGTGTACTGGGCCCGCCTAAGATCGGATCCAGCAGCTCCGGGTCATTGGCGGTGGGATGGGATGCCCTGTGTTAGTGAACCCCGAGAGGTGGCTGCAAATATTTCAGGATGTACCGGGGTTGGGAGCGGTTGGGATCGGTATTCGGATGTGTTTATGGGCAGCAGGTCCATGCCATGGTTAGCGCAGCGATTTCCGCATGCGCTGGATGTAGCTACCATTGCCCGGCGGTTGTTGGCCCAGGGCGTTAGCGGTGCCTGGCATGAGGCGGTGCCGGTTTACGTACGAAATCGAGTGACGGGTTGAGTGTGCCGCGTGACGGGTTTTAGAGTCGCGACAGGGTGATAGTGCCCTGGGTTTGGGATGCGCACCGGGTAGACGTACTTTTCCACACCCCGTTGTATTGACCGGCTAAGCTGGAAGAAGAGCCAGTCAGGGTAAAAGTCACACTGTCAGTCACGGTCGCGGTATCAATCGTTGCCGTCGCGATAGCCCCTGAGCCGCCACCCCCGGAGAAAGAGACCGTCGGAGCGATTAGATATCCGGAGCCTGGATTGGTAATGACCACACCGGTAACCTGTCCGGCGTCGGTCTCGTTGAGCACCGCGGTGCCAACACCACCGGTGCCGCCACCACTGTCGGTAATCGTGATGCTGGGTTCAACATTGTAGCCACTGCCAGGATTAGTGATCACGAAGCCTACGATCTCACCACTCTCGACCGTTGCTGCGCCTATCGCCTGAGTGCCGCTACTAATACTGGGCGCTCCGATTACAACAGTGATGTTACTGGTATATCCAGACCCAGCATTAGTCACGGTAATTGAACCAATCCGTCCTGCCCCGCCAATAACAGCTGTACCTTTTGCACGACTGCCTCCGCTGGACGGCCAACTGAAACTCACGACCGGGGCGCTGGTGTAGCCTGAGCCTTCGGAACTGACGGTTATAGCACTGACGCCCCCGCTGGCTTGGCCTGAAGTGACTGTCAGGCTGACTGTACCTCGGTTGCTGTTCTCCTGATCACCCGTCAAAGGGTTATCGCCAGTAGTGTTGGCTGGCGACTGAACCGCAGTGCCGGTAAGGCTGCCACCCGAGATGCAGGTATGCCCGACGACACTTAGTGTGCCGGTGACATCGCCACCACCGTCGGACAGCGCGATGCTTGCCGCCTTGGCGACGCCGGTGCTATCGCTCAGGGTGCCGGTCCATTGACCGGATACATTAAATGCCTGGTTATAAACACCCCCGCTGCTGCTACCGCCACAGGCGCTCAGCAGAGTCGTAGTCAGCGCGATGACTAACACAAGGGTGAACGGGCGTACTGTCATTATCTTGGGCTCTGTCTACTAGGGAAGTTGGGTTATTTTACCGATTATTCTAAGGCTGTACCGCAGGTTATACAGAGTAGTAAAGTTTTGTCCCTCTGTTGGTATCGACTGGCCCCTTTTCTGGTGTTTAGTTCAGCAACTGCTTCTTCAGGATATCGTTCACAGCCTGTGGGTTGGCTTTACCTGAGGTCGTTTTCATTACTTGCCCCACCAGAAAACCAATTACCTTTTCCTGTCCTGCGCGGACTTGTTCGGATTGGTCGGGAAAGCGCGCAATGACATCGCTGACGGCCTGGTCGATGACGCTGCTGTCGGTAATTTGGGTAAGGCCTCGACTCGCGATAACCTCGTCTGCATTTCCTTCGCCATTCCACATGGCTTGAAAGACTTCTTTCGCGATCTTGCCCGAGATAGTCTTATCTAGTATGCGTTGCACCAATTGCCCCAGCATCGTTGGGCTAACTGGACTATCGGTGAACGCCGTATTACACCGGTTAAGCCAGGACATGAGTTCACCGTTGATCCAGTTGGCAGTCAGGCGTGTTTCGCCACCCGCTTTTGTTACCGCATTTTCATAGTAGTCAGCAATCTCCTTTTGCGAAGTCAACTGCACTGCTTCATCTGTGCCCAGGTCATAGTCGCTAATAAAGCGCGCAAGCCGCGCATCGGGTAATTCGGGCAGTTCGCGGCGCAATTGCTCCAGATCAGATTCGCTGATCACCAGCGGCGGCAGGTCAGGGTCAGGAAAATAGCGGTAATCGTGAGCCTCTTCCTTGCTGCGCATCGAGCGGGTTTGATCGCGCTCGGGGTCGTACAGACGGGTTTCCTGGATAATAGCGCCACCGTCCTCAACGACTGCGATCTGACGTTCGATTTCGTGGTGCAGGGCGCGCTCAACAAAGCGAAAAGAATTGATATTCTTCAGCTCAGTACGTGTACCTAAAGTTTTGTCACCGTGGCGGCGGATCGAGATGTTGGCATCGCAGCGAAAAGAGCCTTCTTGCATATTGCCATCGCAAATCTCCAAAGTGCGTACCAGCGAGTGCAATTTGCGAAGATAAGTCACCGCTTCGGAAGGCGAGCGCATATCGGGTTCAGAGACGATCTCCAGTAGTGGTGTGCCAGCACGATTCAGGTCGATACCGGTCATGCCGGGGAATTGTTCATGCAGTGACTTACCGGCATCTTCCTCAAGGTGAGCGCGGGTAATCCGGATAGTTTTTTCTCCTTCGGGAGTATGAATCTCCAGAGTTCCTCCACTGACGACGGGAATCTCAAACTGACTGATCTGGTAGCCTTTGGGCAGGTCAGGGTAAAAATAGTTCTTGCGCGCAAAGACTGAAACCCGATTGATCTTAGCGCCAACGGCGAGGCCAAAGCGGGCCGCCATTAGCGCCGCTTCACGGTTCATTACGGGAAGTACGCCGGGCAGGCCGACGTCGACGGCGCAGGCCTGGGTATTGGGTTGAGCACCGTAGGCAGTCGATGCCCCCGAGAAAATTTTGCTGTGAGTCATCAACTGGGCATGGACTTCCAGGCCGATAACGGTTTCCCAGGTCATATTCAGAACCCTTCGGGCGCTCGCTGATGCCAGTCAGTGACCTGTTGGAAGCGGTGCGCTGCGCCCAGCAGCCGGCCTTCGTCCATAAATTGCCCGATCAGCTGCATCCCCACCGGTAAGCCACTGTCGTCCAGGCCCGCGGGGATAGAAAGCCCTGGCAGGCCGGCCAGGTTAACGGTATTGGTAAAGATGTCATTGAGGTACATCGCAACCGGATCCTGGGTTTTTTCGCCCAAACCAAAGGCGCTGGTCGGCGCGGTTGGCCCAGCAATGATGTCGCATTGTTCGAATGCTTTAGAGAAATCCTGTGCTATTAGCCGTCGAATCCTCTGCGCCTTAAGATAGTAGGCATCATAGTAGCCTGCAGACAGGACATATGTGCCAATCAGGATCCGTCGCTTGACTTCTTCGCCAAAGCCTTCGGCGCGGGAATATTCGTACAGTTCCTGCAAGTTGGTCGCCTGCTCCGAGCGATGCCCGAAACGCACCCCGTCGAAGCGAGAAAGGTTGGATGAGGCTTCAGCTGGCGCAATCACGTAGTAGCAGGGGATTCCGGCACGACTGTTGGGTAGTGCGATATCGACCAGGCTTGCACCCAGCTCCTCAAAGACTGCCAGCGCTTCACGCACCCGGGTCAATACGGTCGGGTCGACCGAGTCATCAAAAAACTCTGTCGGGAGTCCGATGCGTAGCCCACGAAGATTGATCTCAAGGGCTCCATCAATGTCGGCTGTATCGTGAGCCATTGATGTTGAGTCACGTCGATCAAAACCCGCCATACATTTCAACAGTAGTGCCGCGTCCATGGCTGATCGTGCCAGTGGACCACCCTGATCGAGTGAGGAGGCGAATGCGATCATGCCGTAACGGGATACTCGACCGTAACTTGGTTTGAGCCCGGTTAATCCGCAAAAAGCCGCGGGTTGGCGAATCGAACCTCCAGTGTCGGTTCCGGTTGCCCCAGGCACCAGCCGTGCCGCAACGGCCGCCGCTGAACCTCCAGAACTGCCACCGGGAACGCGTTCGCGGTTCCAGGGGTTGCGAACCGGGCCAAAATACGAGGTCTCGTTAGATGATCCCATAGCGAACTCATCCATATTGGTTTTGCCGGTGAGCACGCTTCCAGCATCAGCAAGACGCTCAACAACCGTTGCATCATACGGGGCGATAAAGTTGCGCAGCATTTTTGAACCACAGGTGGTCAATATGTCGCGGGTACAGAAAATATCCTTGTGTGCAATTGGCACGCCAGTGAGGGGGCCATGTTCCCCGTTAGAGAGGCGCTTGTCTGCTTGCTGTGCGCTGGCCATGGCAGTTTCTTCTTCCACCGTTATGAAGGCATTGAGGTCGTCATAACGGGCGATGCGGTCGAGAAAATGTCGCGTCAGCTCGGAGCTGCTTATTTCGCGCTGGCGCAGCATATCGCGCAAGGTGGTCAAACTGTGCCGGTGGGGCATAACGAGAGCAAGTTGTTAAACGTTAGAAGGGTTGGCAGTCAAGCGGCTAACAGCTAGGCGCTACTCAATGACCCGTGGTACTAAATATAGGCCGTCTTCAACCAGCGGCGCTCCTTTTTGAAAAGAAGATCGCTCGTTGATCTCGGTCACGCGGTCTTCCCGGAGCCTCAGGGCGATATCCTGGGGATGGGCCATCGGCTCAACCCCATCGGTATTACAGTCCTGCATTTGGGCCATCAGCTCAAGAATATTGGCCAGTCCCTCCTGGTAGCGGGCCAGTTCATCCGGAGCGACCCGGATCCGGGCGAGGTGAGCGACATGCTCAACGTCTTTTTGAGAGATGGACACTGTGAATTTAATATACAAGAATGATAGATGACTGATTATATCCCAGTGATCCGGGCTTATCCTGATACCCTGTGTTAAATTACGCGCGCAAAAACTTCTTTTTCTCCCAAGGCGACTCATGATACTCAAGCGTTTTCTGGGCCTGTTCTCAAACGATTTGGCCGTGGATCTTGGCACTGCAAATACCTTGGTCTATGTTCCTGATCGCGGTGTGATCCTGAATGAGCCGTCTGTGGTGGCAATCCGAACTGGCTCCTTGGCACCGGAAAAGACGGTATTGGCTGTCGGGCAGGAAGCCAAGATGATGCTGGGACGCACACCAGGCAACATACAGGCAATCCGGCCACTGAAAGAGGGTGTGATTGCCGACTTTACCGTTGCCGAAGTTATGCTCAAATACTTCATCCGCAAGGTCCAGCAGAACCACTTTTTCTCTTCTCCGAGGATCGTGATCTGCGTACCCGGTGGCTCGAACCAGGTCGAGCGACGCGCGATCCGCGAGTCGGCGATCACATCCGGAGCACGGGAGGTGTTTCTGATTGAGGAGCCGATGGCAATGGCAATCGGCGCATCGCTCCCCGTAGCTGAGCCGACCGGCTCCCTGGTTGTGGATATTGGGGGCGGTACCACTGAGGTTGCCGTGCTTTCACTGGGTGGTATTGTCTATGCCACCTCGATCCGAGTCGCTGGGGATACCTTTGATGAGGCGATTATCAACTACGTCCGTCGACGCCATGGGTTGCTTATAGGAGAGGCTACTGCGGAGCGTGTCAAAAAAGCGATTGGCACTGCTTGGGAAGAATCCGATCACCGCGAGATGGAAGTCAAAGGTCGGGACATTGCAGAAGGAATGTCACATAGCCTGATTATTGGTAGCGATGAAGTTTACGATGCGATCAGTGAGTCGCTACGTCAGATCGTGCGCGTGATTCGCGAGACATTGGAAAATACGCCACCGGAACTTGCGGCTGATATTGGTGACAGGGGTATGGTGATTGCTGGCGGCGGCGCATTGATCCGCGATATGGACAGGCGTCTTATGCAGGAGACCGGATTACCGGTAGTGGTTGCCGATGATCCGCTGACCTGTGTTGCCCGAGGTTGCGGCAGGGCGCTGGAGGAGATGAGCGCGCTGGGTGACGTCTTTACTCACGAATAGGCTGTTACAACGTGTCTGCACCGTTGTGCTGGATACACTGTCCTCGTGGCTCTGAACGTTCAGAGTCTTTTCTGGGCCCTACCCCGTGAATCGAACCAGGAGTAGTGCGATTCGAGGGCTAAGCCTTTATGTGCTGCTGTCGGTTGGGCTGATTACTGCCCACAACTATAGTCCGGTGGTTCGCCAGATATTCCAGTTCGCTGCTGTTATTGGGGTGCCAGTGCATTTCCTGGCTTCCTTGCCCAGTACCGTACTCGAGAGGATGCAGGGTAAATTAGAGCCTACAGATCAGTTGCGCCGCAACTATGCAGCGCTTCGCGAACACAACCTCATTTTACAGGCCCGCCTGCATCGCTTCGAGTTTCTGGAGAGCGAGAACATTCGGTTGCGTGGGCTGCTTTCTGCGGTGCCGGCAGCGGCAGAAAGAGTGACGCTTGCGGCGCTGGTTGCAGTCAATCCGGACCCGAAAGGCCAAGCAGTACTAATCAATAAGGGTACTGCAGATGGCATTTTTCAGGGCCAGCCTGTCGTTGATGCCGGTGGAATTGTCGGCCAGGTCACACGACCGGGAATGTTTCGAAGCACGGTTAGCCTGGTGACCCGTGAGAATCAGGGAATACCTGTCCAAGCTGCTCGCAGCAGTTTGCGGGCGGTGATTTACGGCGGGGGGCGTAACCGACCTTTGCGCGTACTGTATCTGGATCGTAATTCTGATATTCGCACTGGGGACCTGCTGGTAACCTCTGGGCTGGCTGGCCGCTATCCTGCTGGATACCCGGTTGCTGTGGTCACCGTAGTGGAGCGGAATCTCAGCGAGTCATTTATGAATGTTTCCGCTGAACCGACCTCGCATCTTGGAAGCGAACGTGAAGTCTTATTGCTCTGGCTGCCGGCGCTAGATGAGCCGGTGGCGAGTGATTTGCTCGACTCAAAAGGTGAGTTGGTTGATTAGCATCAATTCAATGCAACGCCGCACGTGGGTCCCAATTGCGACGGGGATTGTTGCCCTGGTATTTTTCTCGCTGCCGACCGAAGAGCCCCTGCGAGGGTTTTTGCCAGACTGGGTATCCCTTGTCCTGATTTACTGGACTTTTGCTTTGCCGGCACGAATGATGGTCGGAATGGCGTGGTCGGCTGGGTTGGTAGTCGACATTGTGAGTTTTGGCTTGCCGGGCGTCTATGCTCTCAGCAAAGCTGTGCTGGTGTATCTGGCCCGCGTTCTGGCGCTCAGGGTGCGGACCTATCCTTTGTGGCAGCAGACCATTGTCGTATTGGGATTACTCGGCATTGAGGTGCTGATACTGACACTCATCGATTTTATTGTTAGTGGCGACCTGGCCGGGTTGCAACGCTGGACCGCCGTGGTGGTAGGCGCTTTGGTGTGGCCCGCGGTTTATTGGATCTTGCGTCGCGCCCGTCACCTTGCGCGGCTCGGCCACTGAGAGGCTAGGCATGGCAGCGACGCAATCTTTTAACCGACAACCCATGGAGGCGAGTGTTGTCAGGAGTCGGCTACGACTGGCCGGGTTGTTGGCGCTGGTGCTTTCTGCATTGCTTTTGGCGCGTCTTTACGTATTACAGGTCACCGAATACAGCCGTTACCAGACTCTGTCACTGGAAAATCATATACGCCTGCAGGCTCTGCCGCCTGTGCGTGGGCTTATCCTGGATCGTAACGGCGTTGTCTTGGCTCGCAACACCGCAGTCTACACTCTGCAAGTAATACCGGAAAAAGTTAGCGATATGGAATTGGTGTTACACGAGGTAGGCAAACTGGTCGATCTTGAAGAGGATGACATTGCAGTATTCAAGAAAAACCTTAGGCGCCGGCCAAGCTTTGAGAAACACTTGCTGAAGTCGAAGTTGGATGACGTTGAAGCTGCACGTTTTGCAGTTAACGAATACCGTTTTTCTGGTGTGACGCTTGAGGCCATGTTGCACCGCGATTATCCGCTGGCTGATCTGACCGGGCATGTACTTGGTTATGTGGGGCGCATCAGTGAGCAGGACGAGGCGCGCCTGGACTCCGCTGCGTATCAGGGGGTATCTCATACTGGAAAGTTGGGTATCGAGAGTTATTACGAGAGCTTGCTCCTCGGGCGTTCTGGGTTCGAGCAGGTCGAGATTGACGCCCATGGCCGCACGTTACGAACCATCAACCGGGAGAGTGCGATACCAGGCCAGAATCTATACCTCAGCCTCGATGTTGGCCTGCAACGAATTGCTCGGGAGGCGCTGGGCAATCGCCGTGGCGCCGTTGTCGCGATGGATCCGGGCTCGGGCGAGATATTGGCGATGGTCAGTGCCCCGGCTTATGATCCCAACCTTTTTGTTGATGGCATCAGTCGGAAGACCTACCAGGCCTTAATCCAGTTGGCCGACAAACCGCTACTGAACCGTGCCCTGTACGGACGCTATTCTCCGGGATCGACGATCAAACCTATCATGGCTTTGGCCGCTATGAACGCTGGGGTGAACCCACAGGAGAGGGTGTTTTGCCCAGGCTGGTTCATGCTACCGGATAGTACTCGTAAATACCGTTGCTGGAAACGTACTGGGCACGGTAGCGTCAATCTGCACGATGCTATCGAGCAATCCTGTGATACCTACTTCTACCAGATGGGAGTCCGTCTTGGCATAGATAAGATGGCTCCGTTTCTCTTCAGTTTTGGATTTGGCAAGCAAAGCGGGGTGGATTTACCAAGTGAACCTTCAGGTCTCGTTCCTACCGCCGAATGGAAGCGGGCCACGCGCCAGGAACCTTGGTATCCTGGTGAGGATGTTATTACCGCGATTGGCCAGGGATTCCTGCTGACGACCCCCTTACAGTTGGCCCGCGCTAGCGCGATGCTGGCTAGCCACGGTCGACTCGTCAAGCCAACCCTGTTACGTCGTCAGGAGAACCCGCTCACAGGCCAAGCGCAAGAGACGCAGGTCGATGCTTTATCAGAGGCGCCGGCACTGGCCATAGACGAGAAGGATATCGAGTGGGTTATCCGGTCAATGACGGCGGTTATGCATGGGCGGCGCGGTACGGCACGAGCCAGTGGACGGCGCAGTGCTTACCGCATGGCCGGAAAGACCGGCACTGCACAGGTAGTCAGCATTGCTCAGGATAGCGAATACGATGCAAAATCTTTGCATGAAACATTGCGTGATCACGCGTTGTTCATCGCTTTTGCGCCTGTCGATCATCCGAAGATCGCCATCGCCGTCGTGGTAGAAAATGGAGGTAGCGGTGCAGCGGCGGCCGCTCCGATTGCGCGCAAGGTAATGGATTACTTTTTTCTCAAACGCTTGCGGCGGGCAGCTTTGACTGGGGCATCTGGTGTTTTCGGGTAGGCAATTACATCTGGATGGCCCACTGCTGATTGGCCTCCTAGTCTTGAGCGCTTTGGGATTGGTTGTAATT
The DNA here is from genome assembly GCA_963580215.1 of Gammaproteobacteria bacterium. Taxonomy (GTDB): domain Bacteria; phylum Pseudomonadota; class Gammaproteobacteria; order Arenicellales; family UBA868; genus UBA868. The sequence goes on from CAUZJT010000046.1 coordinate 11,267, forward strand.
TTCAGTGCTTCGGGTGAGGACTGGAGTGTTATGGCCCGCCAGGGGCTTCGGCTTGGTATCTCGTTGGTAGTCATGGTGGCGGTGGCCCAGGTATCTCCTGAGAATCTGCGGCGTTTTTCCCCTCACCTTTTTGTCATGGGTGTAATCCTGCTGGTAGCCGTGCTGGTTATGGGCGCTGCAGGTAAGGGCGCCCAACGCTGGCTCGACCTCGGTTTGGTCCGATTTCAACCCTCGGAACTGATGAAACTGGGAGTACCGATGGTTGTGGCCTGGTTGCTAACCCGCAGCCAACTGCCACCCAGGTTTGCTATCGTGCTGCTTGCGTTGGCACTGACCCTGTTTCCGGCGAGTCTTGTCGTGGTACAGCCTGATCTGGGCACGGCTATCATGCTTGTGGTATCCGGGCTTTTTGTGCTTTTCTTGGCCGGTATCCGTTGGCAGCATGTACTCATGATGTTGGCCGCAGTGACTGCAGTGGCCCCCTATCTATGGTTTCGGTTGCAGGAGTATCAGCGCCAGCGGATTCTGACGCTGTTTGATCCTTGGGCTGATCCCATGGGTAGTGGTTACCAGGCTATCCAGTCGCAGATTGCCATTGGCTCGGCGGGTATATCCGGCAAAGGTTGGTTAGCGGGCAGTCAGTCGCACCTTGAATTTATTCCCGAGCGCAGCACCGATTTCATCTTCGCTGTTTTTGCAGAGGAGTTTGGTTTCATTGGAGTACTTATGCTGTTGTTGCTTTATCTTTTTGTAGTGGGCCGTTGCCTGGTGATGGCGTACCATACGCGGGGAACTTTCTCGCGATTATTGATCGGCAGTCTGGCACTGACTTTCTTTTTTTATGTTTTTGTCAATCTCGGTATGGTCTCAGGTATCCTTCCTATCGTGGGGGTGCCACTTCCACTAATCAGCTATGGAGGTACATCGATGCTTACACTGATGGCAGCATTTGGAATTATCATGGGCCTTCACGCCAGGCGTCGGTTGATGGCATGAAGATAACTTGGGGCTATGCGAATATAGAACGACTAGCGCAGGTTTGTGTGCTGGTCGTATTAGCAGCAGTTATGGCACCGGCGATGGCTGTTTCCCTTGATCAGTATCCGCGCCTCGTGGAATTAGCCAATCGCATGGCCGGGACACCCGGGCTCAATGGCGAGCAGATCAAAGACTGGTTTCGGGATGCTGCGATCAAGTCGAAAATCATCGATGCGATGAATCGGCCGGCAGAGCGATTACCCTGGCACCGTTACCAGTCACTGTTTGTTAACTCTGCTTCCATCAGTGGTGGGGTTCAGTTCATGAAACACCATGCAGCGACCCTCGCCCGCGCCGAACAGCAATACGGAGTGTCCACTGAGATCATCGTAGCGATCATTGGTATCGAAACCCGCTACGGTAAGATACTGGGCAATTTGCGCGTACTGGATAGCCTGGTGACGCTCTCCATGGAATACCCGCGACGCAGTAAGTTCTTTTCCTCTGAGCTGGAGCATTTCCTGCACTTGGTCTCGGAGCAAGGGCTGGACCCGCTATCGGTCAAGGGCTCCTACGCTGGCGCCATGGGGGTCCCTCAGTTTATGCCCAGCAGTTATCGTGAGTATGCCGTTGATTTTGATGGTGACGGACGAGCCGATTTGATCCACAGTGTCACCGATGCAATAGGTAGTGTGGCGAATTACCTGGCACAGCATCGTTGGCGCCCTGGCGAGCCTATTGTCACTCGAGTTATTGACCCCCCTGATGCATTGCAGGCAATGGTAACCCGTGGCCTAAAAGCACAAACGCCGGCTGCCAAAGTTCGTGCTCTGGGTGTGCCAGTATCGACAGGGAGTGGCGACAAACTGGGTGTGATGCAGTTTGATGGCAAGATGGGCACCACTTACCGCCTCGGGCACCACAACTTTTTTGTGATAACCCGCTATAACCACAGCCAGAATTATGGGATGTCGGTTTTTGAACTGGCAGAGCAGATCGCGGTGGCGACCGAGAATTGAATGAAATCGCCGGGGCGCTCGATCGCGCTGTACCTTTTGTTGGTGAGTCTGTTGTCCGGTTGCAGTTTCTTCCGAGATAAATCGTCCGGCGCCTACTTTGAAGATGATGGGCCGCCTGCTGGCGGTCCGGATCCCGCCAGTGTCGCCAATGCTGTGCCTAGGCCCGAACCGCTCAGCAGGATTGGTAATGTACCTTACGAGGTGTATGGGGTGACCTATGTGCCGATGCGAAAGGTATCGGTGGGCCACGTAGAGACTGGGGAAGCGTCCTGGTACGGTCGAAAGTTTGATGGCCGGAACACTTCCAATGGAGATGTCTATGATATGTTTGGCATGACAGCAGCACATAAGACTCTGCCACTCCCTACTTACGTGCAGGTGCGTAATCTTGCTAATGGCCGTGAGGTCGTGGTCCGAGTGAACGATCGTGGCCCCTTCCTGGGTGGGCGCATTCTCGATTTATCATATATGGCAGCACAAAAACTTGGTGTTGTAGCGACCGGAACTGCCAACGTCAGGATTGAAGTTATCGATGGCCCGGTGCCAGCTAAGACGCCGGTCCAGTCGATAACCCTTGATCGTCCTGAAGCTGTATTTTTCCTTCAGGCCGGAAGTTTTCGATTAGCTACCAACGCGCATCGACTCAAGGCTGATTTGACTGGGGCCGGGATAACCGGCATTCGAGTTGTCACCGTCCAGATTGGACAGAACCTGTACCATCGAGTCCAGGTAGGCCCCATACACGGCTCAGCGGCGGTGAATACTCAGCGTGGTCTTATCATAAACGTAACAGGTATCGAACCTAAAGTGGTGAAGGAGTGTTGTTGAATATGGTTCAAAGATGGACAAGGGGTATTGGGTGGGGCGTATTGTGTCTGGCCCTGGTAACCGTGTCACCAACGGTTCACAGCGAGATCAAATCGGATCTGGTAGGCAAGATGCGATCAACCATTTTGCCACCCAAATTAAAGGCTTCCTCCTGGGTGTTGATGGATGCTGCAACTGGCATGATGCTTGCAGGCAGTAATCCGAACAAACCGGTAGAGCCGGCCAGCCTGACCAAGTTGCTGACCGCGTTTATCGTTTATCGCGAAATTCAACGTGGTAGCGTCAGCCCTGAAGACGAAGTGGTGGTGAGTGAGAAAGCCTGGCGATCGAAAGGCTCACGCATGTTTATCGAGGCAGGAGATAAGGTTCGGATTGACGATCTGTTAATGGGGCTCATTGTTCAGTCAGGTAACGATGCCGCAGTGGCGTTGGCCGAGTACGTCGCTGGTAGTGAGGCCGGGTTTGCCGATCTTATGAATCAGGCCGCCGCCGAACTGGGAATGACTAACAGCCACTTTACAAACAGTTCCGGCATGCCACACCCAGATCATTTCAGTACGGCCTATGACATCACTCTTCTGGCTCAGATGATTATCCGAGATCAGCCGGAGCACTATGCGAAGTACGCCATCAGAGACTTTACCTGGAACGATATTACGCAAAAGAACCGCAATCCCCTGTTAGGCCGGGATGACTCAATCGACGGCATCAAGACCGGGTATACCCAGTCGGCTGGTTATTGCCTGGTTGGCTCAGCACACCGTGACGGGATGCGCCTGATCGGTTCGGTAATGGGTGCCGAGGGTAACAGGCAACGTGCCGATGCTGTTTATTCGCTGTTGCGCTTTGGTTTCGCCGCCTACGAGCACCATGACCTTTATCGGGCAAAGCACAGGATTGTGGATGCAAGAGTATTTAAGGGTGCAGTAACCTCAGTTGAGGTGGGGCTAGCTGATCCAATCGATCTGGTGCTGCCCAAGGGAGCTGGCAGGAGTTTGCAGGCAACTGTCCAATTGATAGACCCCGTGGTGGCACCGCTAGAAGCGGGTCAGTTAATGGGAACACTCACAATCCAAATGGACGGGGCTGACTTGTTGTCGCGCCCGCTGGTGACCTTGCATGCTGTAGCCAAGGGGGCATGGTTCAACCGCATGGCTGATGTGGTTCGCTTATGGTTTCACTGATGTCGGGTGATTCAGATCAAAACCCTGCAGAAGAGGTGGAACTGTTCAGCTTCCCCTGTCGCTTCCAGATCAAGGTGATGGGACGGCAGAGCGAAGGATTTGGGACGCTGGTCTCTAAGGTGGTGAGCCGTCACCTCGATGGCGCGGCTATACTGGATGTCAGTACACGCGAAAGTAGCGGCGCGAGTTATGTATCGGTCAATTGCACTATCGAGGCGATGAGTCGTCAGCAATTGGACGCGATTTACCTTGACCTCAACAGCGAGAGTGACGTACTGGTCACGCTGTGACGTTCCAAGATTGATGGACGTGGTTCTTGGATCGTGAATTGCCTGGAATTTCATCGCCTGGGGGTGCGCGACTACAGCGACACGCTGCGGGCGATGCGTTCACTAACCGATTCCCGTTCTGAAAGTTCATCGGATCAGATCTGGCTGCTGGAACATTATTCGATCTATACCCAAGGGGTAAGCTGCAAGGATCGACCGACTGGTGATTCCGGCGATATCCCCCTGGTTCATTCGGACCGTGGCGGCCAGATCACCTATCATGGTCCAGGGCAGTTGATCGCCTATCTGTTGCTCGATATTCGCCGCCGAGGGATCGGGGTGCGCCAACTGGTCAATATCATCGAACAGTCGCTGGTTACGTTACTGGCGGATCTGGGGCTCAATGCGGCAACACAGCCTGGTGCTCCCGGGGTCTACATCGCCGGGGAGAAAATCGCGGCGCTCGGACTTCGAGTACGTTCAGGATGTTGCTATCATGGATTCAGCCTTAACGTCGATCTGGATCTTAAGCCCTTCAGTCGAATCAATCCGTGCGGTTTCGCCGATCTTGCAGTAACGAGCCTGGAAAAACAGGGAGTTTCGCTCACAGTAGCTCAAGTTGCTGACCGGGTGCAGACGATTCTGTCACAGGCTCTCCCACGAGCGCCCAGGTCGTGATCAGCGCCTGTAGAACCCAATGATTTCTTGGTGATGCTTAATTAAACGACATCTATTTTGTCTAACATGGCTGACACCATAGCCGCCTTGTAACTCACCCCTCATTACCGTTGACCAAATCATAATAAAAAAGCTACTCACGCTGAGCGAGTGGGATACGCATCAGTGATGCCCAGCGGCAGATGGCAGTGGAAAATATTTGTCATGTACCCATCGCCGCTGCTGGCCAGGAACCACTTGGCCTGGTGTCCCAACATGATGTGATCTGCGCAATGCATTCATTTGTTGATGTCAGTCTTGACCAATTTCTTAAGTTTGAAGCGGCGCAGGCAGTTCTCGAGCAGATCATGCTCACTGCGGTGTGCACCACCACTGCAGGATCGAGCCTCAGACAGGCAGCACTGGTGCTGCAAGGCTATAGCAGGGTTGTCTGCTGGTGATCTGTGAGGAGCAACTGGTCGGGATCATTAATGACAGTCATTTCGTTAGGGCATCAATCAATCTTTTGCAACCGCACGAAGAAATCAGCGATGAAGTAAAAGTTGACGAAGACCTTGAGGTAGATTAGCTCGATGATCTGGGTGATCTGTCATTTAGGCCGAAGAGATTAATGACTGGGAGCGAGCGGACCTTTAAGCGAAGATCAGCGGTTGTTACAGATCAAGAATTCGACTTGAACAGCTCTTCTGCCTTAGTTTGTGCTAGACGAAGATTTACCGGACTGCCGACGTCTATCCAGCGCCCGCTATATATTTCGCCACTGACGGTGCCGGCAGCGATGGCTTGATGCAGTAGCGGCGCAAGCGCAAAGCGCCCTGGGACGCACTTTTTAAACAACTCGGCACGGTAAACCCCGATCCCTGAAAAGGTTAGGGATGACGGGTGATCTATATTGTTAGCTAGGACGTCGCTACCACGAAGGGAAAAATCGCCTTTGGGATTGTGGTCCGGGTTTTGCACCAGCACCAGGTGAGCCAGTTTTGTCAAAGGCTTGCGCAAATTGGCAAAATTGTAGTCCGTCCAGATATCACCATTCACGACAATGAATGGATCTGACTTGATAAGGGGTAGGGCGTTATGAATACCGCCACCAGTTTCGAGCGCTTCAGAAGGCTCGCGTGAGTAGCAGATCTGGGTATCATTTTGGGCTGAATGGCCGAGTCGTTCAATAATCATATCAGCCAAGTGCGCTACGTTGATTACAATCTGGTCGACACCTGCCTCGATCAGGGCATCGCGGTGGTATTCGATCAGACACCGCGGCCCGACTTTGAGCAAAGGCTTGGGAATGGCGTCGGTCAGCGGCGCGAGGCGCTCGCCTCTTCCGGCTGCGAGGATCATTGCCGATCTGATC
>CAUZJT010000047.1:0-17517 GCA_963580215.1 Gammaproteobacteria bacterium
TATTCGATGCTTTGGCAGCGACATCATGGCCGACTTGGCCTTGACCCTAAGGCGGCTATCAGATGTGCGTTTCCCGATAGGAGGCTTAGGCAAGATTATTTTCATTATTGAACCGGCCTTTGGCCAATCAGGAGGGCCTTTTTTATGACTTCTAATTTATGACAAAGCCCCCATGCCTGGCCTAGAACGGATCAATCGCATCGGCCAGCCTTACCAGTTTAAGTCCGTCATAACGCTCATCTGTCTCGTAGGAATCGAACCCAAAGCGAAAACTAATCGTCCGGTTAGGCAAGATTTGAATATATTGCCCACCATAGCCCTTCATAGTGGGTATCCACATTTTTTGCCCACTGCGCGACTGATAAGGCAAGTGCCAGGTCGCGCTGTAGTAATGCACTTGCCCATGTTCGGTATAGATTCCTGTGGGAAGACCTTTATTTGTGTCGAACGAAAAAATACCGTTCAATAACTGCGGGTCAAGAATTTGCTGACCCTGGATTTTTCCACCGTTCAGAATCAACTTTCCAAGGGCGGCCACGTCATCTATGGTTAACAGCAGCCCGGCATCTGTCAGCGGCGCCTTACTCGCCGGGTCGGACTCAATCGTATGAAACTTAACCGCATGGTGAATGCCGGCTGGTTCATAAACCTCGTCACGAACCATATCCCACAGGCGTGAATCAGGGCCCCGGTGTAATTTCAGCAGAGCGTCCAAGGCAGCGCCCGCTATATACAGATCCTGGTCACGATAGCGGGCAACAGTTCCGGCAGGCCACGGATAACTCGGACAGGCAAATGCGGCAAGATTCTTCGCGTGCTGGCTCGGCGCGAGGAACCAATTGTGATAGTGGTTATAGGTGTTGAGCCCTTCTTCTGACTCCCGGGATTGCCATGGTTCAATCAGGTAATCTCCAAACACATTAGGCTCTGTACCGTTTTGGGCACCGGTGCCAATGCCCGTAGCCATGTCCATGCAATCGCCAATCGTGATACCCGACCACTTCTCATTACCGCTTGCCTCAGGTAACAAGGTGGCAACTTCATAACTCCGTGGATCTTCTTTCATCACTTGTGCAAGACGCAGGTATGCAATGGTACAAAAAGCCGTCTTGGTCGCAGACCAGATATCGAACTTCATCGACCGGTGGATAAGGGTAATCACCCCTTGCCGCCCGACAGGGGGTTGCGTAGATCACCTCGTCCTTAACCAGGCCATTGACAATGCTCGTCTTGCCGCCGAAACCTTGCTCTATATCTCGCATCAGATCTTCAGTGGCTTTTGAGTGCCAGATATTCAGTGATTTCATTGGCAAGCGATCGCGTTTTTCTTCCGGGTACGCTTTGCGTGCTAAATCGCACTCATTAAGGCCCAGACTCTCCACACGCCCCTCTAACCAGCCCCATGCCAGAAAATTGTCCGGCACTAAGAAGGCCTTAGTCTCGACAACGATCTGGAAAAAGATTGACGAGGTATCCGTTTCGTTAAATAAAAATGTTGCAATACCATGATGAGTATCATTTTCAAAGATATTGCTCAATTGAAATGGCAATACAGCGCGAGACCAATGTCCGTCTGATGCTTCGAAGAAGAATTTCCCGGTGATAGCGTGAGATCCCAATAACTATTCCCATCGGGATCTGTTAACAGGCCACGATCAAGCGGCACCAGATCGCCTTCACTGCTGCTAAGGCGCAAAATGACCGCTGGAAAAACATCTATGGCTTTGCCATTAACCTTAACGCCGGGTTGGTTAGATTGCATTGGCGTTTGCGGTATCACAATCGATGCGGCTAAAGCATGCTGGCCCCGCCTGCAGGCTCAATGGGCAAAAAATAGGCATTATCAACCTGGGCTGGTTCTATGCTAGGGTTTTGTAATTGATCGGTAGTCAATTGTGTGCGGGGATTGATCATGTTTAATTTATGGTGAGCCATGCAAGGGTAAGAGCCTGCGACGGCCTGATTAAAAGTCAGAGTGGTTTTTCAGCGATTAGTTCAATGGGTGCGATACAGTTTTTTGACAGTTGCGCTACCACATTGCTGATTTTTTCAGATGTTTTCTCCCCCATCAAAATGTGCAATCCCAGTGGAGGTGGCCCCTTAGAGTCCGCCATACGAGCCCGTAAATCGGCAAAAAAGGCCATTGCGAAATCGCCGCGGTTGCGCTCTGCAATCAATTTAAATCCGGCGCTTGCCAGGGCTTTTTTGTATTCGTCAGGCGTAGCGACGGCGCTTGTTTCAGGCAGCGAAGACCACGGCAATGGAAAATCCAGGCCCCCATCGCCGATTCGCATCACATCAAAGATTCCTAGATATCCTCCGGGTTTAAGCACGCGGTTAATTTCCACAGTCAATGCCGCTTTATGCTCAATATTCATACCCACATGCAGCATATAAGCTGCCTCGAAACTACCATCTTCAAAAGGCATGTCCATTGCGCTTTCATGCAAAAGCGTGACCTGGTTTGAAAGCCCAACCCATGAACACAATGTATTTCCGGTTTCAATATACTCGCCAGTCAGATCAACTCCGGTAACCGTGCTGCCATAACGCGTCGCCGCAAAGCGCGCAGCACCTCCAATGCCGCAACCAATATCTAAAACGCGGCCATCTGCCTTAAGCCGCAACTGATCCAGAAAGTCTCCAGTTGCCTGACGGCCACCAATATGAAACTCGTCCACTGGGCTAAGATCTTCCACAGTAACTGTCGTTGGTGTTTTTCCAAGCGCGCTAAGGCCGTCTTTGATCCTGCCAAGAATCCCGCCCTGCTCATAATGTGTGGCCAGTGGGTTGAGTTCGTTTGGTTGCATAACGACTAGGCCTGTTTTTATTGGGAGCTATAACTCATTTATCGATCGATTGATCGATCAGAATCAGCATTTCACATTAACAGGCTTTATCTACTTTCATCAGAAAAACAAAAGTGCACGATGCAATCAGGTTTTGCGGGCGACAATACGGATACCGCCAAGCTTACCTCCGGAAAAGTGGCGCACCACCACATCGTAAAAGTGTTCCATGGCGGTAAACACGACCTCACCGTGTACATCTATGTGTCGGGCCTTCTGGGCACGATAATCTATTAGGCGTTCACGAGTAAACACAGTCCAATCATCTGACATCTCTTCAGCGCTCACCAATTCAAACCCCACTGTCTTAAGATCCTGAAGATAGGTGTCATAATCTGGCAAGCAGTTGGCGAACAGCTCTGCCGCGAGTTCAGATCTTTCCCAGTCAGTGAACTCCTTGCGAGCATAAAGGTCCTCGGTAAAAAAGTAGCCGCCTTTTTGCAGTAAGCCGTAGCTGCGTTCCAGCAGCACGTTACGCTTAGGAATGTGATAAAGCGCAAGCCAACTGACAATCACATCGAAATGTTGCGTGGACCACTCGTGGGTCAGAAAATCACCGCATACATGAGCCACTTTTTCTGCCAAGCCGCAACGGGCGCTAAGGTGTGAGGCCAGCTCGTTTTGGTCAACCTGCAATTCCAATGCGGTAACTTTGGCCCCTGCTGTGGCGGCAATATGCCGGGCAGGGCCGCCAAGCCCCGATCCGATCTCAAGGACCAAACTGCCCACAGTAATACCAGTTGCACGAACCGCCTGATCAACCGATTCAGTGCCGTGATAATGCAGTTGATCAAACGGCGTAAGCTCGCTGGCGGATAGTGTCTCCTGCTCGCTTTTGCCCAGGTATTGAAGCTCAGTCAGTACACGATCCACATGGCGATAGAGCTTCATGCTCTTTATGTCGCTGTTCAAACTATTCGATTCACTCATAGCGGCTTAACCTATAGCGGAAGCTGGTAATAAAGGAAAATTGCATCACAACCGAGATGAGTCTGCAGTCGCCTGTTTATTGCTTGGTGATACCGAGCCAAGCCCAATCGTTGTATTCCTCCGGCCCACGGTGGATCCACGGAAGTGTTGGGTCCTCTGGTTGCGAATCCCATACCGGTGGATTTCCAACCTCGTGCGCTGCCTGGACTAGGCGCCTTCGTCGCTGACTGAGTCGAATGTCTTCTTCTAGTGAATCGTAATCCCAACAGTTAAGAGTAAGATTCTCCAGTCGCTGACGCACATCCAATAGACTGACTTGTTCTGCAACATTGTTTTGCTCTTGTGGGTCTTTCTCCAGATCATAAAGCACCGTTGGCGCCTGACCACCTTTGATCAGTTTGAACTGGCTATCTCGGACCATTAACATTGGCGCGGGAACCCCCTCAGATGTTATTTCAGAAAATACTGGTCGCTCATCACGAGCATCCGGATGCTCGCACTGTGGCAGCAGACTGGCTCCGTCAAGCGGTTGAGGTGCACGCTCGGCCACGTTGAAATCCGCAAACTCGCATAGTGTTGGTAATAGATCAACCAGTGACACATTATTTAAACTCCGACCCGAGGAAAAACGCCTGGGCGCGTGCACAATCAAGGGCACCCGGGAACAATGATCAAAGAAATGCTTTTTAAACCAGAGTCCGTGTTCTCCTAGCATATCGCCATGATCAGAGGTCACCACAATCAACGTGTTATCTAATAAGTCGGTTTGTTCGAGCGTAGCCATTAAATCTCCGACCATATCGTCAAAATATGAGACGTTGGATAGATATCCATGGCGTGCGATACGGATGTGTGCGTTATTGATGTCGCCATCTATTAAGGAGTGGTGATTCAACATTCGCTGGGTATGTACTTCACGTTTATCTTCTGGCTGAAGCCCGGTGATTGGCATGGGTATGTCATCGTGCCTGTATCTATCCCAATATTTCTGCAGCGCAAAGTAAGGCTCATGCGGGTGGGTAAAAGAGGCTACCAGGAAAAACGGCTGCCCTTTGATACGCGCGTAATCGTGAAGTTTGGCCTTTGCACGATATAAAACAGCCTCATCGTGATCCATTTGAACACTGCGTGCACATATCCCGGCTCGAGTGACTCCACTAGAATTATTATTAGAATTCATTCGCACTTCATCCCAACTCGGCGTCCACGAAAAGTCTGTTGGGTAAAGCTCAGGCACCAGCCGTTCGTGAAATCCATGCAGCATATCGGGACCAACAAAATGTTGTTTTCCAGACAAGCAAGTGCGGTAACCCGCCAGACGAAGGTAATGTGCGACCGTTGGAATCTGCGCCAGATATTCAGCGCCATTATCAAAAGCGCCAATACGTGAGGGCAACATGCCTGACAGCATCGAGAAACGTGAAGGGGCGCACAATGGAAAATTGCAGTACGCATTCTCAAACACCACACCTTGATCCGCCAATTGATCCAAATAGGGAGTAACAGCGAACCCTCCATAACTGCTGAGTACCTGAGGCTTAAGTTGATCGGCCTGAATCAACAGGATATTGGGATGGTTATGTGGCATAGCAAGTACTCGGTAGGTTCTGCCCTTTCGACCCGTAATAAACCAGTTAATTGGGGTTTGTGACAATAGTAAACTTAGGAAAATAGATCAACAAAGCGTTGATAGGCGAATTATCTTCGTTTGGCCGCTGGAAAAACATCAATGGCTTTGCCATTGACCCTTAACGCCCTGCTGATTAGATTGTATCGGCGTCTGCGGTATCTAGATCAATGCGGCTAAACCATACGAGGCTATAGAACAACTCGCTCAATCGGCAGTGATCTATGCCGTCTCAAAGCAAGTTTGAAGAATCTAAAACGATTTGTGTACTCTCAGCCCGAAGCCATAATCTACAAGGCCTGCCTGGTGAAGATAATCATCTGCGTAATACGCAAATAACCCTAAGGTGGAGCCTGATGGCTTGGGCTGAAAAACATACTCCAATTGGTAGTCAATCTGTCGGCCAGTGGGTTTCAGATCGATATCAACACTGCGGGCATGTAGAACTTCTTCTTCATCATAGTAGTCATCATGCATTAAAGACATAGACCCGCCGTTAACTCGCAGCGGTTGGCTAACCGAAAGCTTAAGGCGATCCGCACCATCAAACACGTTTTTCGACTCAAGCCCAACGGCGAACGCGGAGCTAGTAAGCCTGGCGCTATTTAGACTGAGTAAATTATCGCTTGAAGCATCGCTTCTAGAAAATGCCTCAGTATAAGAAGCGGATACTTTCGAATCACGGTTAAGCTGATAACTTGACCCTAAAGTCACGCCCTGCGAATTCGAGCCATCCGCAAAATCCAGACCTCCGGCGCCTCCGGTTCCCAACACTCCGTTATCTTCTGTCAGGTAGGAAACGCTGACCTTGGTAGACAGTCGCGTATCGTCGCTGACGCGGCCTAAGGAGATAACCATGGCGTCTGTCTCAGGTGCGTAATCCCTATCTTCTGCTTCACTATCCAGGCTAGTGTTGGTAAGTGCGCCGCCGGCAATACTAAAACCTGAGGTGATTGGACGCTGAAAAAGTGCATAAACCCCGCCCTCAGCAAGCCCCATGACAGGATAAGCGCCTGTCTGAATCGTCTTATCTGTCATTAGCCCGAAGCTAAAACTCGTTGGAATTCCCAGTTGTTCGAGCGCTGATCCTTGACCGAAGTGCAGCGCCTCACCCTTGTCTCTTTGATAACTCATGCGCCACTCGATATCTGCCAGACTGGGATCTACTGCATTGTAATCTTGCGCCGAAAACGCGTAACTCAGGCCGCGGCCATTATCCATGACATAGTCATTACGGCCCTCGGTCGTTTTCACCCAGTTCTGAAGGATTCCCTGGTAACTCGGCGCATAAGTAGCGAGCGGAATCTGGAAGTCGCGGTCATATTCATCAAAAAAGGAAACACTCTGATTGGTTAAATTTGACAGCGCCGGGGAAACTCTAAGGCTGGAGGTCGCAAGGCTGTATTTTTTCTTTTTCTTTTTGAGGTACTTTGCGCCAAGCGGACCGAGCGCCCTATCTGCGCGCACCATGCCCCAACCATAGATCTCATCTACGCCGGGTTTACCTAAATCCTGTGCTGTGCGAAAAATAATGCTCGTGACCTTGGACGCATTTTTTTTCAAGGCAGGCCAGCGTCCCTGCAGCAAGGCAACTACACCAGTAACTATGGGGGCAGCCATAGAGGTGCCCTGCATGTTGCTGTAACCCCCACTTGCAACCCCAGCGTATATCTCCATCCCTGGAGCCGCAACGGTAAAGTATTTGTACTTATTTCGCGCCAGACAAACTTGAGAGGTTACATTGCAAAACCCATTCTCGCCTGGAGTATTCGAAAAGTAGGCCAGCTCGAGATCTTTGTTAAGTGCTGGAACAAAAATTAAGTTTTTTAATTTATCTCTCGCCTGAAAATTATTTTGAAAAACCAGGTTACGGACATCTTTGTTGTCATTTCCCATAGCCCATACTGTTACAATATTTTTGTTTTGTTTTTCAGCGAACATCCGCATTTCACTGGCTTGTGGAGGCCAAGTCGGAGCTCCATAGCTATGATTAGTAACAGAGACCTTTTTGTAATCGCGAAAATAATCGATGATGTTTCCGCCATAGCAAGTTCGACAATCTTCCGGCAGGAACCCATCAGCATATCCGACGAACCCATCGCTACCAAAAATGGAGTAGGACCAAATAGTCGCGCCCGGAGCGACCCCAACCATGCCGCTAGTACCCCCATCATTGGCGGCAATCGTTGTGGAAACATGAGTGCCATGATCATCAGGTCCACCGCCCAGGGCTGGATTAGGATGGGTATACATGGTGCATCGCCCAGAAAGCTCTGTATGAGAGCACAACGCGCCTTGGTCTAGTACCCCGACATTGACCCTACCGCGCATCCTACGATTGCGATGCATCTCCTCTGTGACGCCAATCGCCGCAAGATGCCATCCGTAAACACCGCCCGCTTGTACTGGGGAATAAGAAGGTGCAATCAGGACAGTTGCCATCGCAACCCCGACCAATGACGCTCGTATCGACATAAATCTTCTGCCCAACATTCTCAATATTCCCAATGCTCTATTTGACCATCAATGAGGATGTGTTGTCACAAATACCTGCACGCTCGACAGCTTACTAGTTAACATGAGATGTTTTATGGCTTGGATTGGTCTTGGTAAATTCAAGATAAGCATCAGTATCAATTTTTAAACAGTTGTTTTTATTGGACAATTTTCTTTATGAGAAAACTATTTTTATAGGAAAACTATTTTTATAGGAAAACTATTTTTATAGGACAACTCATTAATTTTAAAACAGAAACTGCAAACTTTTCTCTTCTCCCTATACTCCCTTAGCTGATGCGACTGGTCGTTTTCGACTCTTATCCAGCAGTCTCCAGCCTTAAACACCTGGCCCACCGTCTTAAGAAGAATCAACACTAAGCGATCTGTGATGCCTGAACGCCTGACCCAGGCTAACACTTTATTCAATGCCAGAAGAACCTATTGGGGAACCCAAGCCCAACAAGCAAAGCAATATAACCCTCTCATTTAACAAAATGAACTTCAGCGCGCGTGCTTAAAAAGCGCTGAGAGCCTTGGATAAATTATGTACAATCAAGCATCTACTACCGTCGCGCTAGCGCTGCAACGCGCAACATAATAACGGACGTTAAACAGCCTTGTGCAGCCGGGGAGGCGCAACAAGCGTGAAAATACTAACTCGTTCTTTTATTGTTGTGCTCTTTTTCGGGTTAATCTTGGAAGAAGTTCAGTCAGCACCCGCCTTCCCGGGGATTACTCAAATAGTTCAACCTAACGGCGCAGTTGTGGCCGTACGACTTAAAGGCGATGAGTGGACTCATTGGGTTGAAACACTGGACGGCTTTTCAATCGCAAAAAGTGAATCTGATTATTGGCAATATGTTCGGTCATATGATGAGGCAACCCCTGTGCTTAGCGGTATCAGAGCAGACCACAGGCCTCCTATGAGCCTGCAGCGCAGGATCAGACCGGCAACAAAACTACCCGGAGCCCTGCGCAACACTAATAGGCGAGCCCAAACCCCACTTAGGGTACCGGGTGGAGATTTCAAAGGTAGCGTGTTATTCATACTCGCTGAGTTCACTAATAGAAAAGGCAAGTACTCTCAGAGAAGTTTCGCAGATTTTATCAAAAATGATATCGCGCATTATTACAAAAAAGCATCTAACAACAAAGTAAAACTCACTCCTGCCAAAGAAACTCACGGCCCAAAAAATAACGGCGTCATAGGGTGGATTAACTTAGGTTACAGACACCCCAATACCCAAGGCGCTAACGCGCGAAATGGGATCCTAACGAGAAGGGCTGTTATCAAGGCAGACCAATATATCGATTTTAAGGCTTATGATAAGAACGACGATGGATACACCGACGCTGATGAACTGGCTGTCATCGTCATTGTCGCGGGCTATGAAGCCGCCACTACAGCAAAAACCCCAAGCGTATGGGGTCATGCCAGCACTATTCCATCACCACCCAAACTTGATGGCGTTATTGTTGGCGCCGGGCGTGGCAACGTCATGGGTTATTCACAATTTGGTGAGATCCAAGTATCTGGAACAGGTGTTGATCATCAAGCTACCATGGGTATCATGGTGCACGAGATCGCCCATCATATATTTGGCCTTCCTGATCTTTACGATAGTGACTACTCCTCGGCTGGAATCGGTGCCTTTTGCGTGATGGCTGCTGGCACTTGGGGTATGGCGTCTACTGATGCCTACGCTGGTCAGACTCCAGTACTGCCAAGCGCCTGGGTACGACACACGATGGGTTGGGTCAAGACCAAAACCATCACAAGAGGTCGCCGGACTATTAGGGCCGCTGGAAGATCGACCTCTGGCGCGAGCACCGTCTACCAGAGTAACGGCACAGGGACCACCCAAGCGGGCGAATATTTCCTAGTCGAATACAGAAATTCCTCGGGCTACGATAAGGGCCTTTGGTCTGCTCTTGGTAATAATACCTTTGGTGGGATTGCCATCTGGCATGTGGATGAAAGCATGTCCAATAACACGGATGACACTCATCGACTGGTCGATCTTGAGGAGGCTGATGGTGATGACTCGGCGGGTTTAGTTACTAACCTCTGGTATTCGGGTAACGGTAGCGTGTTCAGCAAAGCTTCCACACCAGACAGCAAACGCTACGATGGGGCAGGTTCTGGAGTTTGTATAAAAAACTTTTCTGCAGCTGGGAAGAACGCGATCAAGGCAACCTGGGGTTGCTAGGCCTTCGCCCTGTTTTAATCTCGCATTATCAAGAATTTTAATCGCCGCAGTTGTACTTTAAGTAAACACAATAAGGGTACAAACGGCAGCCTGACTGCAGGGCTTTGGCTTTCTGTGCCCCCTCAATACACCGAACAATTTATGACTATTGTTAATAGTTTAAGACTAATCTAGAACGCGCTTTACCTACTCATTTTTGCCCCGGCACTGAAATGTTGTGCACCGATTCTATGTCACAGTTTTTATCCGCTCAGAAACGTCAAAACACCCTCTCCCAACACAAATCGGTGAAACAAGCCAAGCCGCTTTGCTCTACCCTGGTTAGCCATAATCTAAACATTCAAACGATTATTACCCCAACCCCAAGGAGCCCTAAACCGACTACTGCAGCTGCTCCTAGCAGGGCTATCATGCCTACGCGAAAGACAAACACGGCTATTAATGCTGTAACAACCAGCGCTACCGCAATCGGATCAAGAGTCATGGGATCTGGAACTGCTACGCGTAATCCAAAGGCTTCAAATGTTCCCACATCTTTGAACATCACATGCAGCGCAAACCATACTGCCAGGTTAAGAATAACTCCAACAACAGCGGCGGTGATGGCAATGAATGCCGCCGACAGCACCTGGCTTTGCCGAAGTTGTTCTACATAAGGTGCGCCCATGAAAATCCATAAAAAGCAAGGCACAAAAGTCACCCAGGTTGTCAACAAACCGCCTAGGACGCCAGCTACCAATGGTGTCAGACCACCCGCATCGCGGAATGCGCCTAAGAATCCTACAAACTGAGTTACCATAATTAACGGACCTGGAGTAGTTTCAGCGAGGCCAAGCCCGTCCAGCATCTCTCCTGGCTCAAGCCAGCCGTACGTTTCCACAGCCGCCTGCGCTACATAGGCCAATACGGCATAAGCGCCACCAAACGTTACGACTGCCATTTTCGAGAAAAATACTGAAATATCGACAAATACGTTATCCGGGCCAAGAAACAGGGCCAGGCCTATTACAGGCGTGGCCCAAAGCAGTAACAACACGATACTGATACCAAGAACACGACTGGCTCCAGGCCGGGCGTGTTCGGGAACGTCCTCCCCAAGAATAGAACTCTCAGCACTAACTGCCTCTTCACCCGTCGCGGTGGCCCCGCCACCTAGAAAACTTCGCACGCCGTATCGGCCACTTAAGGCGCCAATCACTGCAGCCGCGATGATGATTACCGGAAAAGGTATATCAAAGAAAAAAATACCCATAAAAGATAAACCGGCCAATGTCGCCATCACGCTATTACGCAATGCTTTCTTGCCAATCCTGACTACTGCCTGTAACACGATCGCCAGTACCGCGGCTTTTAGACCAAAGAACATGGCTGCGACGACATCTACCTCGCCATACAGGGCATAAATACAGGTCAGCACCATTACTGCCAACATGCCCGGAAGAACAAATAAAACCCCTGCGACTAATCCACCCCGCCACTGGTGCATCAGCCATCCTAAATATATGGTCAGTTGTTGGGCCTCCGGCCCTGGCAGCAACATGCAAAAATTCAGCGCGTGAAGGAAACGGGCCTCCCCGATCCAGCGCTTTTCCTCAACAACTATGCGGTGCATCACGGCGATCTGCCCAGCTGGGCCACCAAAACTCAGCATCGCAACTCGCAACCAAACGACAGCCGCTTCGCGAAAACTCGGCCACGGCCGTCCATCAGCACCCATCGTGGGCGATTTTGAGGTCACTACATTAGACATCGTGTGGCAATACTCCTATTAACACGCCCATTGGCTATCCGAAATAGACGGTGGCCGCGCTAAAACTAAACCGGCGGCCAATGAGCAAAATTCAGAAAGCTGAGACCAGCAATATAAACGTACCAACACCTGCACAAACTGCGAGCAGGACTCTGCGCCCCAACAGAAAAAAGACCGTAAGCCCGACAACAACTCCAAAGACCCTAAAGGCCAGAGGCGTTTGAGTTAACGGGCCAATTGGCAAAACGATCATCCGGGCGATAAGCCCCCCCAACATTGCGTAAGAAACGCAGGTGACCCATTGAAAAACTGCGCCCTCATGATTGATGCGTGACGCAAACAAAACGCCTAAGCCACGCCAAAGGTAAGTGGCGCCAATTGCACCCAATGTCACTAATCCGATATCGATAGCCTGCACATCAATCATGATTTTTTTCCCGGCCCTGACGCTTTTGCCCTACGAGAAAAGCCAACGTACCTCCCACCACTCCCGTTATCAGTAGATCCAGATCAGGTGCTATCAGATGAAAAAGCACGCCAAGCGGAGCACCAATCAGCAACGCGGTGGACGCACCGCGACCTTGAGCGCCTGCCAACAAAATGGCAAAGAACAACGGATTCAGGAAAATGAGTCCGAGCGCGATTGGTCGTGGCAACAGGCCAACCCCTAAGAATCCGATAGCAGTGCCCAGCAACCCTGATGCCATACAAATAGATGCAAATACAATGTAATAACGCTGCCGCAATTCAGGTGAGATTGTCGGAAAACGCCTCAGTCCTGCAGCCCAGGAGTTGATCGATAACATCTGAACCAGAACAAACATCCATCCAGGGCGCGTAGCGCTGGACCGTATCAGCGGGACAAAGGATACGACCATTGGTAAGAAGCGCGCGTTGGCCAAAGCCACAGCAAGAATGACAAAAAAGGCTGAAGCACCCGCCGCATGCACCTCTACCAGGGTCAACTGTCCTGGCAACCCCCAAATCCCAGCGGTCGCAGCCAGTGCCACTGTAAAGGGCAATCCACTTTCGTGAACTAACGAGCCAAATCCGATCATGCTCGCAAGTAAAGTCAATGCGGGAAAACCAATCGCGTCTTTAACGGCAAGACGGGTAACCTCGCCAGATTGGTTAAGCATAAATTGGGCTAAGGTTCAAAGTGGGACTATGGTTCGGGATTCTTATGTCAACCATTTCTATTTCGTATCAAATGGCCGGCTCAATTGGACGGTTTGCTTTGAATTGGAGGATTTCTTTTTCAAACCCTCGTAAGTGTCTGATTTATGGCAGGCCATGCAGGGTTCGAACCTGCGACCACCTGATTAAAAGTCCGAAAGACATTTTTTCGTTTATCTTATTTTTCAATATCTTAGCATACGGCCCGCCATCGGTTGTGTGCTGATAAGTGTTGGGGAATGTAGATGAATGTAGATACACGACGCCCAAGCGCCGCCTAGTGGTCAAACAGTCAGCGTCAATGATCGGTCAATTATTTAGATCAGTACAGAGTCTTCATTTCGCTCCGTATCTTTAAAGTAAATCTCTCCATCATGCGCGTCCCGTATTCCGCAATGTATTGATCATTGATGCCGCATAAGTGTTTTCGTCCGAGGCAATTGGTTCATTGGGCTCTGTACTAAAAGGTTTCACGCTCCCGAATAAGTTTGGCTCAAGGAAGAAGACCATTGAATGCCGGGTTTTGCCAGTGCTATAAACGCGGTGTGGCGTCGCGTGCATTCGCCCTGCGGTTTGGGTATCTAGCGCCTCCCCAAGGTGGACAGAAAAACCTTTGCGTATATTCGGAATGCCGAGCCACTCACCATCAGGCGTTTGAATCTGCAACCCCGGCTCATCTTGCCATTGGAATGTCAGACCGCAATTATCGGTGTGCTCACTGGCGACCAAGGGGACTTCACATCCATCGACGACTCGCATGGCGCCTTTCTCTCCTAGAATTTCAATATGGTCGGGTCGCTTTGGGTACTTAAGGAATCGCAGTGTGGAACTGCTGGTTTCAAATCGACCAGCTGCCGCGAACTCGTCGACACCCAAATAACGTGCGATAGATCGGATAATCAATATCCCAAGAGATTCCATTTGTTGAAAGTGTTCGATGACTTCTTTGCGCCAACCGCGTTCCGGTTCTTGTGAAGGCCAGGCGTTTTTATTAATAAGCATTTCAATGCCGTCAATATCTGGGCCAGGGGCTATATCTTCAGGCCCTAAGTCGAATTGTTCCCCGTAGGCAAATCCACCTTTGTTGCGATTCAGATAACCACGGACTGTTAATTTACTATCAGAGCGCATTTCGCGTTTTGCAATTTCATAGAGTACCGACTCTGGCAAATCAAACACTTTGAAGAAATTTTCCACTATCGCATCTTTTTGCTGCATAAGTGGCGGCAACCCTGTCACAACAAACCCACCTCTTGCCTGGCAAGCTTCTCCAATCATCTGATCGACGACTCTCCATAGTTCAGAATTACTACTCGTAAGAGGGGATATATCAATGACTGGCGTCATTTTCTGTTTATCAGGCATTAGAACAGGATCCTTTTGCTTACCCCCCTACTCTACAGCTTCAGTGAGACTTGGGAATGGCTCCACCCTACTCCTTACAGTGCCGCTGAAACCCATAACTTGCTGGACAAGGCTAAGAAGGCTGAGAAGGCTGAGAAGGCTGAGAAGGCTGAGAAGGCTGAGAAGGCTGTCGAGTGGTATTCGGTTAAACCGAAGTTGGCGGTTCATTCGGCCGCCAAATCCCCACCCAGTGGGTGGGAAAAATCAGTTGGTATTGGTTAGAGCAACTGTAAATGTTTGTTAGGGAGGGTAAATATGGCAGGCCGTGCAGGGATCAAACCTGCGACCACCTGATTAAAAGTCAGATGGCCTAACTTACCCAAAGATTACTATTACAGAGTAAGTGCAAAACCATTCCCCAATTCGTTTTAGAGTTTACAGTAAGTTTCTCCTGAATCTCAGGAGTTTTCCGACTTTCTATTGGGGATCAATGGAGCAACGTTGGTAACGTTACTGCAATAGAACTTCTTAGTTGTTGCAGTCGACGAACAGTCGAGCCGTTCTGATGTAATCTCTCACTCATCTTGAGAGCCAACAAGGTTTCTGATTGAACGCTCAGAGAATCGTTTCTCCTTCAGTAGTTTGGGTTGCCATCTTTGCCACGGAGATTCAAATCCAGAGCCATGTTGTCAGAATCGGGTCGATGATCGTGACAAGGTCATTTTTTAGTTTTGACCAAACGCTTACCCTGTATCAGAGTTTTCCGGTCTGGGCGTAAATTAAATCGTGCGAAGCATCATGGGTCTTAGCAATAATCGGATTGAAGGCGCTGCGGAACAGCGTTGCGTCCATGTCGTCGGCGATCTGTTCTAGCCGCCCCTTGAGGATCGCGAGTGTTACCGGATCAATCATTTGTTTCCTCGAAAGCTTTGGAATCGTAGCCAGCCCCCAGCGCCAGCATGTCGTTAGTATTTAGCAGTTCGTTGAGGTGGTCGAAATCCAGCATCTGACCCCGAAATGGCAGTGTCCAGCCATGTTCGCTCAGGCTGGCCAGATAGGCCTGCGCAGTGTGGGCCATCACGCGCACCATACCGCCGGGAAATATAACCAATGAAAAACCTAAAGCTTCAAGTTCTGAAGCAGTTTTATGGGGCGTTTTACCGCCTTCAACCATATTTGCCAACAAAGGAATACGGTCGCTGAACTGTTTGGAGATGGCATACATCTGGTCTTGTGTTTGCGGGGCCTCGATAAAAAGCACATCAGCGCCGGCTTCCAGGTAGTGCTCGGCACGCTCGATTGCAGAGGCAAAGCCTTCAGTGGCAATACTATCGGTACGTGCGATGATCAGTGTCTCGGTGCTACACCGTGCATCCAGTGCAGCCTTGATCTTGCCCACCATTTCTCCAGTAGACACCAACGTCTTGCCGGCCAGGTGTCCACATCGTTTGGGCAAAGTTTGATCTTCTAACTGGATGGCCGCCGCCCCAATATTTTCGAACAGACGTACCGTGCGTATGACGTTAAGGGCGTTACCGAATCCGGTGTCGGCATCGACGATGATAGGAAGACTGGAGCGTTCGGTAATCGCCGATAACACATCTGCGACTTCGCTCATGCTGACCAGGCCGATGTCTGGCTGTCCAAAGCGGGTATAGGCGATGGAGGCCCCAGAAAGATAGGCAGAATGAAACCCAGCCTGCTCTACCAGCACCGCACCCAGAGCATCATATATACCCGGCGCCACAACAATACCGTCGTCGGATAACTGTTTTTCAAGATTTAGGTGTTTGGTCATTATTCAATGCTCTTTATTTGTAGAGTGCGTCAGTTTCTTTTTTGAGGTGTAGAACAAGCCTGCCATCATGCACCATGGCAAGATCGACCGAACAGGTGACGATCTCTCCTGGAGCAACTTTATGCCGGCCCACGGCACGTGGCAATAATCTTTTCTGCGAGTGTTGCAGGCATGATGACTTAAAGTTCCAAACAGGGTTTTTCGTTCAGAGTTGTCTCAGCGGTTTCGGTTCCTTCATCATGGTCCGCACAATACCAATATCTGCTGCACGCCAACCAATAACCTGCCCCCGAATCAGGAATAGCAATTTGCTTTTGGCAGGTACGACGCCTTTAGCGGGGAGCATCGTTGTCACAACGCTATTTACAAAACGGGCAACACGCGAGCTGAACTGATCTTGCTGGTTTTATGGCCGATCGTGTCAACTGTCTAGAAACTTGTTAAAAATGTTTCTCATCAGCCTTGAAATATTATTGTCGAAATCGTTGTAAGGCAGGCTACCGCAGAAAGTGATTGAACCAGTTGAGAACACTGCACCACCTGAAGGTGTTTCAAAGTACAGCATGTCAGCGCGAATCAGTTCCTCGTTCGGTACTCCTGGCCAGTTGGTGATATGAGTGAGTTGCTCTTCAGGAACCAGAACGAAAGTATCATTATGATTCTCGGACGAGGCGATCACCACAGCGTTTTCGGGTGAGCCCAGGTAACGATCATAGCGATCGAGTTCGAATCCAGCTGCGCCACCGCCACTGAAGCCAAAATCGCCAATCAGTTCATCGGTTATGCCTTCGAACATCCAGCTGAAACGTTGATCGTAGCTGTCGGGAGTACGGCGATAGTAGGAACCGAAAAACTGGCCTTGAGACGAGAATCCTACACCCGCTAGGGCTTGCGGTGGTCGTCCGTTGCGACGCCACAAGCCACCATATTGACCATCAAAAGCGTTGTAGTACTCGCCGGGTTCCGCTGCCCAAGCCCGTATGCCACCTTCGGCTCTGCGGATTTCGATGAGCGAACTGTTCTCGGGGTGGATCGCAACACGCCAATAAAACCCATTCCCGCCCAGATAGGCGAGGTGACCGCCCTGGTCGCGGTACTGCTGCAACGCATCGAGTGTCTGGGTCGTGTGGTACTCAGGATGAGATCCTGTCGTCACCGCAGCATATCCACTCAGTACAGCCACACCTTCGTCATGCAACTCCTTGTCGGTAATAACATCGTAGGCATACCCCTGATTTTCCAGCCAGGCTGTCAGGTGGCTGTCGGCCTGAAAATGGCGCAATCCTGAACACGCGTTTGCACCGAATGTGAGATAGCCAGGCCTCAGATTAAAC
>CAUZJT010000048.1:0-16918 GCA_963580215.1 Gammaproteobacteria bacterium
TATAGTCAGGCCATCGAGTGGCGAGCACCCTTTTGGATCGACTACGGCCGTGGTAACGAAGCGCAGGAACAAAAAACGGTTGGGTGGTTCAGCATGACAGCGATGCACTACCTCTCGTTAATCCCCACCGAATATCCTAACGCAAGGGAAGATTCAATAAATAGCCATCTTGAAGCAGTTTGCCAGTTATCTGAGAGTCGCCAGTAAAGCTGTGATCGCCAGTATCATCAGCGTTATGCCTGGACACGGCAAAATAGATGCTTGCAAGCCAGTGCGGGAAGTCACACAGACATGGCTCACTGGGTAGCGCGGACCATCTACACTGTCGCAAGGCAATCGGTTAACCCAGTTGTACCGCCTAAGGCAATCAGTTAACCCAGTTGTACCGCCTATTGCGGATGAATTGGGTACTATAACTGCCCATGTCGGCTGACGATCTTCTAGAAAACTCTTCGATATGGATTATGGACATAAGTGGATGAGTATGCGGACAAGTGATTAACTGAGACGTTTTAACATTACTTTCAACATCACTGGGCGCTTATGACTTAAATCATCTACCCGCCTGAATACTTCAGTTAGGAATGCTTTTATGTAGATAGCTTCCCAGAATCACAAAAAATTATCCGCACTATTGCAGTGGTTGAATAATTAGGAAAAGATAGGTATTTTTGTACAATATAAGAATTTAATAGTTTATGTCTATCCTGATTTAGCTAAGGGGAGATTCTCGGATAGATAAAAAAGGAGAGAGTTCACTATGTTTTTACGACAATTTGAATATCTGGTCGCGCTTGAACAAGAAGGCCACTTCGGCCGTGCCGCTGAGCGCTGTCATGTATCGCAACCAAGCCTATCCAGCGCGCTACAACAACTTGAATCTGAGCTCGATGTAACGATCATTCTTCGTCACCAGCGTTACCAGGGGTTCACACCTGAAGGTGAGCGGGTTATCAGTTGGGCCAAGCGCCTGCTGGCTGATCGGAAAAGCATGATCGAAGATCTCGCCATTATGCGGCGTAATCTCAATGGCAAAATCCGAGTTGGCGCCATGCCAACCAGTTCTCCAGTTCTACCCCGTATCAGCCAACTTTTTACTCAAGCTTACCCAGCAGTTGAGATAGATATTCAGTTCGTGGGCTCAGGCAATCTGATCAACGAATTACGAAACTTTGAACTCGACGTTGGCATTACCTACCTCGAAGGTCAGTCGTTGAAAAAGCTGAACACCATGGTGCTGTACCAAGAACAGCTCAGCCTGATGATTCCAAAAAACATGTTATCGACACAACAACAAACTATTGGTTGGAAAGAGGCCGCCGAACTACCTCTTTGTCTGCTTTCTCCAAACATGAAAGAACGCCAGGTCATGGATGAAGCGTTTGCCAGCATCGACTGTGACCCGTCACCAAAACTTGAATGCAATTCAATTTTCCAGCTGGCATTCCATGTTATGCAGGGCGATCTCGCAACTATTGTTCCCAACGGGTTCAGTCGCGCCAACGATGCCTTTCCCGGCACTCGGGAGGTTCAGTTGATCGACCCAATCATCAGTAAGCCTGTTGGCCTGATCTGGGAAAAAGTAGCCCCACCTCTACCTATGGCCCAAGCCATGGCAGACCTGCTTATGGAGTCAAAAAATGAGATACAGGAGGCCTTGGGGAAATCGACTGATCTTCCGCGAGCAAAGACAGTCGCTTAAATTTCCAGCAGCAACTAGGGCGGGAGAGACGCTGTTATCAGATGAACCTCTCTGACGCTAGACTCTTCGACTCAATGTCCTTTTGCGATATCGGAATATTATTCCTGCCAGCAGTACGACCAGAAAGGGGCCGGCCGCCAGGTTAATTAATACCAGACGAGCGCCCAACCCGTCTACCTTGGTACGAATACCACGCCTGACTTCTCGAAGTTCCCGACGGGCAGAAAGTAATTTGCTTTCAAAATCCTTCAGTTGGCGTTTCATGCTCTCGGGCAACTGTGCATATTCGATGTGTTCGGTTCCCTCGGCTAGGCCGCTAATTTGCTGTTCCAGCTTGGTCACTTCACTAGCAAGACTAGCCTCTTTATCTTGCAACTCAGCCTGTGCCACTCGAAATAAATCAGCTACTCGTGTAAACGGCCGCTGTAACTTCCCGCGAGACCGTATTCCTATCAACGCTTCGCCCCCTGTGGCAAATTCAATCATATTCAATAAAAAAGCCAGATTATCATTGAGTGGTCGAACCACAGTATCCTCGCCAAGCCGGGTTTGCTGAAGTGAGAATGGATCGAACAGCCAGTCCACATCGGCTACCGCAAAGACGACTGGGGTCCCACTGGAGGACTGGAGGTGCAAAACGCCAGTACTGTGCGACTCTGACAAGTGATACGCGCTTTTTAGGGGACCCTTCACAACCACAGCAAGCGCTCTGGGCTGCGACTGACCAGCAAAGGTCATTGCCAACTCACGCGGCGTTTTTCGGGCAAACGACTCCCTAGGATAAACGCCTGCATCAACTGTGGTTGTAACCAGAATCATTCCGTTCGCCGCTGAGTCAAGAGTCAACGCGCCGGGTTCAACTAATAAGAGTTCATTCAGATTGGCGGTCGTTGGGTGAACCGACGACAACCCCGCAGCGCGAACTCTCATCCAGTAAGGATAGTTAAGGCGGCCCTGCTGATCATCAGCAACCACAGATGCGAGTTGTATATCACCAACAATACCCTCACCCTGGTAATTGATACCGTACCTTGCAAGCAAATCAGAAATGTCGTTGATCTCACCAGACGGCTGAGGGTTCGTCACGTTGTTGGCAGGCTTGACCCGGGTATATGGATCAATCATCACGATTAGGCTGCCGCCTCCCATAACGTACTGGTCGATTGCATAAAGCATGTCCTCGTGCAGTATGTCGGTACCGAGCAGAATCAACGCATCAAGATCAGCCGGTAGCTGGGTTTCAAAGAAAGGCACCACAGCCAGATCATAGGCGCGCTTCAGCTCGGCCATGAATGACAGGCCCTCACGCTCGGCAAGAGCTGCCGAGGATGGCAACAAGGGGCTGATCAATGCAATCCGGGGTGTTGATTGATGGGTTAAGCCATTCAAAACCTGGGCAAGATCGTACTCCAACAGACTCTCCCGACGAATATCCAGGTACGGAATCCGCCCAAGTCGCCCCCCATGCTCTATTGTGATCCCGAGAAAAAAGTGGTCGCCAGACGACATAGGTACCCGATGCATGCCGCGGGCCATCGCCTGAAGCTCCTGTTCGGTGTCAGGCTCTGGATCAACTAAGGTCCACTCCAATGTGGACCGCCCAGACATTCCTGAAAGCAATCGCTGAATGCGGCGAGCATGCGCCTTAATCGACGCTGGAACAGTATCCTCCGTGTCACTCCAGTAAAGGGTCAATTGGGTTTTTTCTGGTAACTGCTCAAGCACCTGCTTCGTTCCAGAATGAAGACTGAATTCCTTTGCTGCAGTCAAATCAAACTGTCCAGGCAGATTCGCCGCTAACGGGATACCGAGCAACCACACTAGACACAGCGTTATCAACCAAGCCAGGCGTTTGCCAGAAAACAGTTTACGCAGGTCGCCCCGACGTCTTTCCTCGATTACCCAATGAGTCACCAACAAGGCCATGCCGATGGTCAACCCGAAATACAAAATACTCTGTGGGCGTATCACGCCTTCTCCAAGACGATTCAGCCAGGTAACCGGGCTGTACACCGAAAGTGTTTCCCACGCCCACTGAGGCAGCACATTGCGAAGAAGTCGGCCAAAGACGTCCCACCCGCAAAGCATCAGCAGAAATAGCACCCCAATGCCTGCAACAAAAGCACCTACTGTTTCGCGAACGAACGCTGCCGCCAGCAACGCAACAGCGAAACACGCGCCAAGCAGTAAAGCGCAAGCTAGATAACCGGCCGCCATAACGCCGAAATCTGGTTCGCCAAGATAGCTCACCGTCATCGCAAACGGGAATGTTAGCGCAAGTGTGAGGAGTAAGAGCAGATAGCCTGCGGTGAATTTCCCGATAACAATGGCGGCCCGACTGACGGGCAATGAATATATGAGTTCCATTTCGCGATCCGCCTGATTGTCTGCCCAAGCCGACATAGCAAGCGCGGGAACCAGCACCAAGGAGATCCAGGGGATAAACCCCAGTAACAAACGAAGGGTTGCCTCATCTGACGAATAAAAATCGGCAACCAGAAAAATACAGGCGCCTAACCCAAGTAAAAAGGCTGTCTGAAAGAGATAACTCAAAGGCGTGAAAAACAGTAGCCGCAATTCATGGCGCAGTACTGCACTGAATCCAGAAATGATACTGATCTTTAATTCACTCATTGAATCAACGTCGATATTAAGAAGCCGTCAAGAGTTCTTGGTCATGCACGGTCAGTTTTCTGAACTGAGTACCTAGACGCCCCGAACTATCGACCAGATCAGCCAGACTGGCATCAGCGATCAGCTGGCCATGATTGATCACCACAACCCGATCGCACAACTCTTCTGCCTCTTCCAGAATATGCGTTGATAACACAATGGTTCTGCCAACTTTCATCTTGCGTACCAAACGCCTCACCAATTCCTTCTGGTTGGGGTCTAGCCCATCTGTGGGCTCATCGAGAACCAATACCTTGGGTTCATGCAAAATGGCCTGAGCAAGCCACGCTCTTTGTCGCCAACCCTTGGATAATTGCGCAAGGGGTCGTGATAGCGCTGGCCCGAGTTCAACCCGATCACAGGCCTGATCAATCGCGTTCTCAAGCACCTGGCCTGATAAACGCCGAGCTTGGCCACAGAACACTAGAAACTCATAAACGGTCAACCGACCAAAACCGTTGGGCGCCTCTGGAAGGTAGCCCAGAGACATCTGAGCCGCCTGGGTTTGTCGCACGATGTCCGAACCACAAATTCGAACCGAGCCACTGTCAGGAAGGAGATACCCAGAGACCATGCGCATGGTGGTGGTCTTGCCTGCGCCGTTGGGGCCAAGAAAACCAACGACTGAATCAGACTCCAGTTTCAGGGAAAGTTTGTTTACCGCCTGAATATCTCCAAAACTCTTGGAGAGATTTTCTATCTCAAGCACACTGTCGCCCGCCTACTTAATTCCTACGACCAGAGTCTAACTGCGTCATAACTTGCGTGGAGCCGGAAGGATCAGTGATCAGAAACAAATCCGGCCGAAATAAACAAAGCTACACTAATCCATGAGACGGCATACCCCAAACGGACCACCAGAACACGGATCCGATCACTATGTGAGCCACTTTTTTTGAGAATATAGGGGCCCAAGCTTGCGATCAGAGCACCGGCGATTGCGCAAGAAATCATGACCGGGCGATTCAACAAGATCTCAAAAACACCCATAGGTTATTCCAGTGTTGGAAGACGGCCGGCGCAGATTCAGAACTGCTAAGACTTTAGGGCCTGCGAGAGTAGGATTCCAGAAAATCTGAACTCGAACCAACCCCCTTAAAGCTCTTTAGTGCCTCCTCGTGGAGCATTTCCATAGCATGACGTTTATATTCATAAGCCTGTGAAGAACTCAGCATCTCCAGATTTCTCGGCCGTGGCAAATCAATTTGCACTACTTCTCTCACCGTGGCTGGCCGATTTGACAGTACAACCAAGCTGTCAGCAAGGATAATAGCCTCCTCAAGTTCAGAGGTGACAAATACGTTAGTCCGAGCCTCCTGCTCGCATAAACGCATGTAGAACTCTTGCATCAACTGGCGAGTCATGGCGTCCAGACCGCGGAATGGCTCATCCATGATCATAACCAGCGGTTGGTTAATCAACGCCCGTGCAAGCTCAGCACGCCGTTGCATACCGCCTGATAGCTGCAAAGGATACTTGTCCCGAAACTCTGTGAGTCCAACCGTTTCAATAATACTGTCGGCCGCCTCTTTTAATTGATCGCGAGGTATATCGCCACGCAACTTGGGTCCAAAGGTGACGTTCTGGTAGGTAGTCAACCAAGGCATTAAAGCAGTTTCCTGAAAGACAACCAGCGTATCTTTGCTGGGACCTGTAATTGGGCGCCCATCCAGCAGGATTTGACCGCGGTCTGGCCGCTCGAACCCTGCCAACAAGTTGACTACTGTCGATTTGCCACAGCCTGAGGGCCCAACAATCGCGGTAAGTTGATTGCGTCGAATTTTAAGACTGAGATTCTCAATAACCATCTCACGTGCCCAGTCCTCTCCAAATGCCTTGTAGACATTATTTACTTGCATCATGTCAGGTGCGTCTGCCATTAAATCTTCCGCCAGTTCAATTCACGATTTACCATTTTCTATTCTTGTAATTTCCTGAAATACTACGATCAGAACATTCGCCGCCACGGCATCGATCTGTAGCCGATATACCGTATAAGACTACTGGAGATATATCCTGCCAATCCTATGCTGATCATGCCGACGATAACCTGATCCATTACGCCACCCATGTAGGAACTCCAGATGAAGAAGCCTAATCCCCCACCACTTTGTTGGCCACCACCGGAAATCATCTCAGCCGCCAGCACTACTTCCCATGTAATTCCCATACCTACGGCGGCGCCGATAAAAATGGATGGCAAAGTACCGGGCAGAATAATCTTATAAAAAAGATCCCACTGAGTTGCACCCATCGATTGCGCCGCCCGTAAATACTGGATATCTACGGTACGTGCGCCACCGAGTACATTAATGACGATGGTATAGAACGCTCCAAGAAACGTGACAAACATGATCGACAACTCTGTAGTTGGCCAGAAAATGATGGAGGCCGGCACCCATGCAAGCGGTGGTATCGGACGAAGGATCTCAAATGGCGGGAAAAACATGCCCCGAAAATATTTATTGACCGCCATCGCTAGTCCAAATGGGATTCCAATAATTTGTGCGACCAAAAAACCTAGGAACACCCGGCCCATACTCAGATACCAACTTTCCCAATATCCAGGCATAAGAACGACATCGCTCCAGCGAGTCGCAACGATTGATGGTGCATCTACCTTTCCCACAAATGGGACCATAACTCCGAACCACTCGTTGAATCGAAATCCGACCTCCCACAGAGTAAGGAATATCAGTATTGATAAAACACCACGCCTGAAAGTCAGATCTGAAACTAGAGCTTTAACTCTAGCACCTAGCGTTTCCTGTCTCTTTGATGCCTTTCCCATCTTATTTCCTCAACTTTCAGTTACTGCGCGCGATGAACGGTTAAGCAAGTTCTCGCTCACCCGCTTCAAACGCTTTGACAGCTTCTTCATGAACCGCTTCTTTGGTCTCTTGTACTAAAACCCTAAACTCTTCAGAAGACAATAACCGATAATCTCTTGGCCTATTAATTTTTACTTCGACTATTTTCTTTGTCCTGGCAGGACGCGTCGTCATAACAATGACCCTATCCCCGAGGAAAATTGCCTCTTCCAAATCATGCGTTATGAAAAAGATGGTAACTCGAGTGCGGTCGTATACCTCAAGCAGAGATTCATGCATGATTGACTTGGTCAGCGCGTCCATAGCACGGTAGGGTTCATCCAGCAGCAATACCTTGGGATCGTTTATCAACGCGCGAACGATTTCTGCCCGTCGAGCCATTCCCGAGGACACTTCGCCCGGATACTTGTCTGCGACACCCGATAATCCAGCCTCAGATAGCATCGAAATTGCTTTCTCGCGAGCATCGGCTTTATTCATTAATCCCTGAACAATCGGGCCATAAGCTACGTTATCAGCCAACGTTTTCCAGGGGAACAGTGCGCCATTCTGAAATACGACAACCCGATCAGCGCCCTGATCGGCCAGCGGTTTGTCCGGTCCACAGAGCATTTCACCATCAAGATCTATCTGGCCTGATGTGATCGAATGAAAACCGGCAATAGCGTTCAACAGGGTTGTCTTGCCACAGCCGGATGGCCCAACAATCATACAGACCTCAGCCGGCGCTATTTCTAAAGAGCAATCGTCCACCGCAAGGACATTTGCACCCTTTGGGTCATAAATCTTGGTGACATTGCGTATGCTGATCGCCCCCTTAGTGGAAGCGTTCCTATCTGTTGCCGGCTGCTGATGAGCTACTGTAGTCATCTACACACCTCCTTGGCCAAGCGCCTTTTCTCGCCACCGCATCATACGATTGCCAGCAGCGCGCACCATTGCTGAGGTTATCCAACCAACGAATCCCAGCGTTAACATAGCCATAACCATGGTGGTGTACTTGTTGACCATATACGAAGCCATAATCATATAACCCAACCCATAATCACCAGAGATCATCTCTGCTGCCACTAGAGAAAACCAAGCTACCCCGATACTGATCTGCAAACCCGTAAATATAAATGGTAAAGAGCCGGGCACGACCACATTCATAAAGACATGTCGTTTCTTAGAGCCAAGACAGCCTGCTGCCCGGAAATAAGACTCATCAATGGACTCTACACCGAGCATTGTGTTTAAAGCGGTTACAAAAAAAGAGGCTAAGGTTGCCAGATAGATGATTGGCGTCTCAAACCCCGAGAACATCACAATTGCAAGCGGAACCCATGCGAGAATCGGAATCGG
Source organism: Gammaproteobacteria bacterium (assembly GCA_963580215.1). GTDB lineage: Bacteria > Pseudomonadota > Gammaproteobacteria > Arenicellales > UBA868 > UBA868. The sequence continues at coordinate 8,551 of CAUZJT010000048.1, forward strand.
CCGTAAGGTCTCCAACACTGGAAAAGTATAATCCTTAAACTTCTTTGACCAGCCCATAAAGAGGCCCAAGGGCACGCCGAGAGCTGTTGCCAGAGCGAAGGCGATAAAGATTCGCCTGCAACTGACCCAAATATTAATATAGTAATCTTCGGTAAAAAGCGAGGTGCCCCAGATCGGGTCTCTACTTAGCCATTCGGTTATTACCTCGACCGGGCCCGGGATCTTAAAAAAGGGGAAAATTTTCCAATACTCATTTAAAAGAAAATAGGTCAGTAGCCATAGCCCGATACCCACGAACGCCAGGTACGGCATGGGCGTTTTCAATGATTTCCAGGTCTTGTACAGAAAATACTGAAATCCTGTTGGAGCGTGCCCGCTGACACCTTGATTACTCATTCACATCTTCCCCTTTTGCCCATGTTTCGGGTGAACAGTAAGTACTACTCTAAATACCACCGGGCGAGATTTTTACAGGCAGAATCGCCTGTGGCGAGTGATACTTTAACTTTGGTTTAACTTAGAAATCAAAAGCGGGCTCCGAGATACTCTCGAGGCCCGCTTTTCAATCAATCTACTAAACTAACATCTTAATTATTGGTATGCAGAATCCGGCTGTTCACCCACAAATCCGATAGGCGCCGACAAGCCTCGTGATGTCAGTACTGCTTTTGCGACATCATCCATGATGGCTTCTGGTCGCAATATCGCGTTCGGTACCACTTTCCGGCCATTCAGGAACCTAGTTGCCGCAGAAACCAGTTGCCTGGCCGTATCATCAAACACGTATCGCAGCGTCAACTTCTCTTCTCCGCCACCGATCGCAGGTGGGTTCTGGCCATATAGGGATGCCCAAAGTACACGTCGATCCATACCTTCGGTCTGGTCATCTGCCATCTGCGATACCGCCGTGGCATTACCCAGATCTTTCAGGAACAGTTGGGCGTCTAACTCAGCTTCGAGCCAGCCACGCTGTACATCGGGCCGGTCACGAATGATCTCGTAGAGCATCGCCAAAAAGCCTGCATCACCGCCTTCTACGCCATCAAAGCTTTCGCCAGATGCTGCGCGCCGCGCCAAACCCTCTAACTGAATCTTCGAAGCGGTAGGCTCCCAGATAACGGCTGCATCGAGTTTGTTGTTCTTGAAGCTGGAGGTGATAACCTCGATGTTCATGTTGAGGTATTTTTTGGGCTTGATGCCGGCCTGCTCGAATGCCCAACGGGCAAAACGGTCAGTACATGCACCATGGGGGGCAGCAACTAACTTACCGTCCATCCACTTAACAGCATCCATACCATTTGCGAACTCCGGTGCATCATTCTTCACCAGGAATACGTTGCACTGCTGGCGCGACGTTCCCAACACAGCAATCATACGAATGTCGACTTTATCCTGCTTGGTCGTCGATACGATCGCAGGCATATCGCCCATGTAGCCAAGATGGTTCTTCTCACCCAACATCTTGCCAACAATAACGGAGCCTTGCAGTCCAATTTCAAATTTCACATCGGACCCGGCCGGCAGATAATTCTTCCAGGACTGCTGGCCATTGATCACAACCCCGGACCATGATTCAGTGTAATAAGGCTGATACCCAACTACTAGGTTGACGGCCTCACCCGGCTTACCAAAGCCAACCTCGGCAATCGCTGGCTGTATAGCCCCCGCGCAGAGCATAACTGCTCCTACACCCACAGATAATATGGGTTTATTAAAGTTATACATATTTTCTTTTCTCCCCTTTGGTGAATCCAATATTGGTTTTGCCAAAAAAATCCTTCTAGTAGAACTACAATTCATCATAAGTAGTCTTACGTAATATCAACTCAGGTTGCGTGATTTGTAAAGTGCTTTAATTTGATCGTTTGATTGGAGATTCCTATCAGGATAACCAACGCTGGTAAAAAGGAGCATAGATCACTAAAGGTTCTTGTCAAGGTGCGAAAAGGGTAAACCGGCAAAATTCGCACACGACTTCACTCGTAGGTCTTCCATTATTCGATGCAAGAGTCAGCGACCTGTAGAATCAGGAATTGGGATTTTCCCCCGGTGTGAGGGTATCGTATATGGTTACAGCAGTTGGTGCTCCATCACTCGACCCACGCCGGATCGACATATCGGCAAGTTGGCCTACCGTGATGGGTCGTATGGGCGGCCGGATTCGGTAGTGACCGATATCAGTCACCGATATGTCATGCACCTGCGCTATCAACTGGCTGACGGTAGTAGCGCACTTGCGACCCATGCAAGGACCCATGCCGCAACGGGTAAACGCCTTGGCCTGATTGGGTCCCATACAGCCACGTGCCGCAACGCTTCGGATCTCCCCCGCGGTAACCTCTTCGCAGCGACAGACGATGGTATCGTCATCGAGGGGTAACTGAAACTGCGAGTTCGGTGGGAAGTATCGATCCAGGAATCGCCGTAAACGGCGTTGGCGTTTCAACACCGCGGGCTCAAATAAAGGCTGTGTACTACCAATATCGCTCAATTGCCCGAGTACTTCATGGGCGACCCGCTCACCCTGCAGCATGGCCACCTCGGCACCTGCAATACCCACAGAGTCTCCCGCCATCGATATGGATTCGCGGGTAGTCATACCAACACCCCGGATGTCCGGAACCCAACATCCCTGGAGAGGATCAAAATGGTGTGCAAGACCTGCTGACATCGACAGCCAGGTATTGGAAATCACCCCATCATGGACCAACAAGAGTGCCGTTGCCATATCGTACGAACGTCCTGCTGACTGGTAACTAACGGATCGCAACCGATCATCACCTTCGGCTCTTAGGTCAGTCACGTGGGAGGTCACCTCGACCTGTCTTTTTACGCCGTGCATCCAGCGGCTGCCCTGGATCACAGCCCCTGGGCAAGCCAACAGCGCGTTCAACCCGGATAAGTACGTACTCCAGGATGCACTCGGTCGGGTATCTAGAATCGCCTGGGGCGTTACGCCCATACCAATCAACTGATTTGCATAAAGATAAAACAGTGGACCGGTGCCGGCGAGCACCACGTCATTTTCAGGCAGTAAGCCGGATGATTTGAGCAGAGTCTGCGCCGCACCCACAGTCATCACCCCAGGCAAGGTCCAGCCCACAAAGGGTGTTGGACGCTCCATCGCACCGGTTGCCAGGATAATATGACGCGGGTAAAGCATTTGCGCAGCACCGTTTTCTACCAGACCCAGCGCCAATTCAGGCTCCTGATCCGAGGTGATCTCCCACACCGAAGTGCCAGGGCGGTAATACGCTCCACTCTCCCTGAAACGCCTGACCAACTCTATTCCAGCGCCGTAGCTAGCACCCAGTGGATTCAAATCTGATGGCCGCGTCGCATTGACTTTCTCTATTCCCCGGAATACCTGGCCACCAGGTGTCTGCTGCTCATCAAGCACGACTACATCAGCGCCTTTGCTGGCAAGTACGCAGGCCGCAGCCAGGCCAGCAGGCCCGGCGCCGACAATGGCTACCTCACAGGTGGATCTAATATCGCTCATCCAATACTCCGATGGGAATCACGCCAGCACTTGTGATTAAAACTATTGATAGCTGTTGCAGCATGTCTATTCGTTGACAAGGATGTTTCTTAATCAGTAGATGCCAAACCGTTTCAAGACAAATGGCGCAAGCAATTCACTTCGCTCGTGGCTTAAAGCCCACTTTACGACCAAAGTCGCAACTACCGGCGCAATTGCCCAGCCATGTCCTGACCATCCTGTCGCAACGTAGCCATTGGCTATTCCCGGTACACGATCAATTATCGGAATATCATCAACGCTCATCGCCTCAAGATGGTCTGCATCGGTCCTTGCAACCTCGACGCCCTGAAGTTCAGGAAAAACTGCGATAGCCTGTGCAAGATTACCTTCTACCGCCGACCGCAAAACACTGCCGCGCTGACTCGTAACATCCCATGTGCCGTGCCAGCCACCGGATATCATCAAACGGTTATCCGGCTCCGCCTTGATCGAAACCATGCGATGCGCATGCCCGAGCAGAGTGTCCACATGAATCTGGTCGAATGGTTCCGTGATCATAACCTGCAGACAGGCATTCCAAACCGGGAGTTGTAAATTAAACGCCGTCTTCACTAAATCATGAGCACCACTGTTGGCAAGGACAAACAGATTACCGCTGAAGGCAAGTGATTCACCCTTTGCAGTAATCACGGCAGTCACACTATCGCCATGGGTTTCAAAATGACTGATCGCGGTATCCTCCTGGACAACGACCCCCATATTCCTTGCGCGATCGGCGACAGCCCGGGTAAAACCGCCATGGTCACAAACACCATCCTTAGCACAGTAGATGCCGGCTTTTATATCTTGTGATAGCCCAGTCTGAATCTCGGCCAACTCCACACCCACAACAAGACGACAATCAATCCCCTGACTGCGTTGCATCTGCACTCGCGCATCGGCAGCTGCAAGATCATCATCTCGTTCTAGCAGCAGGAGATGACCGGTACGCTGATAAAAACTCTGGCTACCCAGTTCCTCTTCGAGTACAGGCCATCGCCGGTAAGCCTGCCGCATTAAAGGCAACTCCCGAAGATCGCGTCCATTGGCCCGGACGCCACGACGCCCTGGCCCACCCGACGCACCGCAGGCGACAGACCCCGCTTCCAGCACTTGGACTTGACGACCCAGGCGCGCGAGCTCCAGAGCAACCAGCATGCCATAGACCCCGGCACCGATCACAATATCGTCTGGCATGCTCAACTGCTGTCAGCCGGGCCCAGGATAGGTGTTCGGCGTTATACGTACCTGCATCCCCTCAGCCACCTCAATCAGGCACGCTTGTACAGCGCCCTGCCCTTCAATCTCGACCAGACATTCGTAACAGTTGCCGATCATGCAAAAAGGTGCTCGCGCCGAACCGCTCACCGGCGAGCGCCTGAGTTGAGATATACCGACTGCCAACAGAGCGCCGGCAACACTGTCCCCCCGGCTGGCGAGCACCTCACGGTCCTCGAACCAAAAGCTCACCGGGTTAGCGATGTTATGGCGACGATGAAACATCAAAACGCTCTAAATCAAAGCATTGATAAGCAGCCGGTATCTGGCCATCGAGCACCCACTGGGGGACTTCGTGCGCATGTACCGCTGCCAGAGTAACGCCGCTATGACAGGAAAAAGAAAACGCACCGGGAAACTCCGAGGATTGCGCATAAACAGGAAAACCATCGGGCGTCATAATCCGTAACGCGGCCCAAGTGCGCTGGATTCGCAGATCCCGCAAATAAGGAAACGCGCGAGCACATTGGCGGACAATATCCTGAAGCGTTGATGTTTTGGTATCCAAATCAAAGCCCGCATCCCGCGCTGACGGGCCCAACATGAAATTGCCCTCGTCAGTTTGACGGACATAGTTCGTTGGATAGCCCAAAATATTTGGACTTCTTTCGGTCACGACGATCTGCCCCTGCACCGGAAATACAGGCACTGAAAGCCGCAACTGCGCTCCCAGATCACTTGAACCGTGTCCCGCGGCAATCACCAGTCTTTCGCAGCCAGCAACGAGCCTCGCGCCACTAAAAAGCTCGAAGCCGCCTGAGTCGAGTGGGCGAATACGGTCGATGTGCGATCGCGGCAGATAGGTTCCGCCATTAAGATCAAAACCCTCCTGTAGCGCACGCAATAACCGCAAGGGATTGACGTGACCGTCGTGCGGGCAATAGGTAGCGCCTGGCACCTCGGGGCCGATTCCGGGCAGCGACTCAGCGAGTGTCGGGTTCTCGACCACCTCGTAATCATAGCCATCGTCGCCGGCCTCATGCCGCAACTGCTCCAACACTTTAAGGTTGGCTATGAATTCCACTTCGTCCACCGCAATAGAGAACCCGCCGGGCCGGTGATAGCCTGTTGTGGTCCCAGTCCTGTCGTTGAGTTCGTCACTGAATGCAAGCCAGTCATTGGCAGATTTGCGCGACCAGCGGGCATATTCAGGCATACCTTGGCCTTTTCCCTGAACCCAGACTAAACCAAAATTGCCACGGGCAGTGCGGATAGCATTGTCGCCCTCATCGATCAGGCCAACACTGCCGCTGAGTTTGCTTAACCCATAAGCAAAGGCTGAACCCAAGAGTCCGCCTCCGATTACTGCAATATCCATTTGCTTCAACGGGCGCCGCCATCAAACACCAAAACCCTCGGCATCCAAACCGGATTTCGTGTAGGCACAGATATTGATCCTGTCAACATCAACCAATCTTACCGGCAAGCAGCCAACGTAACCCGACTATGGCGGCCAATGAGCCGGCAGCCATGGCCATGAAGGCAAAACCCCATCCGACGATCGATCCCGACCCCGCTGTCAAATCCAACACCAGCCCTACAACCAGAGGGCCTAAAAACCCGCCGGAAAATCCCATAACCGAATGCATGGCCAGCGTTGCGCCTCGCTCGCCCTCGCGAGCTGCGGCGACTACGCCACCTGTGATCGCGGCCGAATCACTCATGATCAAAATAGAATAAAGCCCAGCCAATACCAGCACATACTCGAACGGCAAAGCACTAGTGAACCCGAGCACCGAGCCCGCCAGTATTGAAAGAACCATGACCACAGAAATGGTTTGTCGACGCTCACGGCGCAACGCAATATGGGCGCCGATCAAACTTGCAGGCATACCCAGCAGACTCAACAGCGCAGCAAAACCCGAAACACTCTCCCGACTGATCACAAAATCCGACGCGCTCGCAGCAAAAAGAAGAAACGCCACAATCCAGGTGCGGTAAGCAAAAAGCTCATAGGTATGGCCGGTATACGCCCAGATATAAGCAAGCGCCGGACGGTTGCGAAACACAGGTCGAAAATCCAGAGGGTGTCGATCCACCTTAACTGATCCGTCTGGCTGCTTAGGGCCGACCAGGGCAATAATCAGCAACAGACAGGCCGCCTGCGCTCCGCCGGCCAGTAGAAATACTGTCTGCCAGTCAAAATGTGCACTGAACAAACCGGTGCCATAAAAAGATGCCGCAGTACCCAGGCTGAAAACACTTAGATACCAGGGCAAGGCCCTTTGCCGATGAGACTCGCTCAGACGGTCGTTCAGAATCTGTAGGCCGGGCATATAGGTGCCTGCCAGAGAGATGCCAGCCAAAAAACGAAAACCCATCGCACTGGCAAAGCCATCGGCAAATAACCCGAATCCCACGGAACTGACGACACCGGTCGCAACGCCAAAAAGATAGATACGCCGTGCATCAATCGCATCCGTCAGTCCTACCAGAATTGGAACCGCGGCGACATAGCCGGCGAAATAGATGCCACTGATCCAACCAGCCTGGGTGCTGCTGAGATTCCACAAAACGCCAAAATCATTAAGCAATACCGCAAAATTGGCAAAACCCGCCATCGCCAGTATCTGCGCAATGCACAGGCTGACCGACAGGACGATGGGCGACATACTCTGGCTTGGAGTCGACATACCGCGTCTATTTCCTTGCTGGTTCCGCGACAATGGTATCGGCTACACAGCACACAATTCGTTCATAGCGCCAGGCCTGACAGCCTGGGCAGCAAACTTATACACTTAATCCGTTGCCAATATTAAGATCAACCCAACGATTATCCATGAGAATCACCTGTATCCGCGTTTTTAGGGCTGAGCTGCCGATGAAAGAAGGCAGTTACAGCTGGTCAACCCAATCCCATGCAGCATTTGATACTACGGTAGTACTTGTCGAAACCAACCAGGGTATCACCGGAGTCGGTGAGTGCTGTCCACTGGGCCCGACCTACCTGCCTGCCTATGCGCAGGGTGTGCGTGCAGGCATCTCGCAACTCGCGCCGAACTTAATTGGTGAGGATCCGACCCAGATTGAGCGCATCAACGACACCATGGATGCCCTGCTTAAAGGTCACCCTTACGTCAAGTCAGCCATTGATATGGCGTGCTGGGACATTTTGGGCAAAGTATCAGGTCTTCCGCTTTACACCTTGCTGGGCGGGCTGCGCCAGGAGAAGGTCGCCCTCTATAAAGTGGTTACCCGTGCTGACCCGGGTGCGATGGCAGACCGCATCCCCGAATATCGTGCCCAGGGGTATCGCCAGTTTCAGGTCAAAGTCGGTGAAGATCCAGCGACGGACATCATCCGCATTCACCGCGTTGCGCAAGCCATGGAAGCCAACGAAGTGCTCAATGCCGATGCCAACACCGGGTGGAAACAACATGAAGCTTTGCAGGTTGCCAATGCGATTGCGGATCTGGCAACACAAACCGGCATCCGCCTGACTTTCGAGCAGCCCTGTCTTTCCTACGAGGAATGTCTTGCAGTCCGGGCACACACCGATCTGCCTTTCGTTCTTGATGAATGTATCGATAGCCTGGCGGCTCTGTTACGGGCCAACCAGGATCACGC
>CAUZJT010000049.1:0-16387 GCA_963580215.1 Gammaproteobacteria bacterium
TGAGAATCTCCTTGGGTTATGGCTCAAGGATACCTCTATCAGGGGGGTGGCTCAACTTTTGAATGTGATGGGGGTCAGATGAGCGTGCTGTGGATCGAGTTCCCACCAACCACAGGACTGCTTACCATAACTGTCAGGACTCTTGTGGAATCGTGTATACCAAAGTCTCTTGACTACGCCCCCGCAACGTTACCCGGTGCACCTCACGCCAGGCATATTGCATCTTAGCCACATCGCGCGTGTCGCTCGAAATACACAGGGTCTGGTCGATCTCTTTACCTAGCGCCTCAAGGCGGGCCGTTGTGTTAACGGCATCTCCCACAATCGTGTAATTCATCCGTTCACTGGCCCCGATATTACCTACCAGGACTCGACCCGTATGCACGCCGATGCGAGTCACAAGCGGTTTTTGCCCTGCTGCCACACGCGCGTCATTAAACTCCTGTGTAACCTTTTTTATCTCCAGAGCTGCGCCCAACGCAAGATCCGCATGATCTTCCTGCTCGTCTGGCGCATTCCAAAACGCCATCAACGCATCACCTATGAACTTATCTACAGTCCCTCCTCGAGCTGTAACAGGTCCCACGAGCACTTCGAAATAGTCGTTGAGCATGCCCGCCAGATCTTTTGGGTCCATCCCGTCTGAAATCGAGGTATATCCGGCAATATCGGTGAACAGTATTGTCACCTCGCGCTCCTCGGCCTCCACTCCCCGGCCTTTCGCCTCCAACTGGATCAGCTGGCGGACGAGATTTTTGGGAACATACCGGATGAACACCTCCAGACCGGTAAGCATTGCACGAAATGCCTGCTCCGCCGAATTAAGTTCATTAAACCGACTCACCGGTGCTGTTGGCATCTCAATATTTAGGGTTCTGACCGCATCGGCAGCAAGCGCAAGACGTGAGATAGATGTTGAAATAGCTCGCCCCATCACCCACGCGATCGTCACCGCGATCAGCAGAATAAAAAAACCAATAACCCCAACCCAAATGGCTCGATCCATCATTGGTCCCAAAACGACGCTGCGAGGCACAACAGAAACTGCGTACCATGCCTTATCAAAAAATTCAGAAATCCGGGCAACCGACACAAGCCATACTTCGCCGCCTATCTCAATATCCTGAAAGTCAACTCCCTTTTTCATGATCTTTGAGAAAAGCGCTGTGGCAACAGCGTCATCCAGATCTCTGACTCTGGGTATTCGACGAAACTCCTTGTATGGGTTTTTGCCAATTAAGGATGGATGCGCAAGCACCGCTCCGCTGGAATCAAATACAAAAATCTGCCGGTCGTTTTTTTGCTGGCGCTCCGAAAGCAAAGACGACAGAGTCGTCAGACCCAAATCCAGATATAGCGTGCCACTTTCGCCGTCACCACAGCAGCCCAAAAAATGTTTGGTGTAGCTAATGACGGGTCTTTTTTCCGTTGGTTCAAGATAGACATCATCAAAACCCTCCGAGCCATCGCCTGGAACCCCTTTTATTGCATAGTCATAAGATTCCTCATCCAGATCGGTATTGATCTCTGAAGTGATTTCTCCCTGCCAATCACCCACCCAAACATTGGTTCGATTCTTGCGAACGAGGGTGATGCTACTCAGGTGCCCCTTATTTCTGGCGAAAGGTTTTAGTGCGGCAATAACAGCGCGATTCTGAAGATTTTTCGCGCTCTGCCTCAGTACCTCTGCCATCGTGGCGACATCCTGTTCAACATTGTGGGCAAATAGATTGACCTCTTCAGCGAGTATCTCCGTCTGCTGATGCTGCATTAAGCGTGTGAGTTCAATCGCGGACTTCACACCCCCCCAAATTGATAGCCCCCCAACCAATCCTCCAATCAGAATAACGAATGTAGCCACTCCAATGGTCAGAACAAAGCGAACGCTTGTCATTGATTCAGTCTCAACTGCTTAAAAGCCAGCACCTTTCTACCAGCAAAAGTCATCGTTAATCGCATGTCATTAAGGACCTTCACAAACCAACGCTGTTGCCCGGCGAGCAAACGCTCAGCGATTACTGTCAGAGGCTTCAATTACATTATTTCCACCGGTCATCGATTGCATAATCTCGTTTGCAGCACGTTCGCCAGACAAGTAGGCACCATGTACGGTTCCTGGATAAGTCGCGTGGGTGGCCTCTCCTGCAAAAAATATACGCTCACCAAGCGGTTTAGCAAGTGTTCTGTAATCGGCGAATGATGCACCGGGTGCAACGTGAGAATACGCACCACGGGAAAACTCGTCTGAATACCAGCTGGTGACCACGGACTCAACAGCCGAATGTGGGACGCTACTACCAAACATAAATTTAAGGTCTGTTAATGCCTGCTGCACTACATCTTCTTTTTTGGCCGTTTCTAACGATCGCGCATGGCGCCCCCGTGTAAGACCCACTATGACAGGCTCTCCTGAGTACGGAGTCATCGGAAAGTATTCGATCAGATTCTCAGTTGAACTGTTAAATAACCCGAGTCTATGGGCATCTTCAGGCCAGAACTGCTTAGAAAAATGCAAAGCAATCTTATTCATTGTGCCCACGCCAAGGCGGCCAATGCTAGTAATCTTTTCATCCGTCAAGCCGGGCTCAAACTTGACCCGACCCTGTTTCAAAACTCCCAGCGGTAGAGTGACTACCGTCTGATCACACTGTATAACGCCTTGATCAGTTGCGATCATGACGCCATCAGCACTTTGTGAGATCCTGTTAACCACATGACCATATTTAATGTTAAGCCCGTCAGCCATCCGGTCGATGATCTGTGAGTAGCCTCCGTGCACGACCACATCATCCCCACTGTATTGCTCGTCCATGTCCCAGTGTTTGAAGGAGAGGTCGCCAAAATCACTTGCGTATTCTGTCTCAATCTGACTTGCTAGCCACCACCGGATGCCGCGTTTTATTATTGGATCTCCAGAAAGATTCTTGAACATCGGCGCCAGTGCATCGGCCATGGAGCGACTACTTGCAGCGCCCGATTGCCGATCATAGAGTTGCTCTAGGATGCTTGCAGATTTTCTTAGTATTTCTTCATAAGCCTCATCTTCGATCTCGCCATATCCGATATCAAAGAGCCATGTGTCCTCCCAGTCCGTTGCCTGGGTGGATAACCCATATTGGTGAACCATCTTCATCAAAGGATTTTGTGAGGAATCTCCATGTATCCAGGCCGCACCCAAATCCACCGGAGTGTCCAAAGAATGATCGGTCCATATCCGCCCGCCTGATCGATCTCGCCCTTCTACTACGATCACGTCATATCCTTTGCTGCTCAGCCTCCTGGCCGCGGTCAGGCCCGCCATTCCGGCCCCGATGACAACCACGGATTTTCCCTCTTTGTCCGAGGTATTGGTATTCACGGCGGCATAAAGCCCCTTAGGGGCCGTCAGAAACTGGCCCGCGATTAATATGGCTGCCTTCAATGCGGCACGTCGGCTGAGCATTTTCATCGTTTAGTCCTTTTAATGATTTATGCCTGTTGCTTCGCCATCATCGATGCAAATAAGCCAGGCTGCTGGGTAAGTTCCTGGAATTTTCCCACCTGATCGATACGACCCTGCTTCATAACGATGATCTGGTCAGCACCGTGAATCGTACTCAATCGATGCGCAATAGCAACTCGTGTAACTTTGCGGCGGTTGAGGCTTGCCGTCACTATGGCCTGTGTCTTGTTGTCTAGTGCGCTAGTGGCTTCATCCAACAACAGGATTCTTGGCTTTTTAACCAGAGCCCGTGCGATAAGAAGACGCTGTTTTTGGCCTCCCGATATATTCCCCCCGCCCTCACTAATAACCGTGTGAAGCCCCATTGGCATCTGTTCGACGTCTTCCTCGAGGCCCGCATCTTTCACTGCCATCCACACATCGTCAAGATCTATGCTGCCACTTCCGGAAATGTTCTCCAAAATAGATCCAGCATTGATCTTCGCAGATTGAAGAACAGAGCCAATCTGACTTCTGACGCTGCTTATATCCAACCCGTCAAGATCCTGTCCATCAAATAACACCTGGCCAACATCAGGGCGCTCGAATCCAAGCAGTAGTCTGAAAATTGTTGACTTACCGCATCCAGAAGGCCCCACCAATGCAACAAACTTACCCGGCTGAATATCAAGATCGATACCCGCCAGTATCATCGCACCGTCTTCCTGATACCGAAATTCCACTTCCGATAACGATATCCCACCCTGTAGAACCCCCGGATCTGTGCCACCTCTAGCAGACTCTTTTTCAGCCTCAATAATTGGCTTTATCCGATTAAATTTCGCGAGCATGTCCAGCAGTTCCACCACTGTATTGCTCATAGACGTCAGGCCCATCAAGAATGTCGCCATCGCCGTGGTGAAAGCAAGAAAGATGCCCAACGTGAGGCCAGCACCTGTCAACGCCGCTTGCGCAAATAAGCTTGCGCCAGCGCCGTATACCAGAATAGAACCAATAAGGGGTACTGAATGATTCAGTGTATCGATGTAGTCTTCTGTTCGCTGTGCTCGGAGTTGCAAGGCCAGTTGTTTCGTGTAGCGACTCATCCATAGGGTAAAGACCCGATGCTGTGCGCCTGCGATTCGGATCTTGCCAACAGCATTGGCGATTTCAAAGACAAACCCTTTAAAGCGCCCTTGTAATTCCATCAAAACGCGATAGTGCTTATGAATAGAAGAGAAGCCCGTTACCGTAACGCCAAGAACAACCAACCCCAACAGTAATGCTATCAATGCAAGTTTTGCGTCGTAATAAAAGAGCAGTCCAAGATTGAGTATTGTGGTAAGACCGGTCAGCAACGTGCGAATAGTTGTTGAATTGAACTCTTCTGATACCTGACTTATTGCCATTAGCCTGTCCAGAAGATCCCCTCCACTGAACCTGCGAAAGAAAGGAACTCGCAGCGATAACACATGGCAGAAGATTGCGACCTGCGCCTTTGCATTTGCCGCTACAGCAAACCGTATTGTCGCAATCCCCTGAGCAATGGAGAACAATGCGACACCAAAGGCGGCTGCAAAGAGCGCAAATGCAAGCTCGATAACAAACCGCCCATCAGCATCGGGTATTGCTGTATCCATCAATACCGCTGTCACCTGCGGGACGAGCATTCCAATCATGGTCGTCAGGAGTGATAACGCTACAACAAACCCGACGTCTGGCAGAACATCTTTGATAGCCCATAGCGGAATCTGAGAAATATTTGAAATGTTGGTAGGAATCGGTGTCGAAAACACCTTTGCTTCGAGGGCCAGCAGGTTTGCGGATTGCTCATCAATAAGGGTATCCAACTGCTGTCTTGGGTCGACAATGCGGTAGGTGCCCGACTTGTTTCGTAACAATGCGACCGGATGCCGGCCATCCTCGAGAAATCCCAGCAAAGCGCCGCAATCATCTTTCCACCAGCCGTCCTTGAGCAAGACTTTGCGCACTCTAAGATCTGACGTGCGTGCAATCTGTTGAACCTGACCATCCTGATCTTCATTCTTCTTAGAAACCTCCGGCTCGTGTACTTCTACACCCAGCGCCTCACCAACTACTGCCATCGCCGTAAGCAGTTCGGTATGTCTGACAGGTGGTCGGGAGGGTCTTTTATTTAGAAGGTCTCCTACCTCGTTAAGCGCATCTACGAGATTATTTTTGTTTAGCCTCTCAGCGAGCAAAAGGTTCTCGCGTTCTGCGTTGTCGGCACGAGTTTCATAACTTTTCAGATAGGCGCAGACTAATCTATTGAAATGGGTAAGTCCGTTGAGCTCGTGCTCGGTCGTCGTGCAGATCTCAATCTCGCTCTGCTCGGTTGATGTCTCAATGACTAATCCCGTTGCGATTGGAAACGGTCCAGTCGGAGACGCCAGGGATATTTCAGAAAGCCCGCAAAATCCAATACCGCCCGAAACCACCTTCAGCCAGGTCGTCACATCATCAGGTAGGTCAAACTGCGAGCCTGGAGTCAGGGTCACACGCCCAGCAGTCGGAATATGCTCGCAAGCACGTTCTGTTTTGCGAGGATCGACTAATTCTCCGATCAGTGAAGAAAACCCCGTGACCCATGAATCTGTTGACTCGGAGATAGTTAGGCCAAGGTCACTTAAGCAGGCGGGAACCCGATCAGCCGGAATGGGAACCAGGCGAGCCGGGGTTTCTGAGAACGCTACCAGAATCAAATTCTGATCGACTGAATCTGTGTCGATGGAAAAGAGCAGGCTTCCTCGTGAAGCCCCAAAAAGTCGATGGCGCCAACCGACCGGCAGTCCCGACCGGACGGAGCTAACAGACACCGAGAGACTGCCCGCTTCGATATACCAAACTGTGCCGGGCTCGTTAAGTACGAGCGGCCTGCGCGGTGAGAGCTCAACAGGATTCAAATCGTGCCACCCGGGTAGTAAGAGGTCAGTGTCATGATCACCCATCCCTTAATTCGCCTCATCCGCCCGCATCAAGCGTACGTATTCCCCGTTGAGTTCCCACAATTCATCATGAGTGCCGCGCTCAATTATCTTGCCTCTGGATAGAACAAGGATTTCATCCGCGTCCCGAACCGTACTTAACCTATGGGCAACGATTATGGCTGTGCAGCCCCGCATTCGAAGTCGCTCCATCACAACTGATTCTGTTTCAGCGTCCAAGGCGCTCGTCGCTTCATCGAGGACGATGATTGAAGGTCGGCTAACCAATGCCCTGGCGATTTCTAGGCGTTGACGCTGCCCACCACTGAGATTCGCACCTCCTTCAAGGATATCTGAGTTGAATCCATTTCGAAGATTATCGACAACCTCCAGGATTGCAGCATCATCACATGCTGCGCGCAGTCTTTCATTAGAGACGGTCTGATCCCAGAGGGTTAGATTTTCACGAACCGTTGCCGCAAACAATGAGATCTCCTGATCAACAACCGAAAATGAGTTAGCCAACACTTGCTCTGCTATCTCGTTTCGAGGAATATCGTCAAACAGGATCTGCCCATCCCACAGAGCATAATCACCGCAGATCAAACGTGCCAAAGTAGATTTGCCTGATCCACTGCTGCCTACAAGTGCAACCGCTGCGCCGGGGCGGACCGTAAGATCAATTCCCTTAAAGAAGGCTTTTGCAACGGGGCTATGACCAAAGGTGAGGTTAACCAGATCAATTTTCCCATCAAGCCGAATAACGGGATTGCCGGCGCTATCTTTAAGGTCTCTTTTCGCAATGGGTTCAGGCGTAGGATATTTAATGACATCGTCTACCCGGTTAAGATCGCCGCGCAGTTCCTGAAACTTCTGCCCCAGGTTTGATAACTCTGTAATCGGCAACAGGAAGCTGGACATCAGGCTTTGGAACGCCACCAGCATGCCGATTGTTAAATCCCCATTAATCACGCGAAACGCTCCTACTACAAGAATCGATGCCGTGGTTAATCCCAGGAGAAGCGAGGGCAGAATTACTAACACCAGGTTAGATAACTGAAGTGCTTGGGCGGCATTAGTACCTTTGGCAAAATATCCACCAAATTTTTGAAAAAAGTCGTCTTCAAGGCCGCTGGCTTTTATGGTTTCAATGCTGTTAAGGCCCGCTATTGTCGTTCCATAGGTTTTCCCCATCTCCGACAAGACTCGCATATTCAATTCAATGCGGCGTTTGGAGACGAGCTTTAACACCACAAAATTAACCGCTGCAAAAGATACGCCTATACTGGTCAGCAACACATCGTAAGAAAACATCACCAGGGCGAAAAAGCCCATCATCACTACCCCAATTGCAGTTTGCGCTAACTCGCCAGACATAAGGGTCGCGAGTTTGTCGTTCAGTTCGCTACGATTCGCGATCTCGCCTGCAAAACGCTGCTGATAAAAACTGATGGGGAGCGTTAGCATGTGCCAGATGTACTTACTGGACATATTCATGGCAAGTTTAATCTTGAGTCGTCGCAGATAACGCAACTGGAGAAAGTGCAGTAGGCCTTGTGTAACCAGTGCGATCACCATCGCAAGAATTAATGGCCTAAGCCAGTCGACTCGGCCCGCGAGAATAATGCTGTCAATAAAAACCTGGTTAAAAGCTGGAATCGCAAGACCAGGAATGACGAGGAAAAGACCAGCGAGGAAACAGTACAAGGCGGGGCCAAACGAACCAGTCAAACGTTCGATGATTGCTGGCCAAAGTGCCGGCAGCTTGCCACCAGGCATGAATTCTGGCCCTGGCTCCATGGCTAGAACAACGCCAGTAAAACACCGATCAAACTCCTCGCGGGCGATCGCCCGATGTCCTACCGCTGGATCATTCACATATACCTTTTCTTTATGGCGGCCTTCGTAGGTAACAAAATGATTGAAGTTCCAGAAAATAATAAAAGGCGCCTTTATCTTGGTAAGTTCATCACTCTGGCGGGTTAAACCCTTGGCTTGCAACCCATAACGCCGCGCGGCCTTTATCAGATTTGATGCCTTGCTGCCGTCTCTTGAAACACCACACTCGCGTCTTAGTTCTGCCAACGGCACAAATCGCTTATAAAACCCCAGCACAGCGGCAAGAGCCGCTGCCCCACACTCAACTGCTTCCAATTGGAGGACAGCCGGTGTATGCACGCGACTTGACGATTTCAAACCATTTCGCAGATTAATTGATGCCACTCCAACGCCGTAGCAAAGGAATCACGTACGAAATGGGCCGAAAATACTGAACGGTAGCCCTAACTTTGGCTGTTGTTCCAGAGCTGATCGTCATATCTGGCCCGCCTCCCGATGTCCATCCATAACCAGATATCGTGTCCAGATCTATCTTTAAGGAGGCATAGACCTGAATTCGTGACTGCGCTCGGGTCAACTCAGCAGCCACCTCCTGATTCCCAACTACCGCAACCACAGCATCTGTGCTTACTGGAAACGCAGATACATCCGCGATAACTCCAATGATGCTGCCATAACGTTCACGTTTAACGGTCGATGGCGTAATGTTCACTGGCATCCCAAGACGGATTTTTTTGCCATCTCCCACTTTGAAATAACCAACAGCCATTAACTTACTATCCGAATCCTCTGCCTCAATGAACCCGAGGGTTTCTCCAGTGCGAACAAACTCGCCAAGCACAGCGCCAATTTCTAAAACGACCCCATTATGGGTATTTACGATCTCGCCTCCTTTCTTCAATGATTTCTCGAGTCGAGCTATATTCCTAAGCGCATCCTGAATTTGAATATCCAGTTCTGCGGCTTCTTCAAATCCCTTTTGCTTCAGCCTGGTCTCATCAATAGATATTTCTTGCAGCTGTGCAGTAAACTCTGCTATACGATTTTTCTGTTCCGCGTAGGCCTCATCTGTCTCGAGTTTCTTTAGCTCAAGCTGTTGCGCCTCCAGCTCAAGATCTGATTTCTTGATTCGCACATCAACTAATTTCTGATAGGCCTGAAGGACCATCTCGTCTGAAGTAAGCTGCGACTCAAGCAACCGTTTAAAGCTTTGGTATCGCTTACCCAATGTGTCCTCTAGCTCAGTTTGTGCTTTCAGGTAGTCATTGAGTACCGTATGCTGCTTCGCCATGTAGGTTTCGTTTTTCGTGCGCAACGCCTGGGCCATCGCCTGGGCCGAGTCGATTCGGTCCTTAAGCATTACGCGCTTGCGATGCAAGGCTTCTGTCTCGAGGCTTAAACGTTGGTTTTGGAGCTCCGTGATCGTGGAGTGTCGCGCTTTCATACGCTCGAGTCGTGTGATTTCCTGCTCCAAACGTTGGGCGATCTCCGGAATACTTATCGTAGCAATGACCTGACCGGCCTGGACCCGGTCACCAACAGCGAAATTCAATGAAGCCAATTGACCCGCCGTTGAAGCCTGAAAAGGCATCACATGTCTTGGATAGATGAGAATCCCAGTGCCGGTTACCGTAACAGGAATCCGACCAAAGATACTCCAAACCAGAACAACACCGAGTAATACACCAATCGTCCCGAGTGTGATCCAGGACTTGCGGCCAGTCACCTGCAAAAGCTGTTCAAGTTGCTCGGGAGAACTAAGTTGATCAAGCGCTTCGGCCCGAAAAATACTTCTGGGCTTTGGACTGGCTTTATCTTTCTCTTCGCTCATTTCACCGTGCTCAAGTTTCCAAGCCAATCTAGCCTCGGGACAATGAATCTCGGAATAAATCCAGCATTAAATCAAAACGTCGGCCGGCAAGATTAATTGTATCGAGAAGATCAGGATCAAGTTCTCCTGCCACTTCATCGGTATAAAGGTCTAATTCTTTTGATTCATCTACATGCTGAATCAGACCGCGTATCCGGTTTGCGAGTAACACCCCAATACCGCGAAAAAAGCGCGCACCGAACTCTGCATCGCGGTCTAACTTGCCCTCGATATCGTCGCGATCTATTGCGAGTACACGTACTGGCGTGACCGCAACAATAGTAGCACTGGGAGGCCGGCTATCCAGGAATGAGATCTCTCCAAAGAACTCTCCATATTTCATGCGGTTCACTTCCTGGTCGCCACTTGTGCCCACCCGGACAGAGAGCTCTCCTTCCATTAGAAAAAAAACGTCGGTAAGAGGTGTACCAGCAACGACCAGCGTCTCTCCTTCATCAAAGGATAATGCCCTGCCGCTAGATACCAGCCACTTGATATCAAGATCGCTGAGACATCCCAAGAAATATAGTACGGCTCTCACAACTCTCTCCCAACTGATTTTAGCCAATATGAACCGATCTTTTTAACACATTTTTGACTCGATTAAGGCCGGCATACTATTTACCGTGGTTCAGCGACTTTTGCCGGCATCTTATCGAAAGGTCTGAGGCCGTCGTTCAGAGCTTGCTCCATGAGGCTAACCAGTTGTTCTTCAGGGGGCATTTTCCAGTCGGTACGGGTACCCGGTGTTGACTCGATATTCCATGAAAACCCACCTACTTCGTGGCGCACAAAAACCACTATCTCATTTGAGTCAGAAGAGCTGGGGCCCGCCTTATAAGGACGCTGAACGCTGGCGTCGAGAATCTTGAACGCATCGTGGTCGCGAAAGCGTTGATCCATTTTTCCCCGGTAAACAAAACGTATCAGCGGAACCGGAAACTTCGAGAACAGGGTTTGAATCTCTGGGTCGCAACAAAGATACCGTAAGAGCCCAAAACCCGATCCACCTTCAGGGACGTTATTAATCGCAGTTGTAATCTTGCCACAGGATGACCAAATGGAATCATCTGGATCCAATTCAAACACAACAGGGAAATGCATAGTGAACCACCCAACCGGCATACCACTTATGCCCCACTGACCCATTTGTTGCCGCCCGTGCGACTCCAAGCTAACCGCACAGAATGCATTGCCAGACGCCTGATACCAGGCCCGTAAAAATGCCGTAAGGAATACATCATGCTGCTCTTTCAACGATGCAAAGCGACTAGACAAGGTCAAACTGAGAAACGGGTTCAACCGACCCGGATGTTGGTGAGGTCTGGATACCGCCCGCAAAGAACTTTCTTCGCGATTGCCACGGGACTGTAAATCAACAAAAGACCCGTTGATCTTTTTCTTGATATCCATCCAATATTGCGTCTGCTGGCCTGTCGCGGGACTTTGGGCATGGGCGTGAAGGTAGCTGTTCCAATCGAGACCTGATTGATCCAGAACCGGGGAGTGATTCTCTGCCGTATCGCTTCGCTGAGCCCAAACCTGCTCTAGTTCGTTAGAAAGTATCCATAGCGATATGGCATCAACGACGGTATGGGAAAAAGACAGTACCAACATCCCGCTCTCAGCTGGCCCTTTATCGACAAACACTGCATGGACTAACGGGCCTTGTATTAAGTCAAATGGCTTACATACAAGGGAGTCCAACTCCATAGAAAACCTTTTTACTTGCTCCTCTTCCAAATCGATTGCTTTTAGCACGGCAAAAGAAAAGAGGCTCGTGGTTTCTGACAAAACAAATCGCCAGTGTTGTCTCTCGGAGTTCTTGCGAAGATAAAAGACGCCGTGCTGGGCGAGTACGTGAGACAGAATTCGCTTAACGACATTCTGATCCGCCTGCAGTGGTAGTCGGATGTATACGGTGACGATCTGTCTCGCAAGGTCAGCACCCGAGTCCAGCAACTCAAGGTGTATCGGACTCATGGGAATATCCCGGTTGCTGGCGTTGTCTCTGTCTACGCCGCAGAGCCCTTCGCTGACCGGGTCATGGCTCAATTGAACAAGAATCTCGCGAACCAAGTCATCAAGCGACAGATCTTTTTCGATGAGCAAACCCACAGCACAATCAAGATCACGCCGGATTCGGTGGCCTAACTCCACCAGAGAAAGAGAGTCCACACCCGATTCGATCAGCGGCCTGTCATGCACCACTGCCTGGGGCGATAGATTGAGAAGCGAACTGACAACTGTCGCAAGATAATCTTTGATTGCCTGTGCCTGATCCTCGTGCGATAAACCTTTTAGTTTTTGTTTCGTCAGGCTCTGCGATTGACCCCTTTGGTAACCTGCCGTGATCAACACATCCGAATCAGGATTCTTTTCACCTTCGCCTGTCGCGTGCTGGTAAATCGGATTCCACTCCTTTGCGAAAAACAAATCTCGACAGGCGTTTCGTTGAATTTTCCCGCTTGTGGTAAGAGGAATCGTTCCGGGCTTAACTAAACTGACAACAGCAGGGGGCACATTATGCTCCTGAGTGACTGCCTTTCGTATCAATCGCGTGACCGTAGTAGTTTCAAGATTTCGCCTATATGTTCTTTTAATCTCGCAGACAATCACGAGTTGTTCGCCCATGCCATCATCAATTGAAAATGCACAGACACGATAGTGATCTATTGCAGGATGTGCATCTCCGGCTGAAAGCTCTATATCCTGCGGATAAAAATTTTTGCCCCGAACGATGATCAGATCTTTTATCCGACCTGTAATAAATAAGTGATCATCAAGAATGAAGCCCAGGTCGCCTGTTTGAAACTGCATCTCACCTGGGTAACGTTGGCTTAAACAAAAAGCAGTCGGCGCATCGGCATCACCCGATCTGAAGTAGCCCGATGCAATGCTTGGACCGTCTACGTATATCTCGCCTACCACGCCTGGGCCAAGCGGTTCCGATGACTTTGAATCATGTATCGTGATCGCATGTTCTATTAACGGCGTGCCGCAACTGACCAACGATACTGTCGCGTTCTCGCCTGCTGGCGGAAGCGCGACACCTGAGGAAAGCGATTCTTTATCAAAGACGCGCACCACTGCGGGCTCCCTTGCCCGAATACCGGCAGCCATAAGGGTTGTCTCTGCCAATCCATAGACCGGCGAAAACGAATCTGGGTTGAAACCAAAAGACTTAAAGCGTGCAGCAAAGCGTGCCAAGGTGAAACTGCGGACCGGCTCGGCCCCGTTAAATACCGCCTTGAGGCTGGATAGGCTGATACCCTCTATCTCTTGATCTTTTATTTTGTCTACGCATAGGTCGAAAGCGAAATTAGGGCCTCCGGTGATCGTGGCACCGAAACGGTCGATAGATTCAAGCCAGGACGCTGGCCTGCGGAGGAATCGACTAGGAGCGCACAACACAGAGTGATACCCCACACAAACTGGCAGAGTAAGACCGCTGATCAGGCCCATGTCGTGATAGGGAGGAAGCCACGAGAAGCCCACTGAAGTACTATCGAAAGCACCATGAGCCTGCATTCCTCGTGCATTGTTAATGAGATTGTGATGCGACAACACCACTCCCTTCGGCTGGCTGGTCGAGCCCGAGGTGTACTGAATGATCGCCGGAGACCTTGGCTGAATATTCTTAAGCATCGATTCCACCGTCTCGCGACAGGCACTATCAGGGCGCTCTTTAACGGTTAATACCGGTATGTGCCGCCATCCAAACTCGCGCACCAGTGCTGTGATGCGCGCGGCCAAGGCCTGCGTTGTGAGGATGGCATCTGGATCTGCGTCTCGAATCAGCAAATTCAGTCTTGTGGTTGCCCGTGTAATCCGGGAACTGTTCGGCGGGTAGGTGGGGACCACAACCCGACCAGACAGAATGCATGCATAAAATCCGGCTATGAATTCAAGACCTTCCGGAGCCAAAAGCACGATCCGCTGGCCTGCGCGAGTCTTCTCCGTGAGCGCCTGTGCAGCAGACCATGCCCAGGATGCGAGCTCAGCATTACTTAGCTGGCTGATCTGCCCTTCATCGTTTTCAATAAACGAAAATGCCGGGTCACTGGGAGCGTTATCAGCCCGGCATACAAGCGCCTCGGCCAGAGTATTCATAGCAGGTCAAATCTCGTAATCAGTTAAGTTCAAGTCGAGCAACTTTTTACCCAGAGCTCTTTCAGCTGTAATGCCAATAATAGATACGTTTAGTAAAAGTGGCTACAGCTGAATGACTGTGAAACGCTCACACGCTTCTCAAAACAACACACACTTAGCGCGTAAAGATCCGCGTATGCTCATGCGCTATACGCGTTTAAGGGCGGAGGATTTGGTGGAGCGGTTGGGATGAATGAGGGGGTTAACAAGGACCACCTGCGCCATGCAAACCCCCACTAATCATCTCCAACTCAAATTCAGTCAGATCGCCATCTTGTCCTAGGAAGTCCTGATGGGCATAGACCTCATCTGAGGTAATGGTGTACCCATGAGTTTTGGCAAGCGTTGCAATACCATCGCCTAAACCAGACCCATTGGAAGTAGCGGTGTTTACGATAGAAATGACTTGTTCCTGAAGGTCTTCATCTTCAAGGACTGCTGTGCGGAAGTTCTGGAAATCTGACATGGTATTCCTAGTAGTTAGCGGCTTTAGGGAGTCCTTCTAACATGGCTATTCGGTTAGATAGATTGTTAATCTCTTGTTGTTGCTCTTTTACCGCCTCTATTAAGACAGCGGTGAGTTTCTGATAGACAATGCTTTTATAGCCTTGGTTATCGGTTTTAACGAGTTCTGGTATGACTTTTTCGAGTTCTTGGGCAATAAGGCCAATATCAGGCTCATTGTTATCTTTCCAGCGATAAGATTTACCCTGTAACTTACCTAGGGTAGATAAGGCAGATTTAAGGGGTTTGATGTCCTTTTTAAGGCGGATGTCGCTGCAATTTCCGTATCTGCTCCTAGCACCACCACTAATCATCTCCAGTTCAAAGTCTGTTAGATCGCCATCTTGACCTAAAAAGTCAGCGTGTTGAGTAACATCATCTTTGGTGACGCTATACCCGTGATTCTTAGCCAACGTCACAATGTTTTCTTCTAGCCCTGCCCCATTAGCAGTTGCTGTGTTGACGATAGATATAACTTGTTCTTGTAAGTCTTCATCTTCTAGAACAGCATCACGGAATGATTGAAAGTCAGACATGAGAATCTCCTTGGGTTATGGCCCAAGAATACCCCTGTTAAGGGGGTGGCTCAACTTTTGAATGTGATGGGGGTCACATCTTAGGGGTAAAGAGAGGGTTTAGCGTAGGTATACGCTGTTGCCTAGAGAGGCGTTCTATGTACCGTGTGGTTAGAGGATGATCCGCTATACGCATTCAAGGCCGGAGGATTTGGTTAAGCGGTTGGGTTAGTTACTGCCAACACGTCACCGCAAGTTTCCCTGTTGTCACCATTCTTTGATTGCAGTATTTTGCAGATATTTGTTCCCCTCGGAGTGATTTCCTACATTGGTAGTAATGGTTAAGTGCCACCCACCGGACGCACTAGGGTGAAGATGAGTCATACCTAACGCTGGGGTGTTGTCATATTTCCTACGGACGGGTTGGGGGACGCCATCATAGGGGTTCAGCCAACCTTCATAATAGAAATGATCCGCAAAAGGATTTGAAAAGATCTCTTTCTCAGAAGCGCAACTTAATGTTGTTCCCTTACCCGCCTTCGTTGTTGTTAGAGTGATCGATGAAGCGTTGGAAGCGCACTTAATAAGAGAAGTCCTGATAAAATTGACTATTCGCGAGTGTTGTTCTGTTGTCGCATTTATTTTCGCTTGTAAGATATAGCCGTTGTACATCGGTATACCAACAGCGGCTAGAACACCAATGATGGCCACCACGATCAACAACTCGATCAGGGTGAAGCCTTTGGTGTGTTTCATACCACCAATATACCTTACATTTGCAGGGAAATAACTGAGGCTATTGTCTGCCCCTTCTAAGCACTGTAAAAGCCGCTGTTGGTTCGTTGGAATAGCCTCTTAGCAATCGGTCAACTAAACTATGCATAGTTTTAGACTTTAATTTTTCGTCCACACTAAGGAGCGTATATGTTTGGCCCTATTACAGTCCCATACCATGCAGTGATGCTCTATAACGTATGCAAACTTAAAGAGGGAGTGGAATGGAACGAAGACCTAGAGTTTGCGATAGGTGAGATGTGTAACGTAGTCAGAACGACATACGATGACTTTATCGCTGGGCAAGTACTGAAATACGCTGGTTTCATTAGTGATGAAGGAACCGTAGGTGGCTACGGCGAAGAAG
>CAUZJT010000050.1:0-16358 GCA_963580215.1 Gammaproteobacteria bacterium
CAGGAGTGATTCCCGGCTATAGTTTTTGTTGGGAAGGTTACGCTGCCAATCTCATTTTGATCAGTCGATCATCACCAGGGTATGCTCACCAGTGTCCATCACAACCACTTCGTGCGATCTCTTCGCGATAAAACATGAAGGTCGCCGACTGAAGTCTTCCACTGAGGGTTTTTAACTGATCCTTCACTGATCCAGGAAAAAGATATAATCGTCTTAAGTTAACTGAAGGTTTAAAATGTCCTCTCCTGTTAAATCTCTCCCTGCCAGTTGGTATAGTGATCCAGATCTGTTTTCGCGTGAGCAATCATTGATATTCGCCCAGCACTGGTCCTATGTAGCACCCGAAACCGAGTTGGAATTACCGGGTGATTGTCTGGCAGCAGAGATTGCGGCGAGATCAATTATCCTGGTAAGGGGGGAGGATAATCAGATTAAAGGGTTTTATAATCTGTGCCGTCACCGTGCATCGCCATTGATTCGAGATGAACCGGTTAATGTCAAGCGCATAGTATGCCCCTATCACTCGTGGTGTTACGATCTGGCAGGAAATCTCATTTCTGCTCCGGGTTTTAAGGAATCGGACGATTTCAAACTAAATAAACTTGGATTAATTTCCATCCGGGTAGAATGCTGGAATGGGATGGTATTTGCCTGTCTGGATACTGACACACCTAGCCTGATTGAATGGCTGGGGGATGTTGTCGACATTGCCAAAGATTTTGCAGCAGTTGATGATATGGATTACGAGTCTCGATTGGTCAATGAAGGCGATGTGAACTGGAAATGCTATAGCGACAACACAGCCGAAGGCTATCATCTTGCATCAGTTCATCCGGGACTGGCAGCCTCACTGGTATCAAAACAAACGTCGATACGCGCCTATAAGAGAGGACAGTTTGTCGGTTTTGATGTGACTTATAAGGGTAAAGACGGCGTCCCAGAGTCCTCTGGGTTCTGGGTTTACAAGTATCCGGGCCTGCTACTGCATTTTTCTATGAACAGCTTTAATGTCGAAAGGGTCATCCCTCTTAGTCCAACTCGGTCACGAATGGAGCGATCGTTCTGGTTTAAGCCAGAGATTTCATCCATACAAAGAAATGCTACCGTCGCTTTTTCCAATATCGTGATGGATGAAGATCTTGAAATTTGCCTTCGTGTGCAGAAAAATTTGCAGTCTGGAGTATACGAAACAGGGTTCCTCTCACGGGAAAGAGAGCCGGGGACGATATTTTTTCAACAACTGGTCGCCGATTCCCTCAAAGATCGAAGGATGTCTAATATTCGGGAGTAAAGGCAGCGCTAACGTTCCTTCTTGTCAACGCTAAATAATATGGGACAAAGTGTGGGACAAAAAGAACAATAACCCGCCACCAGGAGCAACGGAAAACAAAAGGATTGGCTTGTCTAAGCAGTTTTACATAATATAATAGTGCCCCGATTACCTTTACATGGTGGTGGTCGGTGGTTTGATCCCGCTCGCGCCTACCATTTCAGCCACAACGATCTCGCCTGGCAATTACCGATGCCGGCTGGCCTTTTTTTGGATTACGATTCTACTTTCCCGAATTACAACCTGAACACAAAAACTATTCCGACGATGAAGGTCACATTACCAGACAACAGCACACGCGAATATTCGGGGCCAATCAGCGTCGCCGAAATTGCTGCGGATATTGGCCCAGGTCTTGCAAAGGCGACCCTTGGTGGTGAAGTTAACGGCCAACTGGTCGATTCATCTTTTGAAATCGACCAAGACGCGGTCGTGCGCATCATTACTGGAAAGGACAGCGAAGGCCTTGAGATTATTCGCCACTCCTGCGCCCATCTGCTGGCGCAAGCGGTGAAAGAGCTTTTCCCCGACGCTCAGGTGACTATAGGCCCGGTAATTGAAGACGGCTTTTACTACGATTTTGCCTACACGCCAGGCTTTTCCGAAAGCGACCTTGAAAGTATCGAACAGCGGATGACAGAGCTTGCCAAAAAAGGAACAGCCATCGAAAGGAAAACGATGGGGCGAGACGATGCGATTTCATTTTTTCGTAATCTTGGCGAAGAATATAAGGCGAAAATTATCGAAGAAATCCCCGTGCAGGAAGAGCTTTCGCTCTATCAGCAGGCCGATTTCGTAGATTTGTGTCGCGGACCTCATGTCCCTGATACCAGTCACCTCAAAGCATTCAAACTGACCAAACTCGCTGGCGCTTACTGGCGAGGCGATTCAAGCAATGTGATGCTGCAGCGTGTATACGGGACGGCCTGGGCGGATAAAAAATCTCTGCAGGATTATCTACACCGTATTGAAGAAGCCGAAAAACGCGACCACCGACGGATTGGTAAACAGCTTGATTTATTTCATTTTCAAGAAGAAGCCCCAGGAATGGTCTTTTGGCACCGAGACGGTTGGACGCTGTACACAGTGGTTGAACGTTATGTACGAGAGTTGCTCGACGAGTATGGCTATCAGGAAGTGCAAACACCGCAGATGCTCGATAGAAGCCTGTGGGAGCGGTCCGGGCACTGGGATAAGTTTCGGGACAATATGTTCACCACCCAGGTGGATGATCGTGACTATGCAATTAAGCCGATGAACTGCCCCGGCCACGTCCAGCTTTTTAACCAGGGCTTACGCAGTTACCGCGACCTACCAATCCGGATCGCTGAGTTTGGAATTGTCCATCGAAAAGAACCCTCTGGCACGCTCCATGGCCTGCTTCGCGCGCGGCGTTTCACGCAGGATGACGCCCATGTATTTTGCACTGAGGATCAGTTACAAGAAGAAGTTTCGACGTTAATTGAGCTCACCTATCGGATGTATCGGGATTTTGGCTTTAAAGATATTGAAGTAGCTCTGTCGACCCGCCCGGAGCAACGAGTGGGCGAGGATGCGTTGTGGGACCGCGCCGAGAAAGCGCTTGCATTGGCGCTCGAAGAAAAAGGGATCGCGTACACTGTGCAGCCAGGAGAGGGTGCCTTTTACGGCCCCAAGCACGAGTTTGTTTTACGTGATTCGATTGGGAGGCGATGGCAGTGCGGGACGATTCAGGTAGATTTCTCGATGCCGGGTCGGCTCGATGCCGAGTACGTTACGGCTGACGGGGCCAAAAACACACCGGTTATGATTCATCGGGCCATTCTGGGATCTTTGGAACGTTTCATTGGGATTTTGATCGAGGATACCGAGGGCAAACTGCCTTTTTGGCTGGCCCCGGTACAGGCTGTTATTCTTAATATTACTGATCGACAGCGCGATTATGCGTTGGAAACAGAAAAATCTCTTAAAAAACAGGCAATCAGAGTCGAATGTGACTTGAGAAACGAGAAAATAGGCTATAAAATCCGCCAATCGACTTTGCGACGAATTCCGTATCTACTGATTGTGGGTGACCGGGAGATGGCGCAAGGACAAATCGCCGTGCGTACGCGTGAAGGTGAGGATCTGGGAGCAATCCCGGTAGACGAGTTGTCCGAAAGACTCCTCCACCTTGAAGCTGATGCACGGCGTTAATATTTCTGGAGGATAAGCAGATAGCAGTAACAAAACAACAGCGGATGAACGAGGATATCGTCGGCGCTCAGATTCGCCTAGTTGGAGACACGGGCGAACAATTGGGGATCCATACTGCAGTCGAGGCTAGAGCCATCGCTGTTGAGCGCGGGATGGATCTAGTGGAAATAGCGCCGAATGCGGAACCGCCAGTCTGCCGACTCATGGACTATGGGAAGTTCCTGTACTCGAAATCCAAAAAGAAACAGGAATCCAAAAAGAAACAAAAGCAAATCACAGTAAAGGAAATCAAGTTTCGTCCCGGAACTGATATCGGCGATTACGATATTAAGGTTCGTAACCTAATTAAATTTCTAGAAGCTGGTAACAAAGTTAAGGTCACGCTGCGTTTTCGTGGTCGAGAAATGGCGCACCAGGAGCTTGGGATGGAAATGTTGAAACGGGTCGAGGGCGCCTTACAGGATGTTGGAGTGGTAGAACAGATGCCAAAAATGGAAGGTCGGCAGATGGTTATGGTGCTGGCGCCGGCAAAGAACTGATTACGGAAATATCGACAATGCCAAAATTAAAAACCAATCGTGGAGCTGCTAAGCGATTTACAAAAACTGCAGGCGGCAAGTTCAAGCGCTCGCAGGCCTTTCGTAACCATATCCTGACCAAGAAGTCGACCAAGCGTAAACGTCAGTTGCGGGAAAGCTTGATGGTCAATTCAGCTGACGAGGCCGCAGTCCGGCGTTTGTTGCCCTACAGTTAATTATTCAAGCCAAAATTACCTAGAGAAAGCATTATGCCCAGAGTCAAAAGAGGTGTTACGGCCCGCGCCCGACACTCCAAGGTTATCTCCCGAGCGAAAGGATACCGTGGCGCCCGAAAGAACGTATTTCGGGTAGCTAACCAGGCAGTAATGAAAGCCGATCAGTACGCCTACCGAGATCGACGTCAACGTAAAAGACAGTTCCGGATGCTGTGGATCGTTCGTATCAACGCGGCAGCTAGGACTCACGACCTTAGCTACAGCCGCCTTATTGATGGCTTAGGAAAGGCCAGCGTCCTCATTGATCGTAAAATACTTGCCGATATGGCCGTGAACGACCATGACGCATTTGCAGTGCTCGCTGAAAAGGCAAAATCCGCGCTGGCAGCCTGACACCCGTAACAACAGCGGCCCTGTGTCCAGGGGCCGCGCCCTGGGGAAAGGTTGTCAGAACCTTTCCCTTTTTCGTTTGGAGGCGCTGAAAACGCGATGACCGGGAAAGCACACGCAACGCTAGATTCGATATTGGGACAGGCGTTGTCAGCCATTGACCAGGCTGCGGATTTGCATCAACTCGAAAAAACACGGGTTGAATTCTTGGGCCGTCAGGGTTCGGTAACTGTCCAACTGAAATCAATAGGCGGCTTACCGCTGGGCGACCGAAAGGCCTTCGGACAATCGGTTAATCGGGCTCGGGATCAAATTAACGACGGTCTGACTAAAAAAGGAGAGGCCCTAGCGGCACGAAAACAACTTTCAGATGCCAAAAAGGATCGAATCGATGTGACGTTGCCGGGTAGGCGCGGCCTTTTGGGAGGGGTCCATCCAATTACCCGAACCGTGAGGCGAATAGAACGGATTTTTCAGCGTGCAGGCTTTGATGTGACTCATGGTCCGGAGATCGAGGATGATTTCCACAACTTTGAGGCGTTAAACATTCCAAAGGATCATCCCGCCCGAGCGATGCATGACACGTTTTATATATCTCCTGGCGTGGTGCTTCGAACTCACACCTCGCCAGTCCAGATACGCTATCTTGAGTGTCATCAGCCGCCACTTCAGATCATAGCGCCAGGCAGGGTATATCGATGCGACTCCGACGTAACTCACACACCGATGTTTCATCAGGTCGAGGGACTAGCGGTTGACACCGATATTTCTTTCGCCGACCTTAAAGGCATGCTCACCTTCTTTCTACAAGAGTTCTTTGAGCAGCAACTCCCGATTCGATTCAGGCCATCGTTTTTTCCGTTTACTGAGCCCTCAGCCGAGGTCGATATGGGTTGTGTATTCTGTGAAGGGCGCGGCTGCCGGGTTTGTCAGCAAACTGGATGGCTCGAGGTTCTGGGTTGCGGCATGGTGCATCCGCATGTATTCCACCAGGTTGGGATAGATAATGAGCAGTTTACAGGTTATGCCTTTGGGCTAGGAATCGAACGCCTAGCGATGCTTCGTTACGGCGTAGATGATCTTCGCCTGTTTTTCGAAAATGAAGTGGCGTTTTTGAGCCAATTTTCCTGAATGAGGGCTGGCAATTGATTATTAGTGAGAGCTGGCTGCGTGAGTGGGTCGATTTCGACCTGGATTTTGCAACTCTGGCAGATCGACTAACCGGGGCAGGACTAGAAGCCAGCGCGTTGACTTTGGTGCCCTTGGTGTCTGAGGCGGTGATTGCAGGGCGGATCACTCATTTGAGACCTCATCCTGATGCTACTAATTTATCTCTGTGCGAGGTCGACAGCGGTCCAGGGCCTGTGATTCAGGTGGTCTGCGGGGCAACCAATGTCCGTGTCGGCATGGTCACGCCTCTAGCAATGCCCGGCGCCATTCTGCCAGATGGCTCAGTTATCCGACCGACCACGATCCGAAATCAAGTCTCTACAGGCATGCTTTGTTCGGGTGCCGAGTTAGGCATTGATGACTCGGTATCCGGATTACTCGACCTCGACCCCGCACTGGTACCCGGTACAAGCTTGAACGCTCATCTCGACCTGGGTGATCAATTGCTTGAAGTCGACCTAACCCCTAATCGAGGTGATTGCCTCAGTTTGTTTGGGATCGCCCGTGAAACAGCCGTAGTTGCAGCCGGGCGTCTAAAGATTCCGTCACTTGCGCGGGTTCGGGCGCGCAGTAAACTTAGGCGCGAAGTTGACTTAGCTTGCCCGGCTGAGTGCCCCCGCTACATGGGCCGTATCATTGAAGGTTTAGATACTACCTCACGTTCGCCAGATTGGATCCGGGAGCGGCTTCGACGGTGCGGAATCCGCAGTATCGATGTGCTAGTGGATGTCAGTAACTACGTCATGCTTGAACTCGGTCAGCCAATGCACGCATTCGATGCCGAGCGCCTTCGGGGCCGGATTACCGTACGCGCACCGATCAAACGTGAGAGGCTCAAACTGCTTGATGGTGTGACGATTCGCCTGAAACCAGAAGACCTGATTATCGCGGACGATGGTGGACCAATCGCGCTTGCTGGCGTGAAAGGTGGTATGGCCACGATGATTACGCACACGACCCGATCAGTAATGCTTGAGGCCGCGTTTTTCGCACCGACTGCGATTGCCCGAACCGTCAGACGCTATAACATGCCAACGGATGCCTCCCACCGGTTTGAACGAGGTGTGGACTTCGAATTACCCGCAGTGGCAATTCAGCGAGCAAGCGAGCTGATAGTGGACGCCTGTGGCGGAGCCTGTGGGCCGATCTTTGGCCGCACTATCAAACGTCAACTCCCCTCCCGCAGTCCCTTAACCTTGCGCAAATCACGGCTTGAGCGTTTACTAGGCGAGAAGATTCCTGCGCGTCAGGTTCGGACTGTTTTCAACTCGCTAGGAATGAGTCCTAAAGCCGAATCCGGTGGGTGGACCGTTACCCCACCCAGTCACCGTTTCGATCTTTCCGGCGAGCACGATCTCATTGAGGAAGTAGCGCGCATCGTTGGCTACGACAAATTTAAGGCACGTACGCCGCGAGTTCAGGTTGGCCATGGGCTTGCCCCTGAAGGGGTTCTGAACGTTGATAGGGCTAGGGACTTGTTGGTCGATAGGCATTATTATGAAGCTATCACCTATAGCTTTGTTAACCCCGAACTGCAAGTACTGGTTGCACCTGGTGTGTCGACGATCAATCTGCAAAATCCAATTGCGTCACACCTGGGGCAGATGCGTCTGTCGCTTTTACCAGGATTGCTTGAGGCGCTTTCCAATAACGCGAGGCGCCAAATCCGAGACCTCAGGTTTTTTGAAACTGGGCATGTTTACCTAAAGAAAGGGCGGGGCCGTACCGAGATTGAGAGAATTGCCGGGGTATCTATGGGCATGGCACTAGATCAATCCTGGGATAGGCAGGACAGACCGATTGATTTCTTCGACGTTAAGGGGGATGTCGAGGCACTACTCAGGCTAGCTGACCCGAAAAGGTGTCCCACTTTTGAGCCAAACGCGAACTCGGCCTATCATCCAGGGCAATGCGCAAAAATACGAATCGAAGGGCAATCCTGCGGCTGGATCGGGCGAATTTCGCCAAAGTTGCAGGAATTTATTGAACTGGAATCTCCGATTTTTGCGTTCGAATTAGATTGGGGCCTAATAAATAAGACCAAACTGCCGAAATTTTCGCCAGCCTCAAGGTTTCCGGTGATCGGTCGTGACTTATCTTTTGTCTTTTCCAACGATATCGCCGTGGCAAAAATCCGGTCATGCATTCGCAAGTCGGCTGGCGAATTGCTGACGACCCTTCACCTTGTAGATATTTACCGTGGTAAAGGTATCAAAGAAGGGAAAAAATCTGTTACTTATCGCTTGACGTTGCAATCCAATTCCCGCAGTCTTACAGATGAAGAGGCGGATAACATTACCGGGCTCATTATCGCCGCGATAACGAGCGACCTCGGCGGAGAACTGAGGGCAGGGAAGTCTGGAATTTAACAAAAATGGCGACACACACTATTACTAAGGCAACTCTTGCGAACACACTTTTTGATCAACTCGGGTTAAATAAGCGAGAAGCCAAAGAATTTGTAGAACTGTTTTTTGAGCAGATTCGGCAAGCGCTCGAAATTGGAGAGAGTGTTAAGTTGTCAGGCTTTGGCGGGTTTACCATTCGCGAGAAAAACAGCAGGCCTGGCCGAAACCCAAAAACAGGGGAAGAGGTGCCAGTATCCGCAAGGCGGGTGGTGACTTATCGTGCGAGCCAGAAAGTAAGGGAGCAGATCAGCGATAATACAACCACGATCAATGCCAGCATCGGCAAAGGACAACCGTCGCGACAATGCTAGACCCTAGCTCGGATGAGCTTCCACCGATTCCTGGAAAAAGATATTTCACCATTGGAGAAGTTGGACAGTTGTGTTCTGTCAAACCCCACGTGCTTCGATACTGGGAGCAAGAATTTCCTCAGTTGCAACCAGTGAAGCGGCGTGGAAACCGACGTTATTATCAGCGCCACGAAGTTGAGCTGATTCGAACTATTAGGAAACTCCTCTATATCGAGGGGTACACCATTAGCGGCGCTTGTAACCAATTAAAAGGGAGCGAACCGAAACGGGTTGGTGTGAGTGGTGATGATGTGGCGACTCAACTTGTCGATGAATTACAAGAAATCTCTGCACTTCTGGGACCTTAGTGCTTTAGAATTCGTCGCAGAATATCGGGGCGTAGCGCAGCCTGGTAGCGCACCGCACTGGGGGTGCGGCGGTCGGAGGTTCAAATCCTCTCGCCCCGACCAATTCTGGATTCGTAATCTAATGCCCCTCGTCGCTAAGCTGAGAATGCCAAATCAGACCCTCTGGCCAGCGACTGCTTGTTTTATAGAGTTAAGGCACTCTGACGCGTGAGCCGACTAGATAGTGCAATTCGACGGCTACAGGCTCAACGCCTTTGCCTGAATGCTGCGATCGCCTACGTAGAAGAACTCCCAGGGCCGTTTCTCGAGCTGGGCCTGGGAAATGGTCGTACCTACGATCACCTTCGAGAGATAACCCCGAATCGCGATATCTACGTATTCGAACGCAGGCCCGCGGCCCATCCCGACTCTACTCCGCCAGCCAAATTTTTGATTCAAGGGAACTTCAAGGAAACACTGGAAGAGGCCTCCTCCCAAATTCGTCCACTGGCTGCACTAGCCCATTGCGATATTGGCAGTGGGGATCCCGACATCGATAGGGCTCTGGCGGCGCAGATCGGGCCAGCAATCTCGAGATTATTAGCCGAGGACGCCATCGTTCTTTCTGATCAACAGTTCAACTGTAGTGACTGGATCTCGATTCAACTCCCAGATGGCATCTCTGCTGGTCGCTATTACATGTATCGCAAGGTCAGCATTGGAAAACACTGAGATACCAGATATGTCGATGGCACCTGAAAAGGATTCAAACCCCGGGCTATTCAACCTTTCTAGAACGTTGAATTTCCACCTGGAGTTGACTGATAAGTGTAATGCAGGATGCCCGATGTGCGGACGAACCGTTCAAATGGATCGCTGTCGACCAGACTTTGAGAAAGTCCGAAACATTGAATTAAGTCTCGATGTGATTAGGAGAAATTTCCCCCCGGACTTTTGTCGGCGTATCGACACCATCGATCTTTGCGGCGGGCTCGGAGACCCTCCTGCGGCACGAGAATGTTTTGAAATTTGCAAGTATTTTATTGACAACGACATTAAGATAATTCTCTCATCAAACGGAGGGCTTCGAAGTGAAGATTGGTGGCGAAAACTCGGGGATCTATTCAGCTCGAACTTATCTTTTGTAGAATTTCATATTGACGGCTTAGCCGATACGAATCATCTTTACCGAATTAATACCCGTTTCTCAAAGATTATGGCTAATGCGCGAGCTTTCCTTGATACCGGGGCCACTGGTGAATGGCACTTTATTCCCTTTAAACACAACCAACACCAACTCGGGGAGGCCTTGTCACTTAGTCGTAAGATGGGTTTCCGGAGCTTTAAGGTAATCGACACAATTCGGTTTGGACCCAGCGAATCTTTCGTCTACCAGATGCCCGATGGGTCGATTCGTCACTTGGAGCCCTCTAGTGGCGACATTGTTAGTGATGCGCTTGGAAACAATACTCCACCGCAGGTAACGAAAGCAGTCGACTTCCAGGCCACTCAGCCAATCAGTTGCAAATCGGCTAATGAGAATCGGCCATACATAGTTGCCGATGGTAGCGTATCGGCATGCTGCTGGGTCGAAGGCTCCGATGACGAAAAAAATATGTATTCAAGGGCAAAGCTAAATCACAAAGAGCACAATATCAACCGACGACTGTTGCAGGAGATTCTTCTGGAGGAGCCCTACCGTCGTATCTATCCGCAGGCCTGGGAAGAAGGATGCAATCCGGTTTGCATCCGAAAATGCGGTCTGATGCGCAGAAATACTCGCAGGGAACTTTAGTGAGATGCGCAATCAAGTCAACACTTTTTAAAACGTCTATACCCGGTTTAACATGGGACCTGATTGGGAAATGCCAGTTGGTAGGCAGTCGGATAAAATCGAGAAATCGAAAGCTATAAGGCAAGGTATATGAAACACATACTTTTGTTTATCTTATTTCTGTCGCCGCCTGTTTTGCTGGCGGATCTCAAAATCGGTGAGGCACCACCGGTTTTGCTTCTGGAAGGAAAGGCCGGAGGGCGAGTCGATGGGAGCGCTTGGTCAAGCGCAGAACTAACAGACAAGGTACATGTTCTAATGTATGTCGACCCTGACAAGGTTAAAGTCAACAGTCATGTTGAAGAAGCGCTAGCAGACGAAGGATTTGACCCACAAAACTTTGCTACCATTGGCGCCATTAACATGGCAGCATCCTGGAAACCGGATTTTGCTATCGACCTGATACTCAAGGGGAAGCAGGAAAAATATCCAAATACGGTCTATGTCCGGGACAAGAATCGTGCTTTTGTCTCCCAATGGGGACTTGTGGATCAGGGCTACCACGTGGTCGGCCTGTCAAGAGATGG
The DNA here is from genome assembly GCA_963580215.1 of Gammaproteobacteria bacterium. Taxonomy (GTDB): domain Bacteria; phylum Pseudomonadota; class Gammaproteobacteria; order Arenicellales; family UBA868; genus UBA868. The sequence goes on from CAUZJT010000050.1 coordinate 11,226, forward strand.
CAAAATTATATTTTCGGCAGCGACTAAACTCACAACGGACCAAATTAAGAAACTAATCGAACTTATTCGTAAGCACATCAGTCATTAAGACATATTTGACCTATGGCCAAAACAAGTAATATTCCAGCAACTCTCATCGAAAAAAGCGCTTATGCCGAAACCACTTTTGACAACCTGGGCTTCGGCAACGTTTTCTCGGACCACATGCTTTTATGTGACTGGGCTGAGGACGAGTGGAAATCCCCGCGAATCGTGCCGCGTGAGCCACTTAAAGTGGATCCGGCTGCACTTGGGCTCCATTACGGGCAAAGTGTCTTCGAAGGGCTTAAAGCATATCGGGGAACTGACGACAATCGAATAAGGTTGTTTCGCCCTGATAGAAACGTACAGCGCTTGGCTGCCTCCTGTAACCGGCTGTGTATACCCGCTCCCGACCCGGATCAGTTAGTTGACTGGATCAAATCACTCGTCGCTGTAGAAGCCAAATGGATTCCGGCAAAATTTGGTGAGGCACTTTATATCCGACCAATGATCTTTGCGACAGAAGGGCATCTCGCTGTTCGCCCCGCCAATCGATACACCCTGGTGATTATTACTGCCCCGGTCGGACAGTATTTTGCCCAGTACGGTCGACCGTTAAGAGTGAAGGCGGAAGAACGATATACACGAGCAGCATCGGGTGGAACCGGCGCCGCGAAGACAGCTGGGAATTATGGTGCGACCCTTAAACCAATGTTTGAAGCAGCTTCCCAGGGTTTCGATCAAATACTCTGGTTAGACGGCGATGAGCACGCGTTTGCAGAGGAAGCAGGGCAGATGAATATATTTTTTCGCATTGGTGACGAGGTGATCACTCCCGAACTTTCAGGAACGATTCTCCCTGGAGTCACTCGTGACAGCGCGCTGTCGTTATTGAAACAATGGGGGATCAAAGCCACTGCCCGCCGAATTTCTATGACAGAACTTCGTAAAGCGTCCGAGTCGGAAAATTTACTCGAGATATTCGGAGCGGGCACGGCAGCAGTGATTGTGCCCGTGGGTTCGATTCAATACCAAGATTTTGATATCTGTGCTTGTCCGCCGTCGGCCGGAGGCCTTTCCCAACGACTTTTTCAGTCACTGCTTGCGATCCAACACGGCCAAGTTGATGACAAAAATAATTGGATTCAGTTTGTCGACACTGAGTAAAAGTCTTAAATTTATCGATTCTTGGAGTCTTTTTGATCGCCATCGGGCTTGGGCAATCATTTTGATCTTTTGCATGCCATTCACCGCATTTGCCGATTCTCAAATTGAACGCGGTTTTGAGCTCGCTCGGCAGTATTGTTCTCGCTGCCACGTCATCGGAGACTACAATCGCATGGGAGGGATTGGAAACAGCCCTTCTTTTGCCTGGATGGTCAAGAGCGTCGACTGGCGGGAGCGCTTTCAGACTTTTTACGCCCGCCGCCCGCACCCGGTTTTCGTCCGAGTATCCGGTTATGCACGGTGGTCGAATGTTGAGCCCTACTACCCGCCTTTTGAAATTCTTCTTAGTGAAATTGACCTTATCACTGAGTACGCTGGCAGTCTTGAGACAACGGACTAAAAGCGCCTTTCCACAGATTTGTCAAACTTCCCCGCTGGCTTCTCCTTTTTGATTCATGCGTCAACTCATGTGCCACTTTCGATTCTTCGAGCCATCAGATTCAGGTGCTCACTCGTGTACGAGTGGAGTCCTTTGACCACAAGCCATGGGTGAGAGCCTGCTACTACTGCTATTGCTTTTTCTTTCGGCTTTTTTTTCCGGATCGGAAACGGCGTTAGTAAGTTTATCTATTGGGCGTGCGGATGCTCTTGCCCGCGACAGGCGGCGCGGCTCCCGAGCCTTGGGCGTACTAAAGGCGCAGCCCCAGCGCATGTTGGTTGCGATCCTTATTGGTAATAATGTTGTGAATATCAGCGCATCTGCACTCGCGACGGTGATTGCTACACGCGAGTTTGGAGACGCAGGGCCTGGCGTAGCGGTGGGAGTTCTGACGATCATTATTCTTGTTTTTGGAGAGATCACCCCAAAAAGTTTGGCTACTCGCTACTCGGAACGAATTTCCCTTGCAGTTGCGCCAGCGATCCTTGGTTTTGTTTACCTAAGTGCCCCGATTGGAATAATGGTTGAACGCGTCTCTAATGTAATGAGCAATGGCGCCTCAGGAACGACCGATGAACCCGTGGTGACCGAGTCTGAACTCATTAGTATGGCGGGGTACGGAAAAGAGGAGGGCACGATCGAGGAAGGTGAGAAAGAGCTTATCGAGCGTGCATTCGCCTTTAGCGATCTTTCAGTATCCGATGTGATGACGCCACGGCACAAAGTCTTTCGACTTCCTGCTCAGATGGCTATAGCAGATGCGGTAAGTCAGCTTATGGCTTCACCCTTTAGCCGGATTCCTTTGCACGATAACGATCCTGACGAAATTATCGGTATGCTTCACGTTCGCGACGTGCTCAGACCATTGGTGTCTGGTGATAGGGCCGTCTGCTTGATTGATCTCGCACGTCCGCCTTATTTCGTTCCAGACCGGCAGTCTCTGACTGATAGCATCTCCGCGCTGCGCCAAGAGCGTCACCATCTGGCAGTTGTCGTCGACGAACACGGCCTCATGGAGGGGGTTGTGAGCCTCGAAGACTTGCTGGAGGAGCTGGTCGGCGAAATCTATGACGAGAGCGATATCGCGCCGCTCGATCTCGTCCCACACGGCCCCGACAACGTGACCGTCGAGGGCGCGTCAGAGTTACGTGTGCTAACAGAATATTTCGGCACGCCACTGCCCGGAAAACCGACAGATTCGGTGAGCCTGTGGATTTTGGAGAAAGTGCAGCGAATACCCAAAAGCGGAGAGACCTTTGAGCTTGACGGATTAACGGTCACGGTCAAACGTGCGACGCAAAGACGCATTCTTGAGTTAGATGTTTCCCGCTAAAGGCGCGCCTGTCCTCGGGTTTTGGCAAGTATTGTTTTACGAAGTAATCACAGTAACGAAGTTAATTCATTGGTCAGATCCTCGGTGCAAAGTCGAGGAAAACAGGACTTCTGCCCGATGGATTGGCGTAGACGCAACAATGTCGGTTGCAATTTGACTGGCATATTCAGCGATCACGTCCGTCTGGCCAGTCTGTGGCAGAGATAGAACCAACTGCGCGTTGAGTTGATTACCGACAAAATGGAGAATGAGACCCGAATAGCCTTTATCACTATGTCGTTCCAAAGCAAAGCCATGACGATCTAATACGCTCACGACACCGCGTTCGATTTCAGGCCGCTGCGGTAGTGTACCGATAACAGGTGGCACTGAATCATCTTCCGAGTCAATATGCACGACTACATCGATTATCTGCTCAAAACGATCCTTTAAGGCTTGCATCACTTTGTCACCGATGTAATGCCCTTCGGAGACGCTGATAAATTGCCCAACGCGGATGTGAACATCTGCGTACACCTGAGAGCCCATGCGGCGAGTTCTTAGTTCGTGGGTATCCAGCACACCCGGAACAGCCATAATCGTTTGGCGAGCCTCTTCCTGAGTTTTCGGGTCCACCGCCGTGTCGATCAGTTCTTCAACAGACTCTTTGCCAATTCGGAAGGCGACGTACAGAATCATAGCTGCCACCCCAATTGCCGCGACTGGGTCGGCCCAAGGCAAGCCGAGCATGGCACCGATTATTCCGACTATCACCACTAAGGAAGAAAGGGCGTCGGTCCGGCTATGCCAGGCATTCGCACGCAACAAAGAAGAGTTCAAACGCCTCGCGGACCGCATGGTGTAGTGAAAAACACCTTCCTTCACAACCACCGACACAGCGGCAATGACGAGAGCTTCCCAACTCGGTGGGAGTAACACATCGGGGCCCGCCAGTCGGTCTATAGCATTCCAGGCAACACCACAGGCGACCAGTGCGAGTGAGGCCGCGAGAAGAGCGGTCGCAATCGTCTGGATGCGGCGATGGCCATAGGGGTGTTCTCGGTCAGCTTGATGACTGGCTTTCCGAGCCGCAACAATGACAAGCAGATCGGTTAGAAGGTCCGAAAGAGAGTGAATACCATCTGCAATCAGCGCCTGGGAGTGACCAAAATAACCCCCCACAACCTTTGCCAAAGCCAGAATGCCATCTAAGGCGCTTCCAACCAGCGTAACCGATCGGATTTCCCGGTACTCGGCTGAGTCGCCCGTCGAGTCGGTGCGAGAGCTTGCCTTATTCATCTTGGAAACACTCTTTAAAGTCCCAAGCAGTCTATCAGGTCAGCCATAGGCGTTAGCTGGGGTTAATTAATTAAATGCGCTGTAAGGATTATGTAATTACGAGATGATTAGCCCGAATGACATAAATTCTGGGATAATTGAATTCGGAGGGCCGTGTGGTTCGGTTCGTCCTAGCAACGGACCATCTATGCGAATCTTGATAAGTAACGACGACGGCTACCTCGCCCCCGGACTCCTAGCGCTGTACCAGTCGGTGAATTCAATAGCTGAAACATTCGTCGTCGCACCCGATCGCAACCGTAGCGGCGCCAGCAATTCTCTAACTCTGACACGGCCGCTGAGGGCTCACCAGGCGCCAAACGATTTTTATTACTTGGATGGCACGCCAACTGACTGCGTACACGTTGCCCTGACCGGATTGATGACCGATGAGCCCGATCTGGTAGTGGCTGGAATCAACCATGGTGCTAATCTGGGTGACGACGTGATTTATTCAGGAACCGTTGCGGCGGCGATGGAAGGGCGCTTTTTGGGATTGCCGGCGATTGCTGTGTCGTTGGTCGGTTCCCACCCGGTCAATTTCAATACGGCGGGGCAGGTCACAGTACAACTTCTGGAGCGGCTTGCAAGGCACCCGCTTCCAACTGATACTATCATCAACGTGAATGTACCGGATCGGCCGATAGAAGAGATTCGTGGGATTCAGGCAACCCGCCTGGGATACCGCCATAAGTCTGAACCAGTGATACGTGCCAAAGATCCTTATGGTTCGGAAATATATTGGGTCGGCCCCGCTGGTTCGGAACAGGATGCCGGGCCGGGAACTGATTTCTTTGCAGTACGTGAGGGGTTCGTTTCGGTAACCCCACTTCATGTCGATCTGACCCGTCACGAG
>CAUZJT010000051.1:0-16246 GCA_963580215.1 Gammaproteobacteria bacterium
CTTCGTGACGATCTCTTGGGGTTTGTGTCGCTTGATGCCCATAACTTAATCCTCCTTTACTAACTATAAGGGTGGACCAGCTCAGTGGGGGAGGATCACTCCCACTCAATGGTCGCTGGGGGCTTTCCCGAAATATCGTAGGTTACACGGCTGATCCCGCGCACCTCGTTGATAATCCGTGTGGAAATATGCCCGAGCACGTCATAGGGAATCTGTTTCCAGTTGGCTGTCATAAAATCGACCGTTTCGACTGCCCGCAGAGCGATCACATACTCATAGGCTCGGTTGTCGCCGACTACCCCAACTGATCGAACTGGCAGAAACACCGCAAAGGCCTGACTAATTTCATCGTAGAGATTGTTGCGGTGTAATTCTTCCAGGTAAATGGCATCTGCCTGGCGCAGGATATCCGCGTACTCCTTGCGGACTTCACCTAGTATGCGCACCCCAAGGCCCGGGCCCGGAAACGGATGCCGAAAAACGAGTTCCCGAGGCAATCCCAGTTCGATCCCAATACGACGTACCTCGTCTTTAAATAACTCCTTCAAAGGCTCCAAAAGCGACAGATGCAACGATTCCGGGAGCCCACCCACGTTATGGTGCGATTTAATGATTTTGGCTTTCCCGGATTTGGCACCAGCCGATTCGATCACATCCGGGTAAATAGTTCCCTGAGCTAACCACCGGGCTCCGGCTATCTTCTTTGCTTCATCCTGAAAAATATCTACAAATACGCGGCCAATGATCTTGCGCTTTTCCTCAGGATCCGCCACGCCGCAAAGCGCATCAAGGAAACGGGTCTCTGCATCAATGCGAATTACCCGCACGCCAAGATGCTTAGCAAAGGTGGCCATTACCTCATCACCCTCATTCAGGCGCAACAAACCGTTATCGACGAATATGCAGGTCAATTGATCGGCGATGGCACGATGTAATAACGCCGCAACCACCGAGGAATCGACTCCGCCAGAAAGACCGAGTATTACCTGATCACCGCCCACCTGGATGCGCACGTCCTCGGTAATAGTGTGAATAATATTTTCCGAAGTCCACCGGGCTGAACAGCCACAGATCTGCCGAACAAAGCGAGACAAAATCTCCCGCCCATGAACGGTATGGGTTACCTCGGGGTGAAACTGCAGCCCGTAAAACCGGCGGTGCTCATCCGCGATAGCCGCAAACGGGGCGTTGGGGCTTGATGCCATCACAGAAAAGCCCTCCGGCAAACTGGTGACTCTATCGCCATGACTCATCCACACCTCTAGAGCGGAATCAGAGGTAGGCTCATCAGCACGTAGTTCACGCAACAAACCAGGTGTTGCCGAAGGGGCGATCCGAGCGAACCCGTATTCACGCCGATCGCTGGTCTCTACCGCACCCCCCAACTGCGCCGCCATGGCCTGCATTCCGTAACAGATTCCAAGTAGTGGGCGGTCCCAAACGAATAGCTCGAGCGGTGCTCGATCAGTAGCTTCTTCAGTAACTGTATCGGGGCCACCCGACAGAATCACCCCCGCAGGGTTAAAGGCGCGAATCTGAGCAAAAGACATTTCACACGAATGAATCTCACAGTAGACCCCGGCCTCACGGATTGCACGACCAATTAGTTGGGTGTACTGCGATCCGAAATCTAGGATCAGAATCCGCTCAGCATGTGGATCCGTGACTACGGCCGCCGCTCCCTCAGCCGTTGCCAATCCTTACCCGCCTCGCTGGTAATTGGGAGCCTCTTTGACAACAACGACATCATGCACATGGCTCTCGATAACCCCAGATTGGGTAATCTGCACGAAGCGACACTTTGTGCGCATCTCGTCAATTGTCGCGCACCCGGTGTACCCCATGCTCGCCCGTAAACCACCGGTTAACTGATGAATGATCTGCGCCATAGGCCCCTTGTACGGCACCCGTCCCTCAATGCCTTCAGGCACCAGTTTACCGGGGTCTTCCTGACCCTCCTGGAAGTAACGATCCTTCGACCCATCTTGCATCGCTCCTAAAGAGCCCATGCCGCGATAGCTCTTGTACGAGCGGCCCTGAAAGAGTTCGATCTCGCCCGGGGCTTCTTCGGTGCCGGCAAACAAACCACCGATCATTGAGACATGCGCTCCTGCAGCAATCGCTTTGGCGACATCGCCAGAAAATCGTATTCCCCCATCGGCGATCACCGGGACAAAGGTGCCGATGAGCGCCTCGGCAACATCGGCTACCGCGGTCACCTGAGGAACGCCGACTCCGGCGATAATCCTAGTTGTACAGATGGATCCCGGCCCAATGCCAACCTTAACGGCATCCGCACCCGCGTCAACCAGGGCTCGGGCAGCATCTGCTGTTGCAATATTGCCGGCGATAACATCTACCGCGGGGAACATCTTCTTAACCTCAGAGATCCGGCTCAGCACTCCACGGGAATGCCCGTGCGCAGTGTCGATAACAATCGCATCCACACCAGCGCCCACCAGGCGTTCGCACCGCTCTGCCGAATCCCCACCTGTACCTACCGCAGCGGCTACGCGCAACCGCCCAAGCTCATCCTTGCAGGCCTCGGGAAACTCGGTCTGCTTCTGGATATCCATGACCGTAACCAACCCTTTGAGGTTGAAGTCGTCATCAACCAGCAACACTTTTTCAATGCGGTGTTCGTGTAACAGTCGGCGAATAGTTTCACGGCTCGCGCTTTCAGAAGCCGTGACCAACCGCTCTCGGGGGGTCATGACCCCGGTCACAGGTTGATCAAATTGTGTCTCGAAACGCAGGTCACGACTAGTCACGATACCAGCTAACTTCTTTTTATCGTCAAGCACCGGTACGCCCGAGATGCGCTTTTCGCGCGTCAACGCAAGCACCTCCGCAACTGTAGCAGAGGTAGAAACGCAAATCGGGTCGACGATTACGCCACTTTCATACTTCTTAACAATCCGAACCTGCTCGGCCTGTGCACTTGGGCTCAGATTGCGGTGTACAACGCCGATTCCACCTGCTTGCGCGAGACAGATCGCTGCCCGGGATTCAGTAACCGTATCCATCGCTGCTGAGACCAACGGGATATTTAGCGAAATATTTCGGGAAAATCGCGACCTGAGGCCAACTTCGTGCGGCAGAATTTCAGAAAGTGCCGGAACCAGCAGCACGTCATCGAAAGTTAGTGCTAAATCAATAGGTTTCATCGAACAATTATAGAGTTTGACTTGTTCTAGGTAAACTTGTATCGTTCGTGATTAAAGCAAGTGGTTGATTTTTAGCAATAATTTCCAGTTACCCTAGTCGGAGGAATTACTATGAGGAAAACAACCAAGGCATCTACCCTGGTAGCGGCACTGGCGTTTTCACTGGCAAGTGCAACAGTTCTGGCCGGCTCAGCCGCTTCCGATGCGGTTGGTCAGGCAGAGGTGGATTTTAATGCTGCAAAAGGTGCCGGGGCGGTATGGCGCCTGGTTGATCCGGCTACGGGCAGCAAAGCCGTTGGTCTGGGTAAGTTATTGAAAACCGCAAAGGCCAAGTTGCAAGCCAACGACGAAGCAGAGGCCACCCGCCTGGCGCAACGAATCTCCTGGGCTGCGCAGACAGGAATCGTTCAAGCTGAACAACAAAAGGGCGCGAAACCGACCTACTGACTGATTCAATAAACAGCATAAAAAAACCGGGCTTTGCTCGGTTTTTTTATGCCCCAAGTGCATGCATTGTTCCTATTAGTCTAATTGCCGTATTTCAAGGCTCAGTGCACAATCCCCGTATGGACCCCATCATTTACAAGGTAAGCGAGTTTACCCGAGAGGCGCGCGCGCTTCTCGAAGACAACTTTACAGGAATCTGGTTAACCGGAGAGATATCCAACCTCGCGACACCAGCCTCGGGACATATATATTTTTCCCTCAAAGATGATAACGCGCAACTGCGTTGCGCGATGTTTCGCAACCGGCGCACGCGCCATACCCCGGACCTCGTTGATGGTGCCGCGGTCGTGGTCCGAGGTACTGTTTCTATCTATGAATCTCGGGGTGATTTTCAGCTGATAGTCGACTACATGGAAGCCGCCGGCGAGGGTCGGCTTCGCCAACAGTATGAGATTCTCAAGAAGCGTCTTGCAGACGAAGGTCTTTTCGATCAAACCAAACGACGGACGATCCCCACTGTGCCATCGCGGATAGGGGTCATCAGTTCTCCGTCCAGTGCGGCCATCCGTGATGTACTTACAACTTTAGCTAGGCGCTTTCCACTGGCTGATATCAGCGTCTACCCAGTCACTGTACAAGGCAAGGCTGCGGCCTTGAATATTAGTCGCGCAATCGCTCAAGCCAGGCTGGCGCCGACTCCAGATCTGATCATTTTGGCCCGTGGCGGTGGCTCACTTGAAGATCTGTGGGCGTTCAACGAAGAGGCTGTAGTGAGAGCGATCCGTGATAGCACGGTTCCTGTGGTCACTGGAATCGGTCACGAAACTGACTTCACTCTGGCAGATTTTGCGGCCGATCTACGTTGTGCTACCCCGACCGCTGCTGCCGAAGCCGCCACGCCAGATCACAAAGAAATGCACTTACTTATTCTCAACCTGCGCGAGCGAGCACTCAAAGGAATGAGTTACACCCTGAGGTCGGTTGCGCAGCGTCTAGACGCCACCCAGCCGCGCATTCGTCATCCGCATGAGCGGCTCGCGCACCAACGTCATCAACTTGAGGCGCTCGCCCAACGACTTCGAAATGTATGGAATGCCAAGACCCAGAACACCAGGCACGCCGGAACCCGCCTTGCTCAACGTCTGGTGGGAAATTCGCCAAAACAGCGACTTCATCACCTTAGAATGACTCACAAGAATATTAAAAAACAACTCATTACTGAAGCCATACAGGTTGCGCATCAAGCGGATCAGCGACTGACTGCGCTGGAGTCTCATCTGCGCGCCCTCAGCCCACTAGCGACCCTAGAGCGAGGCTACGCTATCGTCCACACTGAAAAAGGGGATTCCCTGGTGCGCTCTGTCCGCCAATTGGCTGCCGGAGCAACCATTCAAACCCGCTTCGCGGATGGCGGTGCACAGTCTCGAGTCGAATCCGTCAGTCGCGAGCAACCCGGCAGAGTCACAAAACCACGGCCAACTGAAAGGAAACGGTGAAAAACGTAATGGTTTTATTATTGGCGTTTTCGACGATGATGGTCCGCTCTGTCAGAGTAAGGGTTGCCTGCTTTGCGTAGCTCAAACCGGATCTGGGTTCCAATCAAACGGAAAGTCTTAGCAAGGCTGCGACCCAAGTAACGCAGGTAACTTGCGGGAACCTTGTGCAGTAAATTACCGTGTAAGACCACGATAGGCGGGTTGCGCCCCCCTTGATGGGCGTACTTCGGCTTGACTGTACGATTGTTAACCATCGGGGGCGAATGATGCTCCAAGGCGCTAGCCAAGGCGCGGTTCAACGCTCCGGTTCCAAGTTCTGCCAAAGCGCTCCCTTGCGCCCTTTGCAGCGCACCAATCAAATCGCCGACCCCAGAACCGTGTAGTGCCGAGATAAACAATGACTCATGTTCCGGTAAAAATTCCAAACGTCGGGCCAAATCGCGGCGAATCTGGTTACGATCCCTGCGCTCTAATCCATCCCACTTATTGACGGCCACCACGATAGACCGTCCGCTATCGACAATGATTCCGGCAATTGCCGAATCCTGGTCACTAAGCCCTGCTCTCGCATCCAACACGAGCAATGCCGCATCAGCAGTAGCAAGCGCTTGCAACGTTTTCACCACTGAAAATTTTTCAAGGGTCTCGTGCACTCGAGACTTACGCCGAACCCCGGCCGTATCCACCAGCACCATACGTTGCCCATAACGATCCATTGGCACCTGGACGCTGTCCCGCGTTGTCCCAGGCGAGTCTGCAACGATCAATCGAGGCTCACCAACCAGTACATTGACCAGCGTTGACTTGCCTACATTAGGTCTACCCACCACCGCGACCCGCCGGCCATTATCAACAGCGTCCTCCTCCGACAAAGGAAACCTCGCAAGCACCTGGCCTAATAACTCCTCAACGCCCTGCCCAGTTCGGGCGGAAATCACCAAGGGTACTCCTAAGGCCAACTCGAAGTACTCGGCCCCAGTCGTCGCGCCATCAAGCCCTTCAGCCTTGTTCACTGCCACAAACACCGGGCTGCCGCCCTTGCGCAAATCGGCACCTATTGCGATATCCTGGTGGGTCAAACCATCCCGCGCATCAACAATAAAGACCACGGCATCGGCTTCGTCAAGAGCCTGGTCTACCTGTTGCCTTACCGCATTACTCAGTTCGCCCGCCTCGTCCGACAGTCCACCGGTATCTACCGCGAGGACTTTTTGCGAGCCCCGCCATACCTCTCCATACAGTCGATCGCGGGTCACCCCGGGCTGATCATCTACCAATGCCTGCCGCGACCGAGTCAACCTGTTAAAAAGAGTTGATTTACCTACGTTGGGGCGCCCAACAAGTGCAACTATCGGAATCATTGCTCTTTATATGGCCTAGGCCGTGGACTGGTACTGGTTACGAGGTAGGTCAACCGCGTACAGACCAGGCAGTTAGCGCGCCATTTTCTGATAGCGTTAGAAAGTTTCCATCTTCGTCGACAGAAAATATCCCCATGACTGCTCCGCCACGCCCTTTCTTGCGTCCCAATAACTCCCCCGACGTCACGTCAATCAAATAGAGGTACCCTTCGTAATCCCCGACTACGGCCTTTGCTGAATTGCCCAACCCGAGCGGAGCTGTTACCCCGCGCCCACGAATTTTGTCTTGAATCCACTCAACTTTTCCGGTGCCGGCAGTAACTCCAGCCACCGAGCCATCATCCGTGGTCACCAGCAACAACTGACCGGACGATCCAATTGACCGCACGGTCGAAAGGGCCGCCTGCCATTGTATGCGTTTAGTCTGCAGCGAGAGCGCAGTAATCTGTGACTGGTAGGCCGCGACGAACAACAAGTCACCGATCCGGTAGGGATCCGTATCGATATCAACAAGCCGATCAATCTCGTTGCTACCCGACGGGCGCGATATCGGCACGTTCCAAAGTTCACGGCCGGTTTCAGGGTCAATACCCGAGAGTCGGCCACTGGCAAAGCCGACCACAACAACATCCTCAAGAATCAAAGGGGCCGAAAGACCGCGGACACTCAAGGCCGGTACCGCCCGGCGAACTCGCCAGACAACCTTGCCGGACGACAGCGACAGTCCAATCACTTGACCATCGCCCGAACGAAGCAAGACCTTGTCACCCGATATTACGGGCGGCGCTAACACCTCGCTCCCAACCTTCTTCCGCCAGAGCACCAGGCCATCTGCTGTGCCGAGTCCAACTACTTCCCCTTCCCTGGTCACCACAACCACAGTTGCCCCACCCACTCCGACCCCGGCGGCCAGGGCCTCTCCAATATCACGTCGCCACAACACCTTCCCAGTTTGCGTATCGAGAGCAACCACTCCACCCTTAGGCTCGGCGGCATAAATCTTCCCTTCTCCAACATATGGATTTAGCAAGAAATTGTTGTTGGTATACCCAGCGCCTATATCCCTTCGCCAGGATTTTTTAAGATCAATCTGCTGTTCAACTCGAGGCACACTTCCTGCGGGTACACCCTCACGCATAAAGTGCACAGCCCCAGACCCGCATCCGCCTAGAACAAATGCTAGCGCCATAACGACAAAGCGCCTAAAACTCATTGACTGTCAGAACCTTTCCGGGTCATATTCAACTTTGCATTCAGCAGTTGTCCAGCCGGCGAGTCCGAGGCCATTGTGGCCAATGCCGTCTGATAAGCCTGCTGCGCTTTGCCCCAGTCACCTACCTCAGCCAAGGCGTCACCAAGCAATTCCTGATATTGGGAAGCAAAGCCCTCGTTCTGCCCTTCAGCCGCAAGTGCTTTAATACGGTCAGGCTTTCCAGCTTGTAGCGCGAGTACGGCGAGGCGGATCCGCGCGGTGTGGGCCATCGCGGGATCTTTTGTTATCACAAGCAAATTCTCAAGCGCCGCCTCAGTCTGACTATGATTGCCAGCATCAGCCGCTAGTCGGGCAAGCATGAGTCGAGCGATATCGGCATACCCGGTTTCAGAGTGGCTCGCTACCAGCGTATCTGCGGCTCGAACCACAGTCTCATTATCTTCTTTAGCGACCGCGACGAGCATCTGTTCGTAGTACATCGAGGCCTGTCCCGTCTGATAATCCTGGTATATGCGCCATCCCTGGATACCGCTGACACCACCTATGCCGATTACGATTCCGGCAACAATGCCTGTGCCGTTACGTTTCCACCATTGCTTTAGTTTCTCGGTCTCATCATCCTGGGCAAAATGAATCTGTGGGCCCTGCTGCTCATCTGTCATGTCAAATACCAGTTAGTGTGAATCAACGCCAAGGATCTTTTGGACTTCTTCGACCAGAGCGTGTGCTGGCACGCTCATCTGCGGGCCATGGCTACGTAAAGGCTTGATACTGACGGTTCCCTGGTTGCGCTCATCATCCCCTACTATCACGGCCACAAACGCACCGCTTGCATCGGCGCGACGCATCTGTTTCTTGAGGCTTCCCTTGCCACAATTGGACAGCACGTCGAGACCCGCATCTCGCAGTTGCTCGCCGTAGCTCACGCCCAACTCCTCAACGCCTGCGGCCACAAGCACCAGAAAGACCTCGGCCCTCACACAGGGCGAATCCACCTCTTTAAGCGCCACCAGATCAATCAGGCGCTCAAGGCCGCAGGCAAATCCAGCTGCTGGGGTTGGAGTACCACCAAGTTGCTCAACTAGAGTGTCGTAACGTCCACCAGCACAAACGGCGCTTTGCGCACCTAGCTGATCCGTAACCCACTCAAAAACAACACCAGTATAGTAATCAAGTCCCCGAACCAGGCGGCTATTAACTTTGAAGTCGATGTTTGCTGCAATCAACAGATCCTTGAGTCGGGAAAACTCGGCCAGCTCGGGATCGCTCAGAAAGTCCATCAAGTCGGGTGCGCCCGCAAGCGTCGCCTGGGTACCCTTATCCTTGCTATCTAATATACGTAAAGGGTTTCGTTGCAGGCGTCGTTGGCTGTCACTGTCAAGAGTGTCCACATGGGCTGCCAGGTAGTCACGCAAAGCATCTCGGAAAGCTGCTCGCGCCGAGGCAGACCCCAGTGTGTTGATCTCCAAGCTAACGCCAGAAATCCCCAAGGTGCGCCATAGTCTTTCGCCAAGGGAAATAATCTCGGCATCTATATCGGGCCCGGGCCATCCCAAAGCTTCAACGCCAAACTGATGAAACTGACGGTAGCGGCCCTTTTGGGGTCGCTCATGCCGAAACATGGGGCCGGTATACCATAAACGCTGAGTCTGGTTATGCAACAAGCCGTGCTCGTTGCCGGCGCGCACACAGCTTGCCGTGGCCTCTGGCCGAAGCGTCAGGCTATCGCCGTTATTGTCGGTAAAAGTGTACATCTCCTTTTCAACAATATCGGTTTGCTCGCCGATAGATCGATAAAAAAGATCGGAGCGCTCAATTACCGGCGTGCGAATCTCTTGGTAACCATAACGGCCTGCAACTTCGCGCAACACGGCTTCAACCCGCTGCCAGCGAGGCGTCTGACTGGGCAGTAAATCATTCATCCCGCGCACGGAGCGCACATTATGTCCGAAGGCCATTGTGCTAGCGCCCAACAATAACTTTGGCGTTACGGCCAGATTTAGGAACCGGTATTGCGAGTTCGCGGCCACGGTAAATAACGCTGGTGCCTTCAGGATAACTAACCTGCAGGGTGAATGGCGGTTCGCCAGCCAGCGTAATGACTTTGCCAGACTCGACATATCGGCGAAACAGGGTTTGATCATCACGATCCCATACGACGATATGGGTGCTCTGTTTGACTCGAACCGTCAGCTGGCGTGTATCTGACGAAACGGGGTGACTCACCGAAGCGTTGTCGGCCTCGGCCGGTTTGGCGCCTGATGCCATCTCGGTAGAAAAGGCCGTAGTGACAAACCGATCTGCCACTTGAGGCTCAAGAGTCGCAGACCCGCTGGGTTTCGTTTGGGTAGAAGGTGTCGTAGTTTGGACCTTGAGTTTTGCCTTCGATTTGGCTTTGGCTTTGGGTTTGGGTTTGACTTTGGGTTTTGTCTCAACCTTGGGCTGTGTTTTCTCTACAGACTTGGGCTCAGATAAAAGTGCGCCCTGCGCGTCAATCTTATTGGGTTGGAGCGCTGCGACGACCACATCGTCGGCTACTGGCTTAAGCGTCAATTCAGTGCTCCGCAATCCGCCGATCGTGGCTTCCAGTTCCCCCTCAGATCCGCTCCCAGAAACCTTCGACGTGTTACCGAGATTCGACGAATCTTCTTTCGCTTGTCCAAGAACAACTGCCAAATCAGTTTTTGCTGGTTCAGTGAGGGCAGTTTGTCCAGTAGATCTCTCTTGCCCTAGCGTTGACACAGGATCATTGCGACTCTCGCTGGCCAGGTCTACGCGACCGCGCTCAACATCAGTGGAACGATTCAGGTAGGCGCCATACAAGCCCCCAACCACCAACAGCAACACAAAGGTTGTGACTACCCACCGGTAGTGAATCGCAACAGGTTGGTATCGACCCTTAGTGTGCTCGGTCATGGTGCCGGGGCCATCTTCTTTTGGTGGCAGATCTGCCTGGTAGTCAGCGATCGCCGATTCGATGCTGACACCAGCAAGGCGTGCATAACTTCGAAGATAGCCAACTGCGTAGGTCCAGCCGGCAGTGTTGCTGTAGTCGTCGGCCTCCAGCGCGCGGACCATGTCGGGCAGAAGGTTCAATTCAGCCGCAACATCCTCGACACTCCAGTCGTAGAGCTCTCGAGCGCCACGGAGTATCGCTCCAGGGCTGGTTTGAGCACCTTTGTCAGTCATTCGATCCGCCACCCATGAACGCTCTTAGTTCTTCCACCTGCTCGCTCGCTGGATAATCTGAGCGTAGCTTAGATGCATACTGTACTACTAGGTCCTTGGCTCCAAGTTTTTGTTCGTTACGAACAGCAAGCAGCAGGCTGTCGGCTGACCCGGAGCCCGTACCGAAATAGCGCTCTAGAAAAGCCCTTGTAGAGAGATTTTCGCCCAGACTAAAGCTTACAACAGCGCACTGGTAGAGGATCGCAGCGCTATTCGGCCGTGATACGAGCGCCGCGCGAAGCTGGTCTTGCGCTCCAATCAGATCTGACACCCCTATCAAACAAACACCGAGGCCAAACTGGCTGCGATACGCGGCCGTGTTGAAGGGGTCATCCAAGGCGGCTCGGAACTGTTGAATTCCATCGACCCAAGCGCCTAATTGGCAAAGAACGGTGCCAAAATCATTGCGGGCGCCGAAATTACCAGGGTCACTAGCCAGAGAGATTCTAAACCGTTGGCGCGCCTGTACTGGGTCACCCAGCTTAAATCTCAGCAACGCCATGGCATGATTTGCCGCCGAGTTTTGTGGCGCGATAGCTAACGCTTCCTCCAGGGCCTCAAGTGAAGCCGAGAGGCGGTCTTGTTTCAAATAACCCAGGCCAAGACGCGTATACAACTCAACTCGCTGGCTTTCATCCCAGCCCGGCGGGTTGTCCTGCACAGCGGCGCAACCGACCAGCATCATCAGTCCTAAAAATAATACCGCCAACCTCACTTGCTATCACCACCTAAGGCGTATCGCGCGCTACGGCTGGTGCGGTCATGAACTTTGCCTGCCAGTTGCCCACAGGCAGCCGCAATATCGGCGCCTCTGGTGCGACGAGTGATTGCCAGCAATCCGCCCGCAAAAACTTCCTCGCGAAATCGGTCGATAACCACTTTAGGCGAACAATCGTACGCAATGCCCTCAACCGAATTGAACGGTATGAGATTTACTTTGGCGGGAATATCTCGCAGCAGGCGGACCAATTTTCGGGCGTGATCGACAGAGTCGTTTATTCCATCCAGCATAACGTATTCAAAAGTGATCCGTCGCCGGCTATCGTTATCTAGGAAGCGACGGCAAGCGTCCAAAAGCTGGTCGATAGGATACTTACGATTTAGTGGTACCAGCTGGTCGCGAATATCGTCTTCCACCGCGTGTAAAGAAACCGCAAGACTGACTGGGCAATCTTTGGCCAAACGATCCATTGCCGGCACCACCCCTGCTGTGCTCAGGGTAACGCGCCGACGCGACAGTCCAAATGACAGATCGTCCAACATCAAGCGCATCGCGCTGACCACTGCATCGTAATTGAGTAGCGGCTCGCCCATACCCATCATCACTACGTTCGTGACTGGCCTTGGTCCGAATCCTGCATCAACCAACAATCGCCCAGCCAGCCAGAGCTGGCCAATGATTTCACTGGCCTGGAGATTGCGACTGAAGCCTTGTCGGGCGGTTGCACAGAACGTGCAATTCAGGGCGCAGCCTACCTGGGACGAGATGCACAAGGTTCCCCGATCGGTTTCGGGAATAAATACCGTTTCGATACAGTTGCCATCCTCAAGCCGAAAAAGCCACTTCCGGGTGCCATCTTCAGAGATCTGTTCACCTGCTTTTTCCGGTAATACCAACATCGCCTTTTCAGACAAAGTCTGCCGTAACGAAAGGCTCAGATCCGTCATCTCGGAGAAATCAGTGACACCGCGCTGATAGACCCACTTAAGGAATTGGCGAGCATGAAACTCCTTCGCGTCCAGGCCAACGAAATAATCCTGCAGCGCCGATCGATCCAGCCCGAGTAAGTTGATCTGCTGTGGCACCCGCTTTCCCCTCAGTTCAGCCCGCTCTAGAGCACAGATCAGTCGATTCGAAGAAAAATCCTATTTCTTCCCGGGCGGTATCTGGACCATCAGACCCATGAACCGAGTTGGCTTCGAGCGATTCGGCAAAATCAGCACGGATCGTACCTGGAGCCGCTTCAACAGGATTGGTTGCCCCCATGATTTCGCGGTTGCGCGCAATCCCGTTTTCGCCCTCAAGCACTTGCACCATCACAGGTCCTGAAGTCATGTACTCAACCAAATCGTTGTAAAACGGCCGCTCTCGATGAACCGCATAGAACTCCTGTGCCTGAACCCGGGTGAGATGGATCATCCTGCTGGCAATGATCTGCAATCCCCCGGCTTCAAACCGGGCATAGATCTTGCCGATGAGGTCGCGCCTGACGGCATCTGGCTTTAGGATGGAAAAAGTACGTTCAACGGCCATTCAATATCTCCAGTTTAATAGTTGGGTATGTGGTTCGCGCGCCGGGTGCGCCAAACCCCAGGGTTGATCACACGCTTCGCGCTGAAGCGGCTAAGGATGCCAAAAAGGGTGGCCGCTGTAGGGTAAATTTTAATCTGCGCTTAATGCCTCGGCAATGAGTACTTCACCATCTACTCCTGTAACCACTACCTCTAAGAGCGTTCCCACAGCCGGTATCGGGCCTCTCAATCGAACAGGCATGTAGTTCCCCAGGCGACCATGATAAGTCGTAGGCTGAGAAGTTTCTCGGGTTCGTTCGATCAGTAAGTGGCCTTTATTCAAGATCATGTCTGCCAGTGCCTCAGCGCGTAAATGTTGGCCAACCTGTCGAAGTTCAGCTGCACGTCGTCGCCGCTCATCACGTGGTACTTGCCGTGGAATGCGTGCCGAAGGGGTCCCCGGCCTAGCTGAATACGCAAAAACGTGTGGGTACACAATGTTCGCTTTTTTTAAGATTTCGAGCGTACAGCGAAAATCAGATTCTGTCTCAGTGGGGAACCCAGCCATCACGTCAGCACCAAGCACAAGTGATCCGATTCGTTCACGGGCCGCCTCGAGACGTTCCATCAAAAAAACGGCGTCATAGCGCCGCTTCATGCGCTTGAGGATCAAGGTGCTTCCACTTTGTAAGGACACATGAAGGTATGGGCAAAAACGATTACTTTGGGCCAAGATACTAAGTAAGGGGTCTTCAATATGGACCGGGTCTATCGAGCTCAAACGCACTCGAAAATCTCCCGGCAGGGCGGCGATCTCTTGCACGAGACGGGTCAGCGAAGTGATCTCTGGCCGATTGTTATCCGATAAATCGCTGTAACTCCCCAAATCGACCCCACACAAAACGATCTCTCGATAGCCCTGATCGACAAAGGTATGAATCTGCCGCAACACGCTCTGCCGATCAAAAGAGCGACTTTGTCCGCGGGCTCGATGAATGACGCAAAAAGTGCATGACTGGTCACACCCCTGCTGTATTTGGACAAAAGCGCGGGTACGTGACTCGTATCCGTTCAATAAAGCCGCCGGCAAACTGCTCAGCCTATCTACCCGAACCGGAACCTGGTTCGACCGGAAATCCTTGGGCAACTCCCGGGCGGCCTGGGCAACTGCCAGTTTATGATCATTTCCAAGCACCAGCGAGACGCCGGGGATCGTAGCGCACTCCGCGGGCTCGTTCTGCGCGTAGCAGCCGGTTAAGATAACCTTAGCTGACGGATTTTGCCGCAGCACACGCCGTGTTGCCTGGCGGGTCTGGCGATCCGCTTCGGCTGTAACCGTGCACGAATTGATAACGTACAGATCGGCGGTATCACGGGGGTCTACTACCGTCCAGTGGTCTTCTGCCAACCGTTGAGCCATAACTGCGGATTCAAAGGTATTGACCTTACAGCCCAGAGTTATTACAGCCGCGCGCCCAGGAGTTGCCCGGATCGGAGCTCTAGTAACATCCGAAACGACCATAGTCGATTCGGGAGGAGTCCTCCCGAAAGCCGATCCCACTTAGCTCGATTTCACAGTGAAACTTTCGCCGCAGCCGCATTCATCGACCACGTTGGGGTTATTGAAATGAAACGCAGCAGAAAGCCCATCGGCAGCAAAGTCAATTTCCGTCCCATCCAGGTAGGCCACACTGCTGTCATCAACAATGACTTTGATACCGCAACTGGTAAAGACTTTGTCGGTGGCGCCGACTTCATCTGCGTAGTCCACCACATAGGCAAGCCCAGAGCAGCCCGTGGTCTTAATTCCCAGACGCAGACCCTCGCCTCGGCCCCGCGACTGAAGATGTGTGCGCACGCGCTCTGCAGCGGCGTCGGTAAGTGTAATTGCCATAATGTTCGCTCAAAAAGGTTCTTTTTAACCGTGCGCCTTTTTCACAGGTTAGCAACGGCTTTCGCTAGGCGATTTTACCATGTTTGACTCAAACTCACTACCGCTCACCGCTAGCGTCACTCCTTCGGATCGTATGTTCAATTGAGGTCAGAACACCTCTGACAATGTTGATATCCGCCTGAGAACACAGCCCCTGTCGCAAAAGTCGACGTATTTTTCGAAGCAGCCGCGTGCGAGGGCCCGTTAGGAACCCTGTGCGATGACCGACCCGCTCCAGGTGTTCCATCAGACGTTCGAACTCCGAGACCGTCATCGGGGCCGTTCCTTTTAATCGGGGATCATCCTCACACCCATTATCCTCATTGGACGAATGGGGATATGACTGCCGGCGAACCTCATAAATCAAAATGGCAACTGCGGTTGCAACATTTAAGGAAGAGAAATCATCTTCCACCCCAATCCGTACATGGGCATGACAAAGATCGAGGTGTTCATTTGTCAATCCTGCGGCCTCCTGACCAAATACCAAAGCCGTAGATCCATGCCGAGAGGCATCAATTAACCGAGATGCTGCGTTTTGCGGCTCGAGCAAAGGCGAGCCAATGGTCCGGAGGCGCGCTGTAGCGCCAATAACAAAACTACAGCCAGCTATCGCCCCCTCAAGAGTGTCGCAAACGGTTGCCTGTTCAAGAATATGCTCGGCACCTGCTGCGCGCGCCGACGCGGCTTGGGCTGGGAAAACCCGAGGCCTCACCAGACGTAGGTCTGCCACACCGAGGTTAGCCATTACTCTTGCTGCTGCCCCAATATTTCCGGGATGGGTTGTCTCAACCATCACGATCCTTAGGTTTTCGATCAAATTTGTGCTCCTAGACGGTGAGCCGAATATCCGACACGCTGCCGCCTACCATACGTTAGAATTCGCGCCACGATTTCGTCCCGACCTGAATTTCGCTCCCAGTGCCACGCTTGGCGACTTTGCGGTTATCCGCACACTGTAAGACGGACACGGGATCCATTTGCCACACTTCCGGAGGATTTGCATCGACCATGCATCCCATGCTGTATACCGCAGTACGCGCCGTGCGCGAGGCTGGACGGGTCATTTTAATGTACCTGGACCAACTCGATCGACTCGAAGTCAGTTCGAAGGGTCGTAACGATTTTGTCAGCCAGGCTGATATTGAAGCCGAACGAGCGATTCTCGA
>CAUZJT010000052.1:0-16185 GCA_963580215.1 Gammaproteobacteria bacterium
TTTTTTCTCCAACTCTGATCTGGCTTCAAGCGGTGTACCCCACGGCGAAGAACTGGCAATTCTGGAACGCTTTCGCCCCAAGGTGCCCGATGGCGTCTTCGGCGAAGCCTATGCGCCGTCTGTCACAGATGGCAGCGGCTGGTCCCGCGCCAACCTGCGCCGGGCAACTGCGCTGCTGCAAGAGGCCGGCTGGGTCGTCAAAGACCTCAAGCTCGTCAACGGGACAAGCGGTGAGCCTTTTCGCTTTGAGATTCTACTGGTGAGTCCGGCCTTTGAGCGGGTGGTGCTGCCCTATATCCGCAACCTCAAGCGCCTCGGGATCGAGACAAAGATCCGTCTGGTGGATCAAAGCCAATACATTAACCGGCTTCGCCAGTTTGACTTTGACATGATCGTGTCGGGCTGGCGCCAGAGCGAAACACCCGGCAACGAACAACAAGAGTATTGGAGTCAACCGGCGGCGAAGACCCAGGGCAGTCGCAACCTCGCCGGCATCGCAGACCCAGTAGTGGACCAACTGATCGAACTGATACTGCAATCGGAATCACGCCAGCAGCTCAACCAGCGCACCCGGGCACTTGACCGAGTGTTACTGTGGGGGCACTACGTGGTGCCACACTGGCATATCCGTGCAGACCGGGTACTGTACTGGGACAAGTTCGGCCGCCCGGCAGAGCCGGTGCGCACCGGAGTCATGACCAGTCGCTGGTGGTTTGATGAAGCCCGCGCGCAGGCGCTGCAACAGGCGCGCCAATAGGCTTGTGGCGTAGTCGCGCGCAACTTCCTGGTCCCGGCACAAGATCGCCTATGACAGCCTACATCATCCGTCGTCTGTTGCTGATGATTCCCACGCTTTTTGCGATTATGGTGATCAATTTTGTGATCATCCAGGTGGCCCCTGGCGGGCCGGTCGAACAGATCATTTCGCAATTAACCGGTGTCGGCTCGGATATCACTGAGCGAGTCACACGCACGGGTGCCAGCGAGACCCTGTCAAGCGCCTCTGCCGGCCAGTCACTCGGCAGCAAGTACCGCGGTGCGCAGGGGCTGGACCCTGACTTTATCCGCGAACTGGAAGTGCGCTTTGGCTTTGACCAGCCCCTGCATACCCGATTCATTACCATGATGAAGCGCTACCTGGTATTCGACTTCGGTGAGAGTTTCTATCGTGACCGCGCGGTCGTCGAACTAGTGCTGGACAAGATGCCGGTATCAATCTCATTGGGGATATGGACCACACTGCTGGTCTACCTGATCTCAATTCCATTGGGTATTGCCAAGGCCGTGCGCGATGGCAGCCGCTTTGACGTTGCAACCAGTCTGGTGATCGTGATCGGCGCCGCGACCCCGAGCTTTTTGTTTGCCGTGTTCCTGCTGGTGCTCTTTGCCGGGGGCAGCTACCTCGACTGGTTTCCGCTCGCGGGGCTGACTT
Organism: Gammaproteobacteria bacterium; assembly: GCA_963580215.1. Classification (GTDB taxonomy): domain Bacteria; phylum Pseudomonadota; class Gammaproteobacteria; order Arenicellales; family UBA868; genus UBA868. Next base: position 1,433 of record CAUZJT010000052.1, read on the forward strand.
CGGAGAACTGGGAAGAGCTCTCCTGGCCTGCGCGAATTACGGACTACTTCTGGCATATCACGCTGCCGGTGGTGGCAATGACGATCGGCGGTTTTGCCACCCTCACCATGTTGACCAAGAACTCCTTCCTCGACCAGATCAACCAGCAGTACGTACTGACAGCACGGGCCAAGGGGTTGACCGAGGGCCGGGTACTCTATGGCCACGTGCTCCGCAATGCCATGCTGATCGTGATCGCCGGCTTTCCCAGTGCATTTATCGGTATCCTGTTTACCGGCTCGTTGTTAATAGAGATTATTTTTTCACTGGACGGCCTGGGTCTGCTCGGTTTTGAGGCCGCGTTCGCCCGTGATTACCCGGTGATGTTCGGCACACTGTTCTTCTACTCTTTGTTGGGCCTGCTGATGAGTCTGGTCGGCGACCTCATGTACACCGTGATTGATCCGCGGATTGATTTCGATAGCCGGGAGAGCTAAGTGAAGGCAGAGCGTTTCAGCCCGTTGACCCAGCGGCGGCTGCATCACTTTCGCGCCAACCGGCGCGGTTGGTGGTCATTGTGGATTTTTCTGGTTCTGTTCACGGTCTCGCTTTTTGCCGAGTTGGTCGCCAACGACAAGCCCTTTATCGTGGTCTACGATGGCGAAATCTACGCCCCGATCTTTAAGGATTATCCGGAAACCACCTTCGGCGGCGACTTTCTGACCGAGGCCGATTACCGTAATCCCTATCTTGCCGAACTGATCAATGCCAAGGGCTGGATGTTGTGGCCGCCCATCCGCTATGACCATCAGACGGTCGCCTGGGATCTGCCGGTACCGGCACCTGCCCCGCCTGATGCGCAGCACTGGCTCGGCACCGATGACCAGGCCCGTGATGTGCTGGCGCGCGCGATCTATGGGTTTCGTATCTCGGTCCTGTTTGGCTTTGCACTGACCATAATCAGTGCCATCATCGGCGTTGCCGCTGGCGCCGCGCAGGGCTACTTCGGTGGTTGGACCGACCTGCTGGCGCAGCGCTTTATCGAGGTCTGGTCGGGGCTGCCCACGCTGTACCTGTTGATCATTCTGGCGAGCGTGGTCGAACCCAATTTCTGGTGGCTGCTGGGCCTGCTGCTGCTGTTCTCGTGGATGGGCTTTGTGGGTGTGGTGCGGGCCGAGTTTCTGCGGGCGCGTAATTTCGAATACGTGCGTGCGGCCCAGGCACTGGGGGTGAGCAGCCGGGTCATTATGTTCCGCCATGTGTTGCCCAACGCAATGGTTGCCACTATTACTTTTATACCCTTTACCCTGGCCGGCTCCGTTACGGTGCTCACCTCGCTCGATTTTCTCGGCATCGGCCTGCCGCCGGGCTCGGCCTCACTGGGTGAACTACTGGCACAGGGCAAGGCTAACCTGCAGGCCCCATGGCTGGGGCTCACTGGGTTTTTTGTGATCGGCGCCATGCTGAGCCTGCTGATCTTTGTCGGTGAAGCAGTACGCGATGCCTTTGACCCCCGCAAGACGGTGGACTCATGATCGCAGAAAACACCCGCTCGAGTGCACCGCTGCTTCAGATCGACCAGCTGTCGGTACGCTTTTCCATGCCCAGCGGAGTAATCGACGCGGTACGTGATGTCTCCTTGCAGGTGAGTCGTGGCGAGAGTGTTGCGCTCGTGGGCGAATCCGGCTCGGGCAAATCGGTCACGGCACTGTCTGTACTGGGACTGCTGCCCTACCCCCGCGCCAGCCACCCGCGGGGCAGTATTCGCTTTCGCGGTGACGAGCTACTGGGTGCAGATACCCAGACACTGCATCGCGTCCGCGGTGATCGGATTGGCATGATCTTCCAGGAGCCCATGCTCTCACTGAATCCACTACATATAGTGGAAAAACAGATCTGCGAAACCCTGATACTACACAAAGGGATGAGTATTGATCGGGCCCAACAACGCGCCCTTGAACTGCTGGAACTGGTCCGTATCCGTGACCCCAAACGCCAACTCAAAGCCTGGCCCCATCAGCTGTCTGGCGGACAGCGCCAACGGGTCATGATTGCGATGGCGCTGGCCAACGAGCCCGATCTGCTGATTGCCGACGAACCCACGACCGCAATCGATGTCACCACCCAGGCGCAGATACTGGCGCTGCTGAGTGATCTGCGTCGTAACCTGGGTATGGCCGTATTGCTGATCACCCATGACCTGGGAGTGGTCAAGAAAGTCTGCGAGCGGGTTTACGTAATGCAAAGTGGCTGCATCGTTGAACACGGTACCCGTCGGGAGATCTTCGAGAAGCCGGCACATGGTTATACCCGTGAACTGATCGGCGCCGAACCGCAAGGCAAGCGACAACACCGGGATAAGGCCGGCGAGGTGGTTATGCAGGCAAGACAGTTACGGGTCTGGTTTCCGGTGCGACGCGGCGTACTGCGCCGCACAGTGGATCATGTCCGGGCCGTGGACGACATCAGCCTGTCTTTGTACCGCGGCCGTACCCTCGGCGTGGTCGGCGAGAGCGGCTCCGGTAAGACCACTCTGGCGTTAGCACTGCTGCGGCTGATACGCAGCCGAGGCGAGATTATCTTTAAGAGCCAGCGTATCGACAACCTGGCAAGTCGAGCTCTCAAGGCGCTACGACGCGAACTGCAGGTCGTATTCCAGGACCCCTATGGCAGTCTCAGTCCCCGGCTGACGGTCAATCAGATCATTGCTGAGGGTCTGGTAGCGCATGACATCGGCGATGAGAACAGCCGCGAGGCCCAAGTGATTCGCGCCCTGCATGAGGTTGGCCTTGATCCGGACACGCAGCACCGTTACCCACACGAATTTTCAGGGGGTCAGCGTCAACGGATCGCACTGGCGCGCGCCATTATCATGAAGCCCGCCGTGATCATGCTTGATGAGCCAACTTCTGCCCTGGATCGGGCGGTGCAGGCACAGATGATTGATCTGCTGGCGCGCCTGCAGGCCGATCACGGGCTGGCATATCTTTTTATCAGCCACGACCTCAAAGTGGTACGTGCGCTGGCCGATGACATCATCGTCATGCGCGCGGGCAAGGTCGTTGAACAAGGAAGTGCTGACAGCGTGTTCCACCGGCCGGCAAGCGACTACACCCGCGCATTGATTGCGGCAGCGATGGACCTTGAAGTGTGGAATGAAACCGCTGTCGCGCAATAGACCATTGGCAGTCAGGATACGGGAATCGGTTCGATCATTGGGCTAAGCCCTTTGCCGCATGCCAGCCATCGATAATCGCGCGCAGGCGCGCTAGCCCAGAAGTGAATATCTAATCAGGGGCTTTTCTTCCGAGCCATCTCAGGTTCGCCTTGGTGCCCCAAATCAGTTAAGGTGTGGGAGATCAGAGCCACCGGGAATGTGCCATGACCGAGCAACCCAGCGGTAGCGTCAGTGTTACGGCCTTGCGCCAGGTACGGATACTGTCTTCGCTCAACGACGAGCAGCTTGCGCACCTGGCCGACCAGTGCACGTGGTCGCGCTGCGACGGTGCAACTGAAGTGCTAATCCAAAACACGCCTTGCGATCAGGTTTACTTTGTTTGTAATGGGCGGGTCAGTGCCAAAACATTCTCCAGTTCGGGCAAGGAAATTACTTTCGCTGAACTTACCAGTGGAGATGTCTTCGGCGAATTGTCTGCTCTGGATGGCCAGCCCCGTTCCAGTTTCGTGGTCACTGTTGAAGAGAGCCTGCTCGCATCACTAAGTGCGCAAGCGTTCAATGCTTTTCTCGATAAGCATCCGCAGATGATGCGCTCCCTGATGATCGAACTGGCTTTACGACTCCGCCAAGCTGATGAGAAAGTCTTTGAATTCAGCACGCTAAGCTCGGGTAACCGCATCCATGCTGAACTGCTGCGCCTGGCCAGAGCACATTGTGACGGTGACAACAGCGCGCAGATTACGCCTGCACCGACCCACGCCGATCTTGCCAGCCGTACCAACACAACCCGTGAAAGCGTAACCCGCGCGCTAAACCGGTTAAAAAAAGGTGACCTGATCGACACAAGCCGCCAGTGCCTCACCGTATACGACATCAACGCCCTGGCCACACTTGCCCAAGAAGCTGCCGAAGACTGAAACAGCCAGTTGTGAAGGGTTGGGCCAAATCGGATTCAAGTCAGGTGCTAAAATCCTTCGTCAGTGTTCGTGCTCACAAAAGCGGCAACCGATTGCCGAACCACTAAACAAATGACCACTTTGTTGCGCCGTGTCCGATATTTTGTGCATCGGCCTGTGTGTGCTGGTGCAATTGCTCGGTAGGGTCAACGCTGTATCTTATGGACACACCCTTTTCACGTCGCGAATTTCTTGGATATCTCGCACTGGTTGCCACAGGTGTTGGCGCCAATACGCTGGCTATGCGTGGTATGCGCATACCGCTGGCACTGGAGCCTCGGAGCGCCCCGCACACAGCACGCCACCCGGATAGGGGTTTCGTTGTCCATGGCAACGGTGCCTTCCCTTTGGCCATTGAGGAAGATGCTTATGCATGGCGTGCATTTGTCCCAGAACCGGTGCTGCGCATTGAAGGAGATTTCAAAGTCACACTGGATAATGTTCACCCACTGGCAACACTGGACGTCTCGGGTAGCGGGACTATCCGCGAAGAAAAGGTGACAGGCCTGATGCGCACAGTCACTGGCAATAGTGTCAAGGCGGCTTTGACCTTGCGCTGGCGCGTGCCGTTCGCTCAGAGCTACCGCTTTGCCGCGATCGGCGACACCGGTGGCGACCGCGAACTCGCCTGGGCGCTGCAACGCGCACAGCAGTTGGGCGCGCAGTTTCTGCTTCACCTGGGCGACCTCTATTACCAGTCCAATGATGACCTGAATGTTGCCCGCACGCTCTCCAGTGCGCCACTACCCACTTACGCGACGATCGGCAACCATGATCTGCCACACAGCTTCGATGGTAAATTGAGTAACTGGTTTGAAACTAGTGTTGGCCCACGAAACGCCAGTTTCAGCCTGGGAGGGGTTCAGTTTATTAATCTCGATACGGCCGCTGACACTATTCCCTGGTCAGGTGGTGCCCGCGGCACCCTGCTACGCCAGATTCCACCGCTGGACCACAATCCGGGTATCCGGGACTACGTGGTCTTTACTCACCGACCAATCACCGACCTTCACCAATCCAAGAAGCAGTCGACGGATCATAGTATCAAGAACTGGGGTGAAGACGCGTGGCTGCATAGTGAACTCTTGCGCCGTGGGGTCGGTGCAGTAATCAATGGTCATATCCATAGATCACTGGAAGAAGACGACCGCGGCCTGCGCACCTTTATCGCCGGGGAAGGCCTTGCTCATCTGGACATCGTGGCAAGCCAGGGCACCACCGGCTGGTTCGATACCCCGAACCGTATCGCGAAGATACTCATTGGTGAAGTCATTCCTCAAGCACCGGTTCGCTACCATTGGGATGATCTGGCCATGCCGCTGAGCGTGCATTGCAGTCAGCGCCTGAGAGGGGACATGGCAAAAATCCCAGGCCATTTCGACGAACTGCTGGCGCACCTGGAAACCGCCTGCAACAGCAGTTCCTGACCAACCCGAAGCCGGCCGTGTGAGCGACTGCACCATCGCAGTGCTAGACTGCCGCCACAACGCCGGCCAGACCCAATGTACCAGAGTCACTCAGGCCAAAGTCGTATCAACCAAGCTATACAGCAACAACTCCCAGCAGATCTATAGGGCCTGTCACATCTATGTTTGAGAAAATCGATTCAGGCCATCACCATCCGCCACGCCGTTCCAGCATCTACGTCAATGAGATAGTCAGCACTTCGTGGCCAGGTGATACTGCGCACTAATACCGCTTACGTGGCTGGCTCAGACCTGCGCAAGGATCGCCAGGCCGTCGGCTGCTGACGGCACAAAAGACTATGGGTTATCACCAGCGGCAGCAGCACCTGGCCCAGACACTACGCAATAACGCTGGCCGGGGCATACGCCTGGGCAAACAGACCTCCAATCTTTTCCGTAACCGCAGCACACAGGACCAACTGCTGGATGTCCGCGAATTCAACCACGTCCTCGCAATCGACCCCGATACCCACGTTATCGAAACCGAAGGCATGGTGACTTATGAGACGCTAGTCGATGCCAGTGTGCGCCAAGGTCTAATGCCCGCGGTGGTACCACAACTCAAATCCATCACCATTGGCGGTGCGGTCGGTGGGATAGGCATTGAATCCTCGTCGTTTCACTACGGCCTACCGCATGAAACGGTGCTGGAAATGGATGTATTACTCGGCAGCGGCGAGGTCATCTGTTGTACCCCCAACAACGAGCACCGCGACCTGTTTTTTGGCCTTGCCAACTCCTATGGGACGCTGGGGTATATCCTGCGCCTGAAGATCCAGGGCATACCGATCAAGCCCTACGTGCGAGTGACCCACGTACGCTGTGCTGGCTCACAAGAATTTTTCGACCACATTAACAAGGCCTGTCAGGGGTCATTCGATTTTGTCGACGGCGTGGTCTTCGCTCCCGGGGAGTATTACCTCGTGCTGGGTGAATTTACCGATAGCGCGCCCTATACCAGTGATTACAGCTACCTGCAGATTTTCTACCGCTCAATTCGGGCGCGTAGTGAAGACTACCTCAGCGTGCGCGATTACCTGTGGCGCTGGGACACTGACTGGTTCTGGTGCTCGAAAAACCTCTATGCGCAGAACCGCTTGATCCGCAAACTGCTCGGGCGCAAACGGTTGAACTCGATCACCTACCAAAAAGTCATGCGCTGGAACAATCGGGTTGGCCTGACCCGCCGCCTTGGAGCACTGAGTCGCCGGCATCGCGAGGCAGTCATACAGGATGTAGACATCCCGCTGGAAAACGCGCCGGCGTTTTTGTCGTTTTTTCAGCGTGAGATCGGAATACGTCCCATCTGGATCTGCCCGGCACGCCACGATGGCAGGCATGGCCACTACCCGCTCTTTCCGATGCGTGACGATACGCTGTATATTAATTTTGGCTTCTGGGACACGGTGCGCGCCGATTCGATGCACTCACAGGGCCACTTCAACCGCATGATCGAAGAAAAAGTAACTGACCTGGGTGGCATCAAATCGCTTTATTCCGACAGCTTCTACCCGGAGAAGGAATTCTGGGAACTCTACGGTGGCCATAACTACCGTCTACTCAAGGATCGCTACGACCCAGATCACACACTCAAGGATCTCTACCAGAAATGTGTGCTGCGCCAGTAACCCGGGCGCACTTGAAAAAGGGTCCGACAGCAACCACCTGTAACAACCCCTTCTTGTTGCCTCACCTGCGCGCCACCCTTGGATTACGCCCTTAGGACCCACCAGCTCAGCAAAACCTACGCTAACGGTGTTATTGCTCTAAAAGGAGTCGATCTTGCCGTTGCGCAGGGTGACTTTTATGCGTTGCTGGGCCCCAATGGGGCAGGTAAGTCGACCGTCATTGGCATCCTTTGCTCGCTGGTGAACAAGACCGCAGGCAGTGTGGAAATCTTCGGGGTCGATATAGACCGTGATTTTGCCCGGGCCAAATCCTTTCTCGGCGTGGTACCGCAGGAATTCAATTTTAATATCTTCGAGACGCCACTGCAGATCGTGCGCAATCAGGCCGGTTATTACGGTATCAACCGGCAAACCGCGCTGACACAGGCAGAGAAATATTTGAAGTTGTTGGGTCTGTGGGACAAACGTGCTGAACGCGCGGGAGAACTCTCCGGCGGCTTTAAGCGTCGGCTTATGATTGCACGGGCGCTGGTCCACGAACCACGCCTGTTAATTCTTGACGAGCCTACCGCAGGCGTCGACATCGAGATTCGTCGCTCGATGTGGGATTTTTTGCGGCAGATCAACAGTGCCGGTACCACGATCATCCTAACCACCCATTATCTTGAAGAAGCCGAACGTCTGTGCCGCAACATTGGCATCATCAACCAGGGCACACTGGTTGAAAACACTTCCATGCGCACGCTGCTGCGACAATTGAATGTGGAAACCTTTGTGCTCGATCTTGAACAACCACTCGCAGTGGTGCCGGCTTCGCTGGCGCACAACGCGCACATAGTGGATCCCACCACGCTAGAGATCGCTGTCGATCGAGATGACAACCTGAATCATGTTTACGCCATGCTATCAGCGGCCAATATCAAGGTACTCAGCATGCGCAACAAATCCAATCGACTGGAACAGTTGTTCATCAACCTCGTCGGCCAGGCACCGGAAAACAGTAAATGAATCCTCTCCAGCAACTGACTGCCTTTGCCACTATCGTAACCAAGGAGATCACCCGCTTTTTGCGCATCTGGCAACAGACACTGGTACCACCAGCGATCTCGACCTTGCTGTACTTCGTAATATTCGGCAGTCTGATCGGCAAACGTATCGGTCAAATGGATGGCTTTGACTACATGGATTTTCTGGTGCCAGGCCTAATTCTGATGTCCGTGATCAACGCCAGCTACCAGAATGTGGTGGGCTCTTTTTTCGGCGCGAAGTGGGGCAAGTCTATAGAGGAGTTGCTAGTCTCGCCCACGCCCATCGTCATTATTCTGCTGGCCTACATCACCGGCGGTGTTGCCCGCGGTGCCCTGGTTGGCCTGATTGTGACCGGTGTGTCACTCTTTTTTTCCGACCTGCAGATCCACAGCCTCGCAGTACTGTTCAGTATCGTAATCCTGACCGCAATTCTGTTCTCACTATGCGGCCTTATGAACGCTATCTTCGCCAAGACGTTCGATGACGTTTCCATCATCCCGACCTTTGTACTGTTGCCACTGACTTACTTGGGTGGTGTGTTCTACTCGATACATTTGCTCTCGGATTTCTGGCAACAGGTATCGATGGCTAATCCGATTCTCTACATGGTCAACGCCTTTCGATTCGGTTTTTTGGGGATCAGTGATGTAAGCCTGCTTGTGTCTTATGGCATGATTCTTTTTTTTATCGCTTGCCTGTCTATTGCCAGCCTGTACCTGCTGGCCCGAAGCCGGGGGCTGCGGGCATGACTGCGATGCATCTGTGGCTCCCTGGTAAACCGTGGTCCAAAACGCTTCTACTACAGCAGCCACGATGAAGACCAACGACGAAAAACTGATCCTCTATACCCGTAACTGGTGCGGCTACTGCAGCATGGTCAAGCAGGCTATTGCACGCCTTGGACTGACTCTGGAAGAACGCAACATCTGGGATGACCCCCAATGGCAAGCCGAGCTGGTGCAAGCCCGCGGGCGCGCCACGGTGCCGGTGTTGCGCCGACAGTCTGCCGATGGAAAAAGCGAATGGATGGGTGAGTCGCGCGATATCATTCAATACCTTTCTCACTATCGTGAAACACTAGAGTCCTGACGCTCAACCCTTCGCAACTTCCGCGTACGTCGGGCACATATGTACTAGTGCTTCGTTGCCAAAGATCGGCTTCAATTACAGTAGGTGCGCTGGATCTCATGCGCCTGCACCGTGGCTGGTACCTGTATGTGGGCTCGGCCTTTGGCCCAGGTGGCCTTCGGGGGCGCCTCGGCCGACACCTGCGCGCAACCAAACGCAGGCACTGGCATATCGATACCCTGCTCGATCATTGCCCAATACGCCAGATCTGGTACCGGCGTGCTAGGTGCGAACTGGAGCATCGCCGGGCACAATTACTACTGTCACAACATGGCGTTGTCATCCCAATTGCAGGATTTCGCGCCTCAGACTACCTCTGTCGCAGTCATCTCACCTGGGCGTGCTCTTTGGAGAAGGTGCAAAAAGCTCGGCAAACCCTAGGGCCGATCGCTTCACTGTGAGGCAAAGCCTGCCTATAATCGTCTGCAGTTTGCTCTCAAAATCGGCTGCTGGGCAGCGCATTTTCTCTCACTTGGTCCTCTAGTTTTTGACAAAGATGAAACGCATTTCTAATTTCTTAGCAAAAATATTGCTTGGCATAATCACCCTTGGCCTTTGCATGAGTGCTGGGGCACAAAATCAGGCAGACACCATTGAGCTTGATGATGGCTCTGTCATTTCGGGGCAACTCCTGGGGAACTCTTCCGATCAGATTGTCTTTGAGTCCGACGCCGCGGGGAAACTGTCGATCCCTTTTGAAAAAGTTGTCGCAATCGAGTCCCACCAACCCATCGTGCTTAAGCTCTCGGATGATCGGGTCATTCGTGCGCCCTCGCTGAAACTAAGCCAGGGCCAGTTTGTCGTGATGACTAGTGGCGGCGTGCAGAGTTACACACTGGCAGATATCGATAAGATCAATCCCAAACCCTGGATGCTCGGCCAGGGCTACAACTGGACCGGTAACCTGACCCTGGCGTGGGAAATGGAATCAGGCAATACCAATAAAAGCGAGTTGGACTATGCTCTGGATTCGGTCTGGGAAAGCCTGACTACCCGCTACACGCTGCGCGCTAGCGGCGAACTGGATTCTATTCAGCCTCGCACGTCCGATAAGATAAAAACGTCGGATGACTACACGGTCATCGGCAAGTCTGATCGCTTTCTTACCGACAATGCCTATATGGGAGCTAACCTTTACCTTGAGGCTAACGAATTTGCACATCTTAAACAGCGCCTTATGTTCAGTGGTTATTACGGAAAACAGTGGCACTCGATACCCAAATTCAGTTTTTCAACAGAGCCGGGGCTGTCATATGTGTCGGATGATCGTACCGACTTGGAGAAGGAGCAGTATTTTGGATTCAGCTGGAACCTCGATATGAAGAGCAATGTTCTCGGTCAGAGCACGCAGAGTTACCTAAGTCAGGTTGGAGTTTGGAATCTTGAAGACAATACCGACATTATGGTTAACACCAGAATTGGTATCACGGTTCCCCTACTTTCCAAAATAGCCCTTAGCGCAGAAGTAAAGCTGGAGTATGACTCCGGGGCTCCTGCCGACATTGAGGCACTCGATCAGACTTTTAAATTTGGTCTGAGGTATCGTTGGTAGACCCTATCGCCTGCAGGGGGTGACAAGGGTCTCAAACACGTACTGGTTTTAATGTTCTAAGATAGGCTCTATCGACACGGGCAATCGTGCATCCGCAACGACCTTTTACTGGCGCCAGACTGGGACAGTCCGTAGCAAAACATTTACCCTGTATCATCCCAACCCGATCTATCTATTTATCTATCTATCCGAGGAAAAATACCATGGCAGACAAGATCAAGTTCCTGCTGGACGAAGAAGATATCCCCAAGTCCTGGTACAACATCGTCTCTGACCTACCCGTACCGCCACCACCGGTGCTGCATCCGGGTACTGGCCAACCAGTGGGGCCGGACGATCTGGCACCCCTTTTCTCCATGGCCGCGATCATGCAGGAGGTCAGCGGCGAGCGGACCATTGATATTCCCGATCCGGTGCGTGACATCTACCGCCAGTGGCGACCCAGCCCTCTGTTTCGGGCGCGACGCCTGGAAAAAGCGCTGGATACCCCGGCCCGCATCTACTATAAGTACGAGGGCGTTAGCCCGGCCGGCAGTCACAAACCTAACACGGCAATCGCGCAGGCTTTTTACTGCAAGGAAGAAGGCGTCAAGCGCATCAGCACCGAGACGGGCGCCGGGCAGTGGGGCTCATCGCTAGCCCTAGCCGGGGCTTTTTTTGGCCTTGAGATCGAAGTGTTCATGGTGCGGGTGAGTTATGACCAGAAGCCCTACCGCCGCGCCTTTATGGAAACCTTCGGCGCGACCTGCCACGCCAGCCCGAGCAACCTGACCGAGTCGGGCAAGAAGATCCTGGCCGAGAACCCCGATAGCAGCGGCAGTCTTGGCATCGCCATCAGCGAGGCCGTGGAACTGGCCGCCCAGCGCGACGACACCAAGTATGCCCTGGGCAGTGTGCTCAACCATGTGCTGCTACACCAGACGGTGGTTGGACAAGAAGCCATGCGCCAGATGGAATTGGCCGACGACTACCCGGACATCGTGGTCGGCTGTACCGGCGGTGGCAGCAACTTTGCCGGCCTGAGTTTCCCCTTCATCGGTGCCAAACTGCGCGGCGAGCAGGACGTACGGGTCATTGCGGTAGAACCGGCTAACTGTCCCTCGCTGACCAAGGGCAAGTACGCCTATGACTTCGGTGACACCGGCAACCTGACCCCACTGGTGAAAATGCACACTCTCGGCTCCTCTTTCGTGCCGCCCGCCTCGCACGCCGGTGGCTTGCGTTACCACGGCATGGCACCGCTGGTCAGCCAACTGGTGGATCTGGGTGAAGTCACACCAACGGCCTACAGCCAGACCGAGTGCTTTGACGCCGGAATGACCTTTGCCCGAGCCGAGGGCATCGTGCCTGCGCCGGAGGCCAACCACGCCGTCAAGGGGGCAATTGCCGAGGCCATGCGCTGTAAGGAAGAAGGCGAGTCACGCGCCATATTGTTTAACCTGTGCGGCCACGGTTACTTCGATATGCAGGCCTATACCGACTACAACGCCGGCAAGCTACAGGATTACGCTTATGATGAATCGGAAGTGGCCATGGCGCTTGCGGGATTGCCTGCAGTCGCCTGATCGCACTTTAAGTAAGTAATCGACTGCGGCGCACCAGTGGCGCAGTCTGATTGGCGCTTATTTAGCACCTGAACTAAAATGGCGTCGTCAGGATGCGCTACAAACCTGATATTTGTGTGGTTATTTCACGGGCAGGTAATCGTGCTCTTACGTTTTTGAGCCTGTAAAAAATACACCATCCCACACCCTTACCACCCATGCTTGGGAGAGGAGATATATGAGCTACCTTTTAGATGTCGTTATGCGCTGGGGTCATATCGTTTTTGGCGTGACCTGGATTGGCCTGTTGTATTACTTTAATTTTATTCAAACGGAGTACGTCAAAGAAGCTGATGATGGCGCCAAGGCAGATGTGATGGCCAAACTCGCGCCACGAGCTCTGTGGTGGTTTCGCTGGGCGGCAATGTTCACCTTCCTCACTGGTCTGTTGTTGTTGGGCTATGTTCTGCATACACGTCTCAGCCTAGGTATCACCCTGGGCGCATTGATGGGTACGCTGATGATGCTCAATGTCTGGCTGATCATCTGGCCTAATCAAAAGATTGTCATTGGCCTGGAATCTGGTGACAAAGCCGTAGCCGGACCCAAAGCAGGCTTGGCTTCTCGGACCAACACTTTGCTCTCTTTACCCATGCTGTTTTTCATGGTGGCGTCCGGGCACGCCTCGCCGATGGTTAATGGCGGTCTATGGGGCGGAACCGGTGCTATCGCTATGAGCAGCGTTGCTTTGTTGGTCGGCCTGGCCATTATCTTGATCATCGAAGCCAATGCGATCTGGGGCAAAATGAACGGTGCTATGCTGTCGGTCAAAGCCGTCATTACCTCGTCTGTGGTGCTTACGATCATCATGTCAGGGGTAGTTCAATACCTGTAAATAGCGATCACCCGCGATAAAGAGGACGCCTTACAGGCGTCCTCTTTTTTTGCCTGGCCGGCTCGGCTGGCAAGCCGCACACTGCGCCAAGGATCACTCAAAGCGATTGATTGCAACAAAATTCGTGGGCTCTGCTGACGCTGCCGTACGGCACTAACTCGTAAATTGAACTCAGCTGGGTGGGAGCAATTGAGCCTGACCAAAATGCCGACCAGGCCGCGGCCCAACCCAAGATGAGCGTATCTGCAGGGGGTGATCATGACTTTCGCGCGGTCATCGCACAGATGGCCGATAATCCTTCCCTACCTGCCACCCAAGCACGAGCGTGTGACGGCAGCCATTGCCGAGCACGACCTAAAGGTCACCGGCCTCTTGACGCACCACTACATTCGAAACAACTGCGCGGCGCTGGAGACACAACTTCCCTAATCCGTGAAGGAGAAATCCGAATGGCCCGCCCTTTTCGCGGCTATGCTTGGTAGCCCGGATCTCAATATGCGCCAGCTTAATGGCATGGGCGGTGGCATTTCTTCGCTTAGCAAGATTTGCGTAATCGGCCCATCGACACGTTTTGAAGCTGATATCGACTATACCTTTGCACAGGTCGGCGTAGTGAACGATACGGTCGATTTCAGCGGCAATTGTGGCAACATGAGTTCTGCCATAGGTCCGTTCGCCTATGACGAGGGCTTGGTCAGCGGGCCACGCGACGGCGAGGCCGTTGTCCGTATTCATAACACCAATTCAAAAAAGATTATCGTCGCCCGTTTTTCGGTCGCAGCAGGCCATGTCGTGGTGACTAGCGACTTCGCGATCCCGGGATTACAGGGAACCGGTGCAAAAGTTACGCTCGACTTCCTTGACCCCACTGATACCTGCGGCCGTGGCGCCCTACCCACCGGACAGGTGGCAGATCTGATAACCCTCGAAGACGGTCGCGAAGTGCGTGTCACCATGATTGATGCCGCAATTCCGTCCGTCTTCGTTGCTGCTGCTGGTATTGGGGGCGACACTCGGACTCACCCGGCGAAAATCGATGCCGATGCCATACTGATGGCCCAGCTGGAATAAATCCGACGACGAGCATCGGTGGCCATGGGATTAACCCCTAACGCCGAGGCGGCGGCCTTGCAGATCGCCACGCCCAAAGTGGCTATGGTGGGCCCCGCATCTTGTTACGAAGACCTGGCGGGAGCTCAACATGCGCCCCAGACCCAAGACCTGCAGATTCGCATGATCTCGGCTAGACAGGCACATCGTGCCGCGCCTATGACTGGCGCTCTGGTGCTGGCCTGCGCAGCGGTCATCAAAAACTCTGTGGTCGCGGGCTGCATCGCCGAGGGCGCAGATCCGTTAAACCTTCGTATCGGCACACCGAGCGGCATCGTCACCGTCGGA
>CAUZJT010000053.1:0-16128 GCA_963580215.1 Gammaproteobacteria bacterium
GTAATACCGCCTGATGATCTGCGCAACCGTGGTGCTCACTGTTGCCTCCCTTTCCATCTTTACATCTGTCGGAGTACAGTGAAATCTTTGCACAACGAACATCTAACCTAAAAAAACGGCTGACCGAAGCTGGCATTGATATTGCGCTGATCACCGACGACGACAGCGTTTATTACTACAGCGGGTATTACGACTACCTGCACATGGATTTTGGCCGTCCGACCCTGCTGGTGGTGGTTGCAAAGGGCGAGAGTGTGCTGATCACCCCGACTATGGAAAAAGATCTGGCCGAATCCTCGGCAGTGGTCGATCGCATAGAGCTTTGGAACGACGGGTTGGGCAATGAATGGCGCGAGGCCCTACCGGGCCTGCTCGGCAATGCCGCCCGTGTCGGCATTGAGCCGAACCTAACTCCTCCGACAGTCCGGGCTTATGTTGATTCCATAGTTGATTCCAAGCGTTATTGCGATATCACACCGATCATCAGCGACATGCGCATGATTAAATCTACGAAGGAGTTACAGATGGCTCGCCATGCCGGGCAAGTCGGTATCGCCATGATGGAGGCTGGCCGCGATGCGATTGTCGAGGGCATACCTGAATACGAAGTAGCACTTGCCTCAACTCAGGCCGGCACCCGTAAGGCGGCGGAACTCCTGAAAGCACACTATCAGGACAGCCGTATGTCGCCGAGCATTCATTTTATGCAGATTTTAGCCTCGGGGGATGAGATCACCATGACCCATCATCGGGCCAGCACCAAACCTCTTAAATACGGCGAACCGGTCTTTTTGTGCTTTTGCGGGATGACCAATTTTCACCGCTTTAAGCTGGGATTCGATCGCACCTTCTGGCTGGGGGAAATTGCTGATCGGGCGCAGGAGGCCGCCTACCAGACCGCGGTAGATAGTCAGGCCGCAGCACTTGCGGTTCTTGGTCCCGGAGTCTGCGCAGAAGATGTGCACAGCGCTTATGCGCAGGTGATTCAATCTGCGGGGTACGAGTATCCTTTTCGTTGCGGTCGGGCCACGGGTTTCAGTTTTCTTGAGCGCCCGCAACTGGTCTTCGGTGACAAGACAATACTGCAACCGGGCATGGTATTTGCGGTAGATGGCTCGGTAACCGTGCCGGGCAAATTCCGCGCCCAGGTCGGTGATAGCTTTATCATTACAGACGATGGATACGAGCAGATTACCTCGCATCCAAAAGCACTGGCAGAGGTGATCATCTGAGAAGGAACTAATTATGTTCAAACTAGGCAACCAAGTTGTATCTAGCGGATAGCAACCCGAACTCGATGCCGGCAAGCACTGACGAGCTAGATTGGGCTTCATTCTGATGTCTACAGACCTGGCTGCAGAATGGGATTTTTGTGCCATGGCACCCGAAGGGGTGGCTGTGCGCATTACACGGCTTAAGACGGACGACTACACAACCAACGAGACCTTGTCCCGACACATAGAGGCCATGGCTGATGCGGCCAGCCGTATTCAGCCAGATACCAAACCCAATGTAATCAGCTACAGCTGCACCAGCGGCTCTATTGTAATTGGCGAGGAGTGGATCATGGCCGAGATCAAAAAAGGCGCTCCATATGCGCAACCCATGACGCTGGTGACGGGCGTAGTAGACGCCTTACGCGAACTCAAAGCCAAAAAGATCGTCGTCGGTACACCTTACCTTGATGAAATCAATACCAACGAAGCCGAGTTTCTTCTTGCCAAGGGTTTTGAGGTGCTGGACATACAGGGCCTAAACCTTGAGACCGGAATCGAGTTCGGTCAAGTCACGCCGCAGTACTGGAAACGCTTTGCTCTTGAGATCGACTGTGCTGATGCCGATGCCATCTTTCTCAGCTGTGGAGGTATCCGCTCAGCCGAGGTCGCACAGGAAATTGAAACCGTGGTGGGTAAGCCCGTAATCACAAGCAATCAGGCACAGATGTGGAGTTGTCTGCGTCGTGCCGGCATCACCGATACGATTGAGGCGTTCGGTCAGATTTTTACGAGGCCCTAAGAGGCTCTGTGATCGAATCGCTGATAAGCGTAGCTACTATAATTTGTGCAGGCGCGGAATCTAAAGGCCGGGCATCGTTACAACAGACTAAGCATCGTAGCGGCGTCGCTGACTTCAAATTTTCGCGGCTCCTCAATATTCAGGTGGGTAACTACCGCATCATCCACAATCATGGCGTAGCGGCCTGAACGCTCACCGAAACCAGCCGCACTCAGATCTGCCTGGCGGCCCATACCACGGGTGAACGCACCGTTACCATCAGCGATCATCGATACTTTATCTGCGGCACCTTGCGCCTGACCCCAAGCATTCATTACCCAAACGTCATTTACTGACAGGCAGACGATCTCATCAATACCTTTGTCTCCAAACTCCCCAGCCAATTCAATAAACCCGGGTAAATGCTTAGCAGAGCAAGTGGGTGTAAAGGCGCCAGGCAATGCAAAAAGTACCACCTTTCGCCCCGAAAACAGTTCTTCTGACTGAATCGGCTCCGGGCTTGATGCACCCATTTTGTGTAAAGTCGATGTTGGAATTCGATCACCTACTGATATCGCCATAGTTCCCTCTTTTTTTCGGTTTTCCCTGATCAATGAACTTAAATAAATCCTGGCCCACTACCGTCGTACAGTCGCGCAAAAAGACTGTCGCAGGCGCATGATACTACGGTTATCTTCCCGAGATAGCACCCAGTGCTGCGCTCGCCAGACGTGCTGCGGGTGGATCCGCACGACTGGTCAGCAGTACTGGCACCGACCCGCCAAGCACAATGCCGCCCGCGCAGGCGCTCATAAAATAAACCATCATTTTGAACAACGCGTTGCCGGCCTCAATGGTTGGCACGACCACGATATCTGCGTTACCGGCTACTGTGTGCTCAATACCCTTCATCCGTGACGCCGCAACGGACACAATATTGTCAAAAGCGAGTGGGCCATAAACATCGGCCTGTAGGTTAGTTGCGCCAAAATGTGCGGTGATCTCTTGGCACTGCCCGGTAACCGGCATAGCATCGCTGACGGTTTCGGATGCCCCAAGCAGTGCAACCCGAGGCTTTTGCTGCCCAAGTTTGTGTGCCAAGGCAACAGCGTTTTCAATAATCGCTAACCGGGTGGGAATGTTTGGTGCAACGTTCACGGCACAATCGGTGAGCATGATCGCCTCGTCGGTATCCGGCAAAGTCATATGAAAAACATGCGATAGGCGCTGCTTGCCCCTAATCCCGGTATCCTTTGCCAGTAGCGGGCGCATGAAAGTATCCGAATGAATATGACCTTTCATGACCATCTGCACTGCACCAGAGCGGGCCAGTGCCGCTCCCTCTTTTGCTGATCGCTCTTCGCTGGCCGCCTCGACGATTTGCAGATCTTCGATATCCCAGCCAATCTCTTTTGCCGCTTGGCCAATAGCCTTTGCATCACCAACCAGTAACGGTTGAATGATTCCGGCTTGCTGTGCCTCGCGGGCGCTCTCCAGCACCACCGAGTGACCTGCACCGATTATGGCAGTCATCACCGGCTCGGCGCTGGCAGCCCGCTTTAGCAAACTGCGCGGACATTGCACCTCGCGCTGACTCAAAAAACTTTTCATGCTTTCCCTGTGATTATCCTCCCAGCATCGGAAAGGCCTAAACCGCGTTTGTCTCAGACTTTTCGATCGCGCCGACAAGCCTGAAGCGTTGAATCTTCCCTAACGGCCCCCTGGGCGGCGTATTCATACTATGAAACACTTTCAGTGTCTTAAAAACTTCGAGTTTTTCCTCACAGCGCTGGGGCCGACAACTTCTGTTAGCGCGCTCAAATTCGTTGATTATCTTGCCTCGCCTAGCGATTGGATGGAACATGCCAAAGGAAGGTGACATGTGCATTCTTTGCAAAGGGGGTCGTAAAATCTGACCTCAACCGTCAAAAGTGCAGCGAAATATCTCTATGCCCTGAATTGCAAGCTGCCACATACAGCGCCAGTTCCTCAGGCATTTTGGTCTGCTGGCGAACCCCGAGCGTGCCACGAATCATCTCTTCATATCGCACCAGGCCCGAGTAAAGTTCCGACTGGGCGCGATTCCGCCAGATCATCTGTCTGTTGAATTCTTCAATACCCTGGTCAAACAGCTTCTGTGCCTTTTCAACTTTGGGCTTCTTTTTACCTAGCGCGCGTCGGGATTTTGATATCTTGGATTTTATATTCTCAGCACCCTTGATCCCACTGAGCTGCTTCGCCAGACCTTTCAAGGCGACGGCCGTCTGCGCCGCATCTTGCTGATTAATTCGCTCGCGCATCGCGAGCAGCTCGCCCTCCAACGCTTCTAATGCGGCGCTGGCTTTAAATATCCCAAGCAACTGTTCCACCGGTTCGTAAGCACTATCGGCGCCACGACGGTACTGACGCCGTGCTGTAGTCTCGGTCTTGATCAACGCAACAAAAGCATTACGCGTTTCCTGCCAGCTCTTAGGAATCTGATCTTCCAGGGTATCGCGAGATGTTTGATGTTCACGAACTTGTCGCTCAAGAGCCTCCCGGTCTGCAGCCGAGATTTCTGACCCGGCTAAATTCAGCCGGCGGGTGGTTTTTGCGGTTTGTTCATCGAGCTTGCGAATCTGGCTCTGTAGACGTCGAACATGGTTGTGTACTACCCGATACTCGTCTTGGGCTGCGACCACCACACGACTGGCTTGCTCGGCTTGCCCAAGTAGCGCAGGAACCGCGTCAGCCTGATCGAGCCCCTTGCTGAATCCCGCAGCTAACTTCTTAGGTAGATAGCTTGTATCCAGTGAACGCGCAAGGATGATTGCATCCTCAATTACGCTCAAGTTTTCCGAAAACTGTTCGGACACGTACTCTTCTATACAGATCTGCAGTTTGGGGTTGCGCGGTGGTGGTGCCGTTTCCGCCGTAAAGGCAACCCGGTTTGGCAGGTAATTCACCAGGGCGGGGTTAGCAGCAACGATGCCCAGCGCCACCAACTGCAACACGATAAATGCAATAACACCCTTATACATCTCAACGGTTTTTACGATGGCCGGTGCCACACCGCGCAAATAGAACAACGCGAAACCAAAAGGCGGTGTCAAAAATGATGTCTGGACATTCAGTCCGATCATCACCCCGAGCCAAACTGCGGTCACGTTAGCTGACGGGTCTGCCAATAGGATCGGCGCAATGATGGGAACCACAACCACAGCAATCTCGATAAAGTCCAAAAAGAAACCCAGAACAAAGATCACAGCCATCACAATGATGAATTTGGCCCAGAATCCTCCCGGCAGTTGGTTTAGAAAATCTCGGACCAGATCTTCTCCGCCAAAGGCCCGAAACGCTGCTGTGAGCATGGCAGCACCCAGCAGGATGATAAAGACCAGCGAAGTCGTTTTTGCAGTCTCGACCATGACTCCATTTAAGGTGTCATCTATGCGGTAGGCTCGTACCGCACTCCAGATCAGAGCCACCAACAAACAACCGGTAGCCGTTACAGCACCAATCAAAACGGCGACGTCGGTACTGGTTTTTATCTGGCGAATATTTATATCAAATTGATGTAGTAAGACGCCAATCACGACCAGCGAAACAATGCCCATGAAGGCAGGGAGATAGGCACCCTTGTGCCCTGCCCGGAGTCGATACCCGGCCATGAATAACGCACCAGCGGCACCAATGGCGCCAGCCTGATTCACTGTAGCGATACCTGCAATGATCGAGCCCAGAACCAGAAAGATCAGTCCCAATGGCGGCACCAGAATCAAAATGACCTTGCCAAAAAATGCCAGATCGAAAGAGCCCTCGTAACGGACAGTAGGGGCCGCATTGGGTCGTAGCAATGCATAACCAAGAATAAACGCCATGTACAGGGCAACCAAAACCAGGCCTGGAACGAAAGCACCTAGGAACATCTCACCGGCACTGGTAGACGACACACCAAACTCTGACGGCATGGTTAGTTCGCCAGTCGCCACCTTATGCAAGCTCTTGCGTGCGGTGCCTGCCTGATCGGTGGCGCTTGCCAGTTGATCGGCCAGGATAATGAGCACAATCGATGGGGGAATAATCTGCCCAAGAGTGCCCGAGGCTGCGATGGTACCGGTTGCCAGCGGCCGCGAATAGTTGCTCTTTAGCATAGCGGGTAACGAGATCAAACCCATCGCCACCACTGTCGCACCAACAATACCGGTCGTCGCTGCAAGCAGCGCGCCAACGAAGACCACAGATATTCCAAGGCCGCCTGGGACTGGGCCGAACAACTGCGCCATCGTCACCAGCAGGTCTTCTGCAATCCGTGAACGCTGCAACATGATGCCCATGAAGATGAAAAGCGGTATAGCTATCAAGGTATCCCGCTCCACCTCCCAGTAGACGCCTCTTAGGTTTGTTACCCCCGAAGTCAACCACTCGCTGGGACCACCGTGGGAAAAGAATGCATCCGCATCGCCGATCGCAAGGTACCCCACAATGGCAGCAAGGCTAATCGTGAGAATAGCTGAACCAGGCAAGGCAAACGCGACCGGAAATCCCACGCCCAGCGCCAGAGCCATGAGAACGATCAGCAGTGCGAGAAAAACCAATTCCATAATGAACCAGCCTAATCAGGCAACTGCCGAAGAAGTTGGTTTTCTTTTTCCAGGCTGACCGCGATAGTCTGCTACCGAATCGAGAAAATAACTGATGAACTGCACCGCCATGGTCACGGCAAAAACTCCAAGAAATCCTGCCATCAGATACTTCACGTACATGCCGTAGCCAGACTGGGAAACCTCAAAATTCACCACCGGCATATTAATGATCGCCATCTTGTGACCCATGCCCACAATCATGATCGTCCAGGACATCGTCAACCCAAGAAATATAGAGCCAAAGGCATTCACCAGCGCCTTTCTTTTATTGCTGTAACCAGAATAAAAAACATCGACCCGAACGTGCCCCTCTTCAAGCAGCGTATAGGCACTGGCAAAAAGGAACAGTGCGCCATACCAGAATCGCACCAGATCACCCATGAACGCCTGCTCGTAGGAAAAAATAAACCGAGTAAGCACAATCGCCAACTCGGCCACTACGATCAGTAGAGTGAGCCAGATGAATCCAAGAGATCGCGAGAACGCCGCGATAACGACACTAAGAACCATCAACGGACAATGAACATAAATGCCGCGGTAACTCGGCCGACCCAATGACCTTGCGATGTCCTCGCCGACAAAGACTGGCAACCAGCCCTCAACCCGCACAAAAGACACTATCATGTCGCCGACACCGACCAGTAGAACAATCCAGAATGCTACACGGACCAAAAAAGCGCTTATGTCAGAGATCAAAAATCCATCTGCCCTCAAAGAGCGTTGACGGCTGAAAAGTACATAAACCACTGCGCCGACAAACCCAGCACCATAGACCGACAATTGAATCCATGAAGGTGCGCTCGGATCTTTTGCAAAAAAAACAGGTGATATCCCGGGCCAGTCGAACACCAGGCTTAGGACATTATTTACAAGAAAAACGCCAATTGCCGCGAGCAATATCCAACTGAAAAGACGTGCCAGTAAGTCCGGCCAATCGCCACGGTTTACCTGGTCTATGCTTGCGTCGCTCATAACGGTGATTCAAAGCAAGGGACGGGACATAAGCCCCGCCCCTTGCTCACTCACTATGTTTAGGATGAACGATTAGTTACCGATCTCAAGTACTCGGTTTCTCTGAGTGGAAAAAGCTACCTCGGCAATTGACTGCCAGGCACCAAGTTCCCGTAGGTTGGTCTGGAAATTGTCATTGATCTTCTTAGCCAGTGCGCTGTGGTCTCGAACAGTCTCAAAGACCTCCGCAGCCGCCTCACCAAAGCTATCGAAAGTATCGTCGGAGAATTCCTTGAGCACCACACCGTGCTCATCGATCATCTTGGCAAGATACTCGCCGTTATTGGCCTGGCACTCTTCGTACTGTGCCGCATGCTCTTCCATAGAGGCCGCTGTGATCAGTGCCTGTTCCCAACTACTCAAGGAACTCCACCACGAAGCATTCATACCCATAGAAAGACCGCCGCCTGGCTCATGGAAGCCGGGGTAGTAGTAATACTTGGCCGCCTCATAGAACTTCATGAAGTAGTCGTTATACGGACCTACCCACTCAGTGGCATCGATAGCACCAGATACCAGGTTCTCGTAAATCTGGCCACCCGGCAGCGATACCGGTGAGGCGCCCAGTAATGCCATGCAGTCACCAGCCAGGCCTGGAATACGCATCTTCAGGCCTTTAAGGTCTTCAGCGGAATTGATTTCCTTGTTAAACCAACCACCCATCTGGGTTCCGGTTGCACCACAAGGCAGAGCCTTAAGGCCAAACTCGCCCGAAACTTCATCCCACAGGGCCTGGCCGCCTTTGAATTTAATCCAGGCATTCCACTCTACAGTGGTCATCCCAAAAGGCACCGTCGTGAAGTAGGCAAACCCCGGGTGCTTACCCTTCCAGTAATAATCAGCAGCAATATAGGCTTGTGAGTTACCGGAAACCACATCGTCAAAACTGTCAAAGGCTCCAACTTTCTCGCCTGCCGCGTAATAAGTCGTATTGATCCGACCCTCACTAAGCTCAGTAATGCGCGCCGCCAACCTCTGGGCACTAATGCCCAGGCCCGGAAAATCTCTTGGCCAGGTCGAGACAATCGTCATCTCCCGGCTTTGCGAAGCGATTGCAGGAGCCGCTAGTGCACCTGCCACCACGGCCGTTCCCGTACCGGCCTTTTTAAGAAAATCACGTCTTTTCATGTTTCCTCCTTAAATATTAGTATATTATTATTTAGAATAATCACGGTCAAAGAAACCTGACCGATGAAGACTAGTATGTCAAATTTCGGGTAACCACTCAAGAAGTTAAAGAATAGAATATCTGGGTTATGTCCAAGTTAAGGGCAAGGTACCATCGCCAGTGGTTAATAGGCTAATAAACAACCCTTGGTGAACACAAAACCAGTGAAGATAATCTCACTCCAGCAGCCTAACTCTACAGTAGACAACTACTAGCTAGCCTACTGTAGGCAACTAGATGTGGGGACAATGTGGTCAGTATATGAATCAACCAAACACAAGAATAACGAAAACAGCCCGTACGATGGCGATGAAAGGGGGGGGCTACTACAGCGAACGTACTCGGGGTGCCAAGGATGTCATCGATAACGCATCTGGAATGCTACTCGATGCGGTTGATCAGATTTCTCCGCCCAGAGGTGGTCAACCGGTCACCCTGGCCGACTTTGGTGCGGCTGACGGCGGCACATCACAAGAAGCCATCAGGGCCTGTGTCTCAAAAATCCGCTCACGATTCGGCGAATCCCAAATTCAGATCACCTATACCGATCTACCCAATAACGACTTCACCGCTTTGTTTAGAAATCTGCTTGGATTTAACCAGGAGTCCCAAAAAACCTATCTCACGGAATTTGACAACGTTTTTGTAAGTGCATGTGGCATCGGTTTTCATCAACAGTTACTGCCTGACGAATCACTCGATATTGGGTTTTCCGCTACCGCCATGCATTATCTTTCTGAAAAGCCGTGCACAATTGACAACCATGTTCACATGGTCGGTGCGACAGGTGAGCCTGCAAAGGCGTTTTCAGATCAAGCGGCTCAGAACTGGCTGGATATATTGCTGGCACGCGCCAAAGAACTTCGACCTGGCGGACAACTTGTGATGCTGAATTTCGGAATAGATGAGCAAGGACGTTACCTTGGCAATACCGGTGGGGTGAACATGTTCAACACGTTCGCGACACTGTGGAAACAGATGTCACAAGAAAAAGTTATCTCCGATACCGAATTCAAGAACACCGCGTTCCCGCAGTATTACCGAACCATAGACGAATTTTGTGCTCCGCTTCGAGATGAAACATCGCCGGTTTTCAAGGCGGGCCTGAGACTGGTATCTGCTCATACGGGCGTCGTACGCTGCCCTTACCGGCACGCCTACGATGAAGCGGGTGGCACCATGTCGGCCCGCGAATTCGCTGTGAGCTACATCCCTACACTAAGATCATGGAGTGAAGCGGTCTTTTTGAGCAGCCTGGATGGCAATAGAACCCCCGAAGAACGTCATGCCATTGTCGATACGTTCTATAAACGATACGAAGACTTGGTGGCACTAGAACCAGACGGGCATGCCATGGATTATGTTCACTGCTATCTTGCGATAGAAAAAGTCAGTTGTGCCAAGTAGACTGACCCACTGAATGCCACTCAATTGATCTAAATCCGGTTGCGCCGCAGTGACCTCGCTTGGGTGCGAGAATAACAAAAAGCGTCGGGACAACTTCAATGTCGACAGATCGTTCAGGTAATACCGACCTTCGAACTTTGTACGGCGCCATGACGATAACGCTGGTACTTGGAACGGTCCATGCTTTCTCGGTCTTGCTTACACCTATAGAGTTACGTTTTGGTGTAGGTCGATCCCAAGCAAGCCTCGTCTATTCTTTTGCACTAACTGCCCTGACCGTTGGTGTTTTGCTGGGCAGTCGAGTTTATTCCCGATGGACACCTGCAACTTTCGCAACAATTGTTTTGCTTCTCGGTGCCGCCGGACTCGGAGTTAGCGCGTTTGCGTCGTCACTTGTCACCGTTTGGGTAGGCTACAGTGTTATCTTTGGCCTGACGAACGGCCTTGGCTATGGTTTCGCACTGCATATTGCAACAAAGGCATATCCAGATCGACGAGGATCGGTAATCGGCCTCGTCACCGCAACCTACGCGTTAGGCGCGGCTGTTTCCCCCTATCCGTTGATGATCGCTTTGGAAAACTGGGGATGGTCTGGCTCACTTTGCAGTCTTGCACTCATAGTCGCTGGCGTCATTCCTCTTGTCTGGTGGTGCCTTAGGCGAATTCCAATTACCTATAAGGTAGAAAAGCGGCGTGAGCACATTTGTACGATCTCCGGCGTACAGGCCCTGGTTTGGTTATGGGTCGGCTATGGCAGTGCGGTCTTTGCCGGACTCATGATCATCGGCCATGCTACCGCTATCGCTAGTTACGCCAGTGTTCCGGCTAAATGGGTTGTGTTTGCGCCTATTGTGCTAGCACTTGCCAATATGTTTGGTGGGGTCATAGGCGGCCGCCTGTCAGATACAAAAATAGGACTGCAGTTGCTTGTTGCACTGCCACTCATCTCTGCCCTGACCACTTTTAGTATTGCATTTGCTCCGGGAGTGGCAGCTATCATCATTGGACTGATCATCACCGGACTGACCTACGGTGCGCTCATTGCTGTATATCCGGCTATGATATCCAGAATATACGGAGTGGCCAAAGGTGTCAGAATCTACGGAATCGTCTTCACTGCCTGGGGTATCACTGGACTTGTTGCCCCATGGACTGCCGGATGGTTGTACGATCGCACCCAAGATTACACGCTGGGGCTGATCATTGCCGGGTGCCTTAGCCTGATGTCTGCCATCAGTGGTCAGAAATCCAAACCTTAGAAATTGGCTTTTTTACGGTGCCGTCAATGGTTAGCCATCTGGCAGGTACTATTGGTGAGCAGTTCAATCCACCTCTGCCTAGAGCCTCCACTTACTACTCGACAATGTCGGTGGAGCCTGGGTCCACGACCGACCTGTCTGTATTTAAGCTTCGGAGCGCTCCTTAATGAAAGAGGAGTAGACTTTACGTACCGATGGCCGCTCCACTACTGCATCGACAATCCGGATGACATTGGGAAACTCTTCGATCGATGGGTGGCCATGTTCATCTGACAGCCAGGTAGTCAGCATAAAAAGGTATATGTCTGCTGCGCTAAACTTCTGACCCAGCATCCACTCACCGTGACCGATAGCGTTGTCGATTACCTGCCAGAGCTCGCGCAAACGTTTGATTGACCGACGCTGGACCGTATCCTCATCCTCCTTTGAGGCGCAGAATCTGTCCGTGTGGTATGTCATCTGGTAGGCGGTCTGCAGGGAGCTGGAGAAAAAAAACAGCCATTGCAAAAATACGCCGCGGTCAGCGTCATTCGCAGCCGGCGCCAATCTAAACTCCGGGTATCGGTCACAAAGGAAGGTCACGATCGCACCACATTCGTAGATAGCACCGTGTTCCCACAATAGCACCGGCACCCAGCCGTTGGGGTTCAGTGCCAGCAATTCCGGTGCCCGTGGCATGCCCGCCCCAATCTCGGTTTCTATTAACTCGTAAGTCTCGCCAACTTCCTCAAGAATTACGCGCGCACCCATTGCCGCGCTACCGTCAGCGTAAAAAAGACGGTAGGGCATTTGTAAATTATCCACTCGAAAGCTTCCCCTCTTTTGTCATGATGGAAAATGCGCTATCGCAAACAATCCAATGAATCACCAGGCGTTTCAGTGGCCTGACCCACAGGCACGCATCAACCGCATACCACTCAGGTACGACACTACATTTTGATAATCGTCATCTGTCCAACTGCGAAGCAGATTCGCCATCATAGGCGCAACACGCTCACCCGTTCTGAACTGCTCCAGCGCCCGTGTCAAGAACCCGGGTTTCTGACCAATAATCCGAGGCGCATGATGATGAAAACTCGAATGGCAGTGGCTGCAATTGGATTCGGCATATTTCTGCTTTCCCTTGGAGAATTCATTGCGAAAGCCCTCACGGCTGTAATCGATCTCAAGCTCGATGTCGCAGGAATCCTGCCCCGCAAGAAAATGGGCTACCGCTTTCATATCATCCAGCGATAAACTTGCTGCAATGGCATTCATGCTGCCCATGACCTGATCCTTCCGTATCTCTTTCTTAAATGCCTGGAGTGACTTCACGATATATGCCGGCTCTTGACCATGCAAAATGGGCGTATCAAGTGCCAATCCTTCGCTGCCATGGCAGGATTTGCACTGATTGTCGTAAATCTGTGCACCGACCGGTTCAGCCCTTGCTGGAGCAAGCCATAATAAACAACTCGCTGTCAGTAAAATAATACTTTTGCTCATCACCTGAATTTTCCCGGTCAATAGGCGCTATGGGTCGATCCTCAATTAGCCAAGTTTACTTGAGTGCCCGGATAAGATCCTAACGAAGGTGGGCAAGCCGTCATTTACCTGTAATATCTTATGGCCTTCCTTAGTGAAACCTGGCACACACCAACAACAAAGCCATGAACCTAACTAAAGCGCTAAAACGAAATCTGCACTCCCATACTTATCGTTGCAAACATGCGACCGGGGATGCCCTTGACTATGTACATGTGGCCCGCGAGGGCGGTGCTGACACCTATGGTATCTCAGATCACACACCCCTGCCCGGGGACCGTTTCGACAATGTCCGCATGGCGCTGGCAGAGCTAGATGGATATCAACAGGCAGTAGAAGATGCCCGGTTGTACTTTACCGACATGACTGTACTAATGGGACTGGAGTGTGAGGACTTTAAGGACGCTCGCAGTTTCTATCAGGATGAAATCCTGGGTGAGCGCCAGTTCGACTACCTGATCGGTGCCGGGCACTACACGCCAATAAACGGTAAATGGGAAGATTCATATTCTGGCATGAGTAATGCAGCGAAACTGCGAGCCTACAGTGCTCATCTGTGCGAAATGATGGAATCCGATCTTTATTCATTTATCGCTCACCCAGATGTCTTTGGCCTATCCAACAAAAGCTGGACTGAAGATCTGACCGCCTGCACCCACGACATACTCGCAGCGGCTGAGGCGTGCAATAAACCGATCGAAGTCAACGGAGGTGGTTTTCGCAAACAGGCGGCCAATAATACGAAAGGAATCCCGGGCTATCCATGGGGACAGTTCTGGGCAATCGCTTCAGATTACCAGATAACCGTAATCTGTAATTCGGATGCACACCATCCGGAACATGCGTTGGCCAACATTGACGATGCCCTGAAATTTTGCCAAACCCACGGACTGTCCCTGGCTGATGATGAGCAATTGGGAATTGCCCACCGGCTTAATCAAGGCGAGTCTGCGATTTTTTCTGACCCTGGGTAAATACGCCTGGGCTCATCTGGGAAACCAGCACGCCCAGGGCCACCAACGCTACCGCACCAGCCTGCAGCCAATGCCACTGGCCAAGGGATAATGAAACCAGAATGACCATCACGTAAAACGGTACCGCATTCATATGAAAGGATGCGAGCAGGATGCCTAGTTTCCCCGCCCCATGAATCCACAACAGCTGCGCGATGCCCGATGAAGGCAATAAAAAGATAAGCAGGGGCAACCAGTCTCCTGTATCGATTGTGCCTATATGGGTTTCTCCAAAGCCAGCCACAATGGAGATCCCAAACCACACCAGGGTTACCAACATTCCCCCACAAAGTGTTACGGTTGCCTGCCCAGTACGGCTAAGCGTTTCGAGCTGACGGGTCGTCGCACGAGTAACCCAGGCAAACAGCAATATCGCGCCGAGACACAGCGCCACCCCAAAGCCAAAATTCCCTTGCGTCAGTTGCGCCCCGGTCGCAAGATAACCCCCCAGAACTGCCAGGATAAGTCCAACAATAAGGCGCCGTGACAATTGGCGATTGTCAAATACGATCTCCGTAGCCGCACCTGCGATCGGCATCATTGCCACAACAATTGTGACAGTCACAGGATCAGACAACTTCTGACCCATTAAAAGTAACACCGAACCAACTCCCCACCCCAAACCGCCAATAACCAGACCTTTTCGCCAAGACGCCCCAAGAACTTTGGCCCACCCTTCAGTCCAACCCCACCACAACACTAAAAAGACGACGCTGACCACTAAACGCAGCGAGGATAATGACAAGACACCCCAATCATCCAACAGATATTCTAAGGCGACAAAACCGGTGGCCCAGAGCAGCATTGCAGCAAAGCAATTGGCGTTGGCAA
The DNA here is from genome assembly GCA_963580215.1 of Gammaproteobacteria bacterium. Classification (GTDB taxonomy): domain Bacteria; phylum Pseudomonadota; class Gammaproteobacteria; order Arenicellales; family UBA868; genus UBA868. Next base: position 14,834 of record CAUZJT010000053.1, read on the forward strand.
AGAATGAGCCTGTAGGCATAGAACTCATTCTGGTAGAAAAAAGCTAGGAGATATGATCACTGCGGTATTGCAAAGCAAACCCAAGTGCTGTTGCTGTTCTACCTGCGACCCCGAGCCCGAAAGGTCAGGCATCTTGACTTAAAGATTCTACAACAAAAAGAAACCCCGCTGAAGCGGGGTTTTCTGTAGAGCGTCAGTAGTTTGACAGCGGAATCTCTGCCCTAAGCGTAGGTTGCAGCGATCTCGCTGTCGAATTCAATCATGGCACAAGGCTCGCCTCATATGACTTCAGCATGATGGCAAGGTTTGCACTGGTAAACATCACCCAGACTAACCAACTACCTCACCGATTAACATTTGCGGCTGCGTGTTTGTAAAGTTTGGGATATCTTCAAGGGCCGGGCCCACGCTCGCCAAAGCAGCGTCCAGTGCCGACTGGTTTGCGAATACAATCGTTGCGATAGCATGGTAGCCCGCTGGGGCTCCTGGCCCACCTGCAAGACCTTTGGTAACTAAAGTACTTTCAATGTGTTCCCCTATGACGTCACCAACGATCGCCATATGCTGATTAAGATAATAATCGTAATCAAAAGTGGTGTCTTCACCTACCGGGTAAAGTACTTGTACTGAAACTGCCATATCTGTTTCCCCAGATTTTTTAAATGTTTATGCGACCTGTGATCTTATTTTACAACAATAGTTTGACGCCTCCATTAAAGAGGATTATTCCTCCCGGCTGTTCTGGCTCGACTCATCCCTTTTGCTGGGCTCGATCAAAATACGTTATCCGTTCAAGAAACACTCCGTCGTCCCTGGTTTTGACTATCGCCATGCCGCAAAGTTCAGTGCCTTTTAACTCCCACCACTCCCAATCGGTCAAGATTCCATTGTTATCCTGACGGACCTCGTCTGAAAGACTCCATACGTTTGTCGCGCCCAGTAATCGAGTTCGTGCATCCCACCGAACCATGTATTGCGCCAATGATTCTTTATTGACGGGAAATGCTTCAGCGGGATCGTCAAATATAAAATCAGATGATGCTGCCGATACCAGTTTTTCGCCATCAAGCTCGTACCATCCTTCCATATACCGCGCTCTTAGTTCAAATCTTGCAGTCATTGTTGTTTTCCTTCAGTCTTCAGAGGCTAAGCACTGAAAAATCTGCCAGATCATGTCCATTGGAGCAATCCTACCCAATCCGGGGTCATTGCTTCCAGTTCACTCCCGTCCAGCACGCTCGTGTATCGCGCTAATCATCTTGAGTTGGGGCGCTTTACTATTCGATGCTTTGGCA
>CAUZJT010000054.1:0-15993 GCA_963580215.1 Gammaproteobacteria bacterium
TGATTGTGAAAGCGACCCCGGCACTGGAGGCAAAGTCAGCTGGATCAGCAATTTTTTGAAAATAAGTCTTGATGGCAATTGCCAGGGCAAAAAAGAAATGGTCGACGATATACAGTCCGGCCGCCAGTTCTGCATTATTGACGAAAGCGTAGGCGATGAACACGATCACCAAGCCCGTGTACTCAAAGACCAATGCCGCTCTTTCCCCCACAATTCCGATCAGTCGTCCAATGCGTGCGGCAAACAGCATATTCAAGGTGGCGTTGATCAGGAACAGGACAGAGATGGCGGCGACACTGTAGCCGAATTTCTCGACCATCAGAAAGCCGGCAAAAACGATAAATATCTGCCGCCGTGCGCCGGATAGAAAGGTTAGGGCGTAGTACAGCCAGTATCGTTTGCGCAGAATCAACTGCCGATGCTGGCGAATCTTGGCGGGAAACTGTGGAAAAGACACAGCACAGATCAGAGCAATCAGAACCGTGGCCGCACCACCGAGCGCGTAGACCGCAGTGAAGCCCAGACTAACAAGATCAAACGCCAGCCAGATCATGCCGAAGGTTACAATCGAGGTGAAAGCGCCCACCGCAATGATGCGCCCCAGCACCTCGGGCGCTTTGTCCTTATCCAGCCACTGTAGCGACAAAGAGGTCTGGATGGTCTCATAGTAGTGATATCCCACAGACATGATGACCGTAGTGATGTACAGACCCATGACATTTGGGAAAAATCCGGTAATCAGAGTGCCCACGCCTAGCAGCGCCAGCGAGATCAATGCAATGGATTGTTCTCGAAGAAAAAATAGCAGGAAAACGACGGCAAAGGCCAGGAATCCGGGTACCTCCCGAAGGCTTTGCAGCACACCGATCTCAACCCCAGTAAATGCAGCGCGCTCGATCGCAAAGTTGTTCAATAGTGCTTGCCAGGTGGCGAAGCTCAGCGGCACGGCACCCGCCATCAGCAGCAGCAGGATCTCGGGACGGTTTCTGATATTTTTCAGGTTCACGGGTTTTGTTGGTCTGTCCACCGTAACAACGGATAGCAGGGGTTTAGTGTATTGATTACTGCTGTACAAACATCCCAGCGATGGTGAAAGGATGATGTGAATGGTACAGTGCCGACCGACTCAACGGGATAAGTTATCAATGAATTCCGATAAAATTAAAACATCGACCCAGGTTGGACTGTTTGTTACCTGCCTGGCCGACCTTATTCGCCCCCAGATTGGTTTTGCAGCGGTGGCGCTGCTGGAGCAGGCTGGCTGCACAGTCCGAGTGCCACGTGAACAGACCTGTTGCGGACAGCCTGCGCTCAATAGTGGGGACAGTGCCAGCACAATCGCAATCGCGAAAACGGTGATCAAAACCTTTGCCCAGGACGATTACGTCATCGCTCCTTCAGGCTCCTGTGTTGACACTATATGCCACAAGTACCCCGAGCTTTTCCGTAATGATGCACTCTGGGCTGGGCGAGCTCGCGCATTAGCGGCAAAAACCTGGGAGCTGACAAGCTTCCTGGTCGAGGTCATGGAGTTACAGCAGGTGGAAGCCACCTACGACGGTATTTGCAGTTACCATGATTCTTGTTCAGGGTTGCGGGAACTTGGCATCCATGATCAGCCGCGGCAACTGCTGGCCAGTGTCGTGGGTTTGGAGCTCAAAGAAATGAACGAGAGCAACGTTTGTTGTGGTTTTGGAGGGTTATTTAGTATCAAGTATCCTGACATTTCTACCCGGATGGTCACTGATAAATGCGCTAATGTTGGTCACAGTGGGGTCGATACCTTGCTCGGTGGAGATCTAGGCTGTCTGCTCAATATCGCCGGTCGCCTGCGCCGTGAAGGCGCACCGGTCCGAGTTTTTCATGTAGCTGAAGTGCTTGCTGGAATGACCGACGGGCCTGCGATCGGCGAAGGAGAATCTGACTCATGAGCGCTGTTGCCAGCCAGAAAGTGGCGTTTCGTAAACGTACAACACATGCCTTGCGCGATAGTAATCTGCAACAGGCTATGGGTAAGGCCCGTGGCGGTTTTATTGATAAACGCCTTGAAGCGATGGCTGCGTTGCCGGAATTTGATGAGATTCGGGATGCAGCCCGTGACATTAAAGACCATGTGCTGGCAAATCTTGATGGATACCTCGAACTGTACGAACAGAAGGTGATTGAAAATGGCGGCCAGGTGCACTGGGCCCGTACTGCTGAAGAGGCCTGCGAGATCGTTGCAGATATCTGCAAAGAGGCTAATGCGCAGGTGGTGACCAAAGGCAAGTCGATGGTTTCGGAGGAAATGCACCTGAATTCAGTGCTTGAGGCGGCCGGCCTTAAGGTGGTTGAAACCGATTTGGGGGAATACATCGTCCAACTGGCAGGGGAGACGCCCAGTCATATTATTGCCCCAGCGGTACACAAGACCCGCGAGCAGATTACTGAACTCTTTCACGAACACCATAGCAAGCTTGGCTACACCGACCGGGTAACGCAGCGCGAGGCTCTGGTCAATGAAGCTCGTAGTGTGCTGAGAGGCACTTTTGTCACGGCCGATGTGGGAATCACTGGCGCTAACTTTCTGGTGGCAGAAACTGGAGCAAATGTGATCGTGACCAACGAGGGTAATGGGGATTTGACCAGTTCCCTACCCCGGGTACAGATTGTGACAGCAGGGATCGAAAAAGTGATTCCCTCGCTGGATGATTTATCGGTTTTGTTGCGAGTACTCGCGCGCAGCGCCACTGGGCAAGAGATGTCGGCCTACACCTCGCTGTATTCTGGGCCACGCCAAGATACCGACAGCGAAGGCCCTGATGCCTACCACGTGGTTTTGTTGGATAACGGCCGCTCTACCATGTTGGGTGGAAGCTATCGGTCTATGTTGCGCTGTATCCGCTGCGGGGCTTGTCTGAACCATTGTCCGGTCTATAGCGCGATCGGTGGACACGCTTACGGTTGGGTCTACTCCGGACCTATGGGGGCGGTGCTTACGCCTTTGCTTAATGGTTTTGACGATTCGGTTGATTTGCCTAATGCCTGCACTTTGAACGGGCGCTGTAAGGCGGTTTGCCCGGTCCACATACCTTTGTCGGATCTGTTGCTCAAACATCGCCTTGAGCAGTATCGGCGTCGACTGACGCCATTGTTCGGACGATTTTTAGTGCGAGTCTGGGCTTGGATTGCAACTCGACCGAGGCTGTATCAGGGATTGATGGGTTTGCCGCTGTGGCTGATGCACTGGCGTGGGCGCCGCCGAGGCGCACTTGAGCACATTCCCTTTGCCGGTGGTTGGACCGACAGTCGTGATTTCCCAACACCCGCTGGCCGTTCTTTCATCCGCCAGTGGCATTCGCGAAAGGGTAAGTCATGACTGAGGCGCGCACTCAGATTCTCGCCAACATTCGCAGTGCCCTGACCGGTGGTGAGCCGCGAACACCGTTGCGAATAAATGAACTGAAAGCACGCATTGAGTCCTCCACTCCCAAGGCTCAGCCACTTTTTGAAGACGAACTGCTCAACCGCTTTTGTCAAAAGCATGTCGCAGTTCATGGAACCTATGAGCGGGTGACAGCGCAAGATCTCGAAGGTGGGGTGCTCCGCCACATTGGCGCCCATCAGGTTGATCCGCAGTTGTATCTGGGTGCTGGACCGTTACTTGATGCAGTGCAATGGTCAGCTCAGGTATTTACCTATTTCAAGAGTGCAGACCAACACACTCAGGTCGCGGTCAGTGAAGCCTTTGCAGCGATTGCTGAGACGGGAACGGTTGTGCTGTGTTCTGGGCCCAGTGCGCCTACCTCACACAATTTTTTACCTGAAGACCACATTGTGGTTGTTGACAGCGCTCGCATCGTCCGTCACCAGGAGGATGTCTGGACGCTTCTGCGTAATCGGGAGGATGCTGCCGCCCGGGTGGTCAACCTCATTACAGGCCCTTCAAAAACCGGTGACATCGAGCAGACTATCCAGTACGGTGCCCACGGACCGCGGCGCTTGCACTTATTGATCGTTGAGCCTGTCTAGTGTTTGCACACTGGTGTGGCATTCGCACGCACTCGCTATAATTCCCCTGAGATAAACAGGTTAACCAGCAATTCCCACCGCGCCTTTAATCGAGACCGGACGACGCGGTGTGAACAACAGGGTGCGATCAATGCAGACAAGTTTCACGCATGAACAGTTGCTGGAATGCGGGCACGGCAGGATGTTTGGATCAGGGAATGCCCAATTACCGCTGCCACCGATGCTTATGTTCGATCGTATTGTCCGGATTTCCGATGAAGGTGGCGAATATGGAAAAGGGGAGATAGTGGCTGAACTCGACTTGAGCCCACAACTGTGGTTCTTTGACTGCCATTTTAAGCATGACCCGGTAATGCCTGGCTGTTTAGGTCTTGATGCCCTTTGGCAGTTGGTGGGATTCTTTTTAGGCTGGAAAGGGGGATTAGGCCACGGGCGGGCGCTTGGGGCAGGTGCGATTCGTTTTACCGGCCAAATTACCCCGCAGTGCAAAATGGTCCGTTACCGGGTCTCACTTAAGCGCGTGGTGATGCGCCGACTGTACATGGGTATCGCCGATGGCCAGGTGGAAGTCGATGACCGTACGATTTATACCGGGCGAGACCTTCGGGTAGGCTTGTTTACCGATACCGATACCGATACCGATACCGATACCGATACCGATGGAGAGGCTGTAACAAAATGAGACGCGTAGTTATCACGGGCATGGGTATCGTCAGTAGTATCGGAAACAATTGCAGCGAGGTCGCCACATCGTTGCGCTGTGGGCGTTCAGGGATTGTTTTCGCCGATGAGTATCGTGATCTGAATTTTCGTTCCCAGGTGCATGGCAGTATAGATATCGATTTGGATCAGTTAATTGAGCGCAAGCTCAAACGCTTCATGGGCGGTTCGGCTGCTTATAACTATATTGCGATGCGCGAGGCTGTCGAGGGCTCAGGACTCACTGAAGCTGATGTCTCGAACCCTCGCACCGGATTGGTAGTTGGTAGCGGAGGCGGCTCACCAGAAAACATTGTCGTGGCTGCAGACCTGCTTCGCGAGAAAGGGGTGAAGCGCGTGGGACCGTACATGGTGACCCGGACCATGGGCAGTACCAACTCAGCATGTCTTGGTACAGCGTTTGGTATCAAGGGCGTCTCCTACTCAATCAGTTCCGCCTGCTCCACCAGCGCCCACTGTATTGGCAATGGCATGGAACTGATCCAGATGGGCAAGCAGGATATTGTTTTTGCGGGAGGTGGTGAGGAACTGCATTGGTCTACGTCGGTACTGTTTGATGCGATGGGGGCGATGTCATCGCGCTACAACGAGTCACCTCAGACGGCATCTCGCGCCTACGATACTGATCGGGATGGTTTCGTTATCTCAGGAGGTGGTGGCGTCCTGGTGCTGGAGGCGCTTGAGCATGCACAGCACCGAGGGGCGACGATCTATGCTGAACTGGTGGGATACGGCGCCACCGGCGATGGCGTTGACATGGTTCAGCCATCTGGAGAGGGCGCAGTTCGTTGTATGAACCTGGCACTTCAGGATGTCACAGAGCCTGTGGACTACATCAATACCCATGGCACAAGCACGCCGGTGGGAGATATACGAGAGCTGGAGGCAATCCGCGAGGTTTTTGGCACTAAGATCCCATCATTGAGCGCGACTAAATCTCTGACAGGACATGCTCTTGGTGCGGCGGGCGTCAACGAGGCCATTTATTCCCTGTTGATGCTGCAGAGAGGCTTTCTTGCTCCGTCGATAAATATCGAAAACCTGGACCCGCAGGCGCTGGGTTTTCCGATTGTCCGACAGGCCATAGAGGTCGATGATCTACATACCGTGATGTCTAACAGCTTCGGCTTTGGCGGCACCAACGCAACTCTGGTTTTTCAGCGCTTCACCGACTGATTATTTTTTAACTGCCGGATGCATTGCGGCATTGATTACCCTGTAGTTGTTTTGTCGACTTTCTGGGTTGATCTGGTATCGGAGCCAAATCGATCTTGAACATATCTTTCGACTAGAGCGACAAACTGTACTGCGATATCGTTACCTCGCAAGGTAAGTACTTTTTTTCCATCCTGGTAGACGGGTGCCGCCGGTTGCTCACCGGTGCCCGGCAGACTAATGCCGATATCGGCATGACGGCTCTCCCCGGGTCCATTGACTATGCAACCCATCACTGCGACAGATAACGACTCCACACCAGGGTAGCGCGCCCGCCAGTGAGGCATGCGTGCTTGCAAGTGGTCTTGTACCTCACTTGCCAGGTGCTGAAAAAAATCGCTGGTGGTTCGACCACAGCCGGGACAGGCAATGACCTGCGGCGAAAAACTGCGCAACCCAAGGGATTGCAGTATTGTTTGGGCAACCCGAACCTCCCGGGTCCGGCTCTCACCAGGCTGTGGGGTGAGCGATACCCGGATCGTGTCGCCGATACCTTCGTGCATCAAAATTGCCAAGGCGGCGGTCGACGAAACGACACCCTTGTCTCCCATGCCTGCCTCGGTCAGGCCCAGATGCAATGCCAGGTCCGAGCGGCGAGACAGTTCGCGATAAACCTGAATAAGGTCGGATACGCGGCTGACCTTGGCCGAGAGAATAATCTGGCTGGAATCAAGGCCTTCCCGCTGCGCCAGCGCTGCGCTGCTTAATGCCGAATCGACCAGCGCTTGCCGGGTGATCGCCTCCAGGGAGAGTGGCTGCTGGGTTGCAGCGTTCTCGTCAAGTTTTTGTGCCAGGAGTTGTTGGTCAAGTGAGCCCCAGTTGACACCGATCCGTACTGGCTTGTTACGGCGGCAGGCTTGTTCAATCATCTGGCAAAAACGGACATCGCGTTTTTGACCCTTACCGACATTGCCTGGGTTGATTCGGTATTTGTCCAGCGCATCGGCACAGTCGCCAACATCGCGCAGCAGGGTGTGACCGTTATAGTGAAAATCACCCACCAGTGGAACGTCGCATCCTGTTGAGCGTAAGCGATGGTGGATCTTGGGCACGGCCCGCGCAGCGGCCTCTGTGTCGACTGTAATGCGTACAATTTCCGAACCTGCTTCAGCTAGTTCCAAAATCTGACGGGTCGTGGCTTCGACGTTCGCCGTCTCGGTATTGGTCATTGACTGCACCACCACCGGGGCATTGCCGCCAATTCGTATACCACCCACGTTAACAGTGTGGTTTAGTTTTCTGGGAATAAGAATCTCGTCCATGCTGATTTACCGGGAGCAGGAGAAGGTGCTGCCAGCGGGCCTACATCCGAAATACGCCGAAATGACTATCTTCAATCGGCGCATTATGAACAGTTGCCAGCGCCAGGGATAGTACCCGGCGGGTATCAGTCGGGTCGATGATTCCGTCATCCCAAAGGCGAGCACTGGCATAAAACGGGCTTCCCTGGTGCTCATATTGACTGGCGATAGCAGAGCGGAATTGTGCCTCAGCCTCGGTGGACCATTCCTGACCAGTATGCTTGGCACCATCGCGGCGCACTTGCGCCAATACCTGTGCTGCGGTATCTCCACCCATTACGGAGATACGTGCGTTGGGCCACATCCACAAGAATCGCGGGTCATAGGCTCGGCCGCACATGCCGTAATTACCAGCGCCAAAACTGCCGCCGATGATTACTGTGAGTTTGGGTACACGGCTACAAGCAACCGCCGTTACCAGTTTGGCACCATCGCGGGCGATGCCTCCATGCTCATAGCGGCTACCAACCATGAAGCCGGTAATATTTTGCAAAAACAGCAGTGGAATCTTTCGTTGACTGCACAGTTCGATGAAATGGGCGCCCTTGAGCGCGGATTCGGAAAAAAGAATCCCGTTGTTGGCGATAATGCCGATGGGGTAGCCGCCAATTCGGGCAAAACCGCAGACCAGAGTTTTGCCATAACGCGCCTTAAACTCGTCGAACTCGCCAGCGTCGACAATGCGGCAGATAATTTCACGAGCATCAAATGGTAGGCGTGGATCAGTTGGAATAACGCCGTAAAGCTCTTCTACCGCATGGATGGGGTCGACAGGCTCAGGCTCACAGGGAAAGACCGAGGGAGGTGGGCGGTTCAGATGAGAGACGATACCCCGTGCTAACTCCAGCGCATGACGGTCGTCATTGGCGAGATAGTCAGCTACCCCAGAGATGCGAGTATGCACATCAGCACCGCCGAGCGCCTCGGCACTCACTTCCTCGCCAGTCGCCGCTTTTACCAGTGGTGGCCCACCGAGAAAAATAGTCCCTTGCCGGCGAACGATAATAGCCTGGTCTGACATCGCCGGTACATAAGCGCCCCCGGCGGTGCACGACCCCATGACCACTGAAATCTGGGGAATCCCTGCAGCAGACATATTTGCCTGATTGAAGAATATTCGGCCAAAATGTTCCCGGTCGGGGAACACCTCATCCTGACGGGGCAGGTAGGCCCCGCCGGAGTCGACCAGATAAATACAGGGCAGACGATTTTGTTCGGCGATAGCCTGGGCCCGGAGGTGTTTTTTGACTGTAACCGGGTAGTAGGTGCCCCCCTTCACTGTGGCATCGTTGACAACTACTATGCAAGGTCGTCCATGGATCTGGCCAATACCTGTGACAATGCCCCCGCAAGGCACTTCGTCTTCGTATAACTTCCAGCCCGCGAGCTGTGAGAATTCGAGAAAAGTACTGCCTGGGTCGAGCAGTCCTTCGATTCGCTCACGTGGGAGCAACTTGCCCCGAGCGGCGTGACGCTGGCGCGCCTTTTCACTTCCGCCCTGGACAACTTGGTCAATAACTTTGCAAACAGCTGCCGTTTTTTGCAGCATCGCCTTTCGGTTTGCAGCAAAGTCAGCTGAAGTGGTATCTATCCGACTAGCGAACGCACTCATGTGATCAGTCCAATTAGTGTTACCAGCTGCTGTGGGATAACTGCTGGTCAAGATGCCCAAAGCGATCGATGCCCCAGAATGGCTCCTGGTTTATGAGCAGGAATGGCGAGCCCAAAATGCTTTGGGTGCGCGCTTCACCATTAACTGCACACAATCGGCGTTTGCGATCCTCGGATTGGATGTCAGCTTCAATAGGCTGCAGTGCGTTGTCAGTCAGTTTGTTAATCCGTTCACTGGCAACATAGCTATAGGTCGATGAGAAATCAAAGAAGAACTCGATCGGTGTAGTCATGGCGATCTCACTACTGAGAAATCGATCAGCTAATACGTTCGAAAGCCATCGCGGTAGCTTCGCCACCACCGATACACAGCGAAGCTACACCCCGGCGCAGGTCGTATCGCGCCATGGCGTGAAGCAAGGTTACGATGATGCGAGCGCCCGAGGCACCGACTGGATGTCCCAGTGCGCAGGCGCCACCGTGGACGTTTAGTTTTTCGTGCGGTATGGCGAGGTCACGCATAGCTACCATCGCCACTACGGCGAAAGCTTCATTGACTTCAAAAAGATCAACTGAATCGACACTCCAGTCGATTGAATCTAGTAGTTTGCGCATGGCGAATACAGGCGCAGTGGTAAACCAGCCAGGCTTGTCTGCAAAACTGGCGTGGCCGAGTATTCGTGCCAGCGGCACATGACCCCCTTTTTCGGCATCGGATAAACGCATCATAACTAGAGCGGCGCCGCCATCTGAGATCGAGCTCGAGTTAGCAGGGGTGACGGTGCCATCTTTACGAAAGGCCGGCTTCAGATGTGGAATCTTCTCGATATTGGCATTGAGCGGTTGTTCATCGAATTCGACTGTCACGGTTTCTTTGCGTCCAACAATCGAGACCGGGGTGATTTCATCACGAAACGCACCACTGTCTGTTGCTTCCTTGGCCCGGGTGAGTGACTCGATAGCAAAGTCGTCCTGGTCCTTACGGCTAAAGCCATAACGCTCAGCGCAGTCTTCGGCATAATGGCCCATCAGTTTGCCGGGTTCGTAGGCATCTTCAAGTCCGTCGACAAACATGTGATCTAGCAGTTCGCCATTACCGAGTCGATAACCCGCGCGGGCTTTAGGCAGCAAGTAAGGGGCATTACTCATGCTTTCCAGTCCACCGGCCACAGTAACGCGACCGGAACCGGCACGAATGATATCGTGGCCAAGCATGACAGCTTTCATGCCTGAGCCGCACATCTTGTTGATGGTGGTGCATGGTATGGCGAGCGGCAGTCCAGCCCCGAGTGCCGCCTGGCGGGCAGGGGCCTGACGTTGTCCGGCCGGCAGTACGCATCCCATCAGCACTTCATCCACTGAATTTGGTGCGCTACCTGAACGTTCGATCGCTGCAGCAATAGCTGCGGCGCCCAGTTCGGGGGCTTTGAGTCCTGTTAGGCTGCCCTGGAAACTGCCTATTGGGGTTCGGGCAGCACCGGTAATAACAATTGGATCATCGTGCATGATGAGCCCTCCTTCAGTTACTTTCGTTAAAGAGTTCACGGCCAATTAACATCCGTCGCATTTCACTGGTACCAGCACCAATTTCGTAAAGCTTTGCATCTCGCAGTAGTCGGCCGGCGGCCTGCTCGTTGACATAGCCTGTAGCACCAAGCAATTGGATCGCATCCAGGGCCATCTGAGTCGCCCGCTCGGCACTGTACAGGATTGCCCCGGCCGCATCTTTGCGTGTGGTTTCTTTGCGGTCACATGCTCTTGCCACTGCATAGACGTAGGCGCGACAGGCATCGAGTGTAGTGTACATATCGGCCAGTTTGGCCTGTACCAGTTGAAATGTACCAATAGGCTGGCCGAATTGATGACGCTCGTGTACGTACGGCAAAACGATATCAAGGCAGGCTTGCATCAGGCCAAGCGGCCCTCCGGAGAGAACCACACGCTCATAGTCCAGCCCGCTCATCAGCACGGCTACCCCGGCGTTTTCGAGTCCTAGTATATTTTCCCCGGGAACCTCACAGTCCTGAAATACCAGCTCGCAGGTGTTTGAGCCACGCATTCCTAGTTTATCCAGCTTGGGAGAGGTCGAAAAACCGGCAAAACCGCGTTCGATAATGAATGCGGTGATGCCGTGAGCTCCTGCTTTAGGTTCGGTTTTGGCGTACACCACTAGCGTGTCAGCATCTGGCCCGTTCGTGATCCACATCTTGGTACCGTTCAGCACGTAATGATCGCCGTGCTGGTCGGCCCGCAGGCGCATACTGACGACGTCGGACCCTGCGCTGTGCTCACTCATGGCCAATGCGCCTACACATTTGCCACTGATCAGATCAGGGAGGAAGCGCGCTTGTTGGTCTAGCGACCCGTTACGGCGAATCTGGTTGACGCACAGGTTCGAGTGGGCGCCATAGGACAGACCAACAGCCCCAGAAGCGCGACTGATTTCTTCCATGGCTATGGTGTGCTCAAGATAGCCCATTCCAGAGCCGCCGAACTCAGGATCAACCGTAACCCCGAGTAAACCCAGGTCGCCGAACTTAGCCCAAAGGTCGGGGGGGAAAGTGTTTTCGCGGTCTATCGCTTGCGCGCGCGGCGCGATTTCACAGGCAGCGAACTCGGCGACTGTCTGACGCAGTAGTTGTGCTGTTTCCCCCAGATCAAAATTGAGTCCTTGGGTGGAATGGGATGAGATGGCCATGCTTTAAATCGTTACTAAAGGGTGCTTAGGTGGGGTAATTTTAGATTGACGTTTACGTAAACGTCAATCTAAGGTTTACAACGACTGGCATCGGATTGCCTGAGTTGGTCCAACGATAGGACTTTGAGCTCTAAAAATGGACTTATTTGCAGCTACTGGCGAGCAATACTATGTGCGAACAACATCAAATTCCCGATTTAAGCGGCCAAGGACAGCTGAATTACATCATTTTTGACCATTAGGCCCCTAAGGCATGCTGACTGATCAGTTAAAAAAGGTGCGCATCCCTGACAAGGACGATAATCACATGGGCGATGAATTAAACGATAACTGGGGGACACAGCTTTGAGCGAGAAAACGATTTGGGTCAGCGGCACTCAAGGGGCATCGCTGGCAGCCAGAGTCGTAGCGGGTCAATTGCCTCGGGTGGTTTTTCTTGGCGGTTTTCGATCGGATATGGACGGTACCAAGGCGCAGTACCTGAGCGATTGGTGTGCCAAGAAAAACCAGGCATTCTTGCGCTTTGATTATTCGGGCCACGGGTTGTCCGGGGGGCTTTTTGAGCAGGGCACTATCAGCCGTTGGACAACCGATGCACTGGATGTCATCAGTGACCAGGCAGGGGGCCCCTGCGTTTTAGTTGGATCCAGTATGGGTGGTTGGATCATGCTGCACGTGGCGCTAGCGCTGGGTCAGCAGGTCAAAGGTCTGTTGGGTATTGCCGCAGCACCCGATTTCACCCGGGATCTCCTATCACAGGAAATGGACGATGCGCAGCGCGATGAACTTGCGAGCACGGGCCGCGTGAATCTCAGCAGTGATTATGACCCCCAGGGGTATCCGATCACTGAGGCGCTGATTAGTGACGGCGAGACACAGTGCCTATTGGACTGGCCTGTCAGGATCAGCGCGCCGGTTAGGTTACTTCAGGGCTTTTCTGATACTGAGGTACCCTGGCGCACGGCATTGCGCTTGTCCAAGGCCCTGGCAGCACCCGATGTACGTGTGCAATTACTCAAGAATGGTGATCATCGTTTATCGAGTCCTGCGCAATTGGATCTATTGGGCGCAACGCTCGCTGAACTCCTAGAGACGATCAGCCAGAATTGAGACCGTTTTAGTGCTCATAAAAACTGAATGACAAATCTGCTATCGAGTTTATTTTCAATGCTATGGTACAAAATGGAACGAGGTTGATTACCAAGGTTATGAAATTGATTGGTTCCTAGATCGGATCAGGAAATAGACTCACGTCAATTGCGGCATTGGACTTTTGAGCTTGGTTGCGAGTGTTTGCCTGCATGCTAGGATTGTCAGGACAACTGAAGGAGGTGTCATGCAGGAACTTATCCAGAAAATTGAGCACGAAGGCGAGCACGTCGGCGGCGGTATCGTCAAGGTCGATAGTTTCCTCAATCACCAGGTCGACCCGGCACTGACCGAGCGAATGGCCAAGGAGATGAGCGAGCGGTTTCGCGCTGCGGGAGTCGGTCAGATCACCCGGGTATTGACCGCAGAAGTCAGTGGTATTCCTGTTGCATTGGAGGTTGCCGGGCAGTTTGGCGCCCTTCTGATTTACGCGCGCAAAAGCCAGTCACGTATCATGACGGGAACCTACTATGTTGCCGAGGCGATCAGTCGAACTCGCGGCACAAGTTCTGACCTGATGGTTGATCGCCGTTTTTTGGGTTCGCAGGACCACGTATTGATCGTTGACGATTTTCTTGCCACTGGTGCGACCCTCAGCGCACTGGCCAAGCTGGTTGCAGAAAGTGGGGCACGCCTGTGTGGCATTGGTTGTGTGATCGAAAAACCAGCCGAGGGTGGGCGCGATGCCTTAGGTAGTGTCGACGTGCCGGTGATAACGTTGGCTAAGATTCTGTTTGAGGATGGCGGCCTGCGGGTGGTGCCCTGAGGGCGATCATGGGAGATGGTATTTACCAAGTTATTTATACGCTAGTGCAAGCGGTGCCTTTTGGGCAGGTAACGACCTACGGACAGATTGCTCGCCTTGCCGGGTGCGGCGCACGCCAGGTGGGTTACGCCATGGCTGCGGTGAAGGCGCCAGACATCCCTTGGCACCGGGTGGTTAATAGCCGCGGTGCGGTCAGCGCCCGCTCAGTCGGTGCACCCGATCCCGAGCAGCGTCGCCGGCTCGAGGAAGAAGGCGTATTATTCGACATCTTTGGGCGAGTGGATCTTGCCGTTTTCCAGTGGCCAGGACCAGACGGCAGTTGGTGGATTGAAAAGGGTATGGAACCGCCTTTGTTGATGTCCACACCATGGAGTAATTAATGATATACCCGGCTTAAGGAGGTTAGATACCGTGAGAAGTAGTCGTTGTATTCATGTGGTCAGTTGCCATGCAGAAGGCGAGGTTGGGGATGTCATTGTCGGCGGAGTTACACCGCCGAC
Source organism: Gammaproteobacteria bacterium (assembly GCA_963580215.1). Lineage (GTDB taxonomy): Bacteria > Pseudomonadota > Gammaproteobacteria > Arenicellales > UBA868 > UBA868. Next base: position 13,972 of record CAUZJT010000054.1, read on the forward strand.
TGGTGAAAATTTGTGGGAACGCTCGCGAGCGTTGGAAAGTGACACTGAACTGCGTGATTTCCTGTTGAATGAGCCTCGTGGCGGAGTGTTCCGACATGCCAACCTGCTGGTACCCCCGGTGAATAACCGCGCGGATGCCGCATTTATTATTATGGAGGCTTCGTTTTTTCCACCGATGTCTGGATCAAACGCGATATGCGTTACAACCGTCCTTCTGGAAACCGGCATATTGCCTATGACGGAACCTGAGACGGTGCTGCATCTGGAAGCGCCGGGCGGACTGGTTCGCGCCACTGCGACCTGTCACAACGGTATTGTTGAACAGGTAAGTATTCGGAATGTGCCGTCTTTCGTTGATCGGCTTGGGGCCGTAATTGAAGTAGCAGGGATTGGTTCACTCACGGTTGATACCGCTTATGGAGGTGACAGTTTCTGTCTGGTAGATGCGAAGGAGCTTGGGTTTGCTATTAGCGCCGATGAGGCGGCCGCGTTGGTCGATTGTGGCCGCAAGATTACTGTCGCAGCTAACGAACAGCTCGGCTTTTCCCATCCGGACAATCCAGAGTGGACGCATTTATCTTTTTGCATGATGACATGCCCGTTAACTTCAGAAGACGACGCCTTGGTCGGTCGTCACGCTGTGGTGATTCAACCCGGTAAATTGGATCGCTCACCATGTGGGACCGGATGCAGCGCCCGGATGGCCGTATTGCATGCCCGTGGACAGCTACAGACGGGGCAGCGCTTTATCGGTGAATCAGTGATCGATTCGCGTTTCAATTGTCAGATCGACGAGACCGTTATCATGAGCGACGGCCGCAATGCGGTAGTCCCGTCTCTGGCTGGAAGAGCCTGGATAACCGGCGTACATCAGCATATGTTGGATCCAACTGATCCATGGCCAACCGGATATCGACTATCGGACACCTGGCCAAGCGGCGATTAACGATGCCACAGGTGGGCGGCACCACGCACACCCGCGCTATCACCATGTTGGTTGCGCCGTATTGGAGTGTCTAGTGAGGCATTAAAAACATGGGCGGCAACCCGTTGGGCGCCCTCGGTATACAGGCAGTCGATGTTGGAAAGACCGCCTCCTAGGATTACGACATGTGGGTCCAATATGTTGATCACACTGGCAAGCGCTTTACCGAAACGTTCAAGCAGGTTTTCGACTGCGAGTTGTGCAGTTGCATTCTGGCGCTCAGCGTCGGCAACGATCTCTTGGGGTGATAGAGTTGGGTCGCCGCCGAGGCGCTGGTAGTCGGCGCTGAAGCCCGGGCCCGAAAGGAAGGTTTCGATGCAACCGCGTTGGCCGCAATAGCATAAAGGCCCATTTTTTTCGAGACAGTTGTGACCCCATTCCCCGGCAATGTGCTGCAGCCCGGGCAACAGTGCTCCGTTGACCACGATGCCGCCGCCGACACCTGTTCCCATGATGACTCCAAAGACACTGACTGCATTTTTCCCGGCGCCATCAAGCGCTTCAGCAAGCGTAAAACAGTTGGCGTCATTCTCGAGTCGCACGGGTCGCGACAGAAGTGTCTCAAGGTCCTGGAGCAGCGGTTGACCAATGAGACACTGGGTGTTCGAGTTTTTTACCCTGCCGGTGGTATCCAGTGCGCCCGGGGCCGCGATCCCAACTGAGCAACGTGTCTCACTGTGCGCCTCAAGGTCAGTCACCAGCGAGGCGATAGTCTCAAGGATTGCCTGGTAGCCTTGCTGTTGCGGAGTCGGGCGACGTTGCCGTGCGATGTCTGCACCTGTGGCATCGAGGAGAACTCCCTCGGTTTTGGTGCCACCTAGATCGATCCCGATTTCCATCCCGCTTGGGAGGATGCTGCTGTGGATGGCTCGCGGATTAGTTATCCCGAGTGAAAGTGATCTGGGCGTAGGCTGAATGGTTGTGGATAGATTCAAAGTTTTCGGCTTCTACCACATAGCCGTTGATACGCTCATCTTGGTTTAGTTGACCCGCGACATCACGCACCAGATCTTCAACGACTTTGGGGTTATCGTAGG
>CAUZJT010000055.1:0-15766 GCA_963580215.1 Gammaproteobacteria bacterium
CCAGCAAAAACGATGCCCTGCTATGACCGGCTAAATGCTGCGGGTGCTGTTTGGGGCGCCGTCTATGGCTGGGAGATACCTCTGTGGTTCGCACCCGAAGATAGCGAAGCCAAAGACATCTGGAGTTATCGAACTTTCAACTCCATGCCTCATATTGGCGCCGAGTGTCGTGCCGTACGAGAAACCGCCGGGCTTTTCGAGATGACGCCCATGGCCAAGTTCGAGGTCGCCGGTCCTGGTGCGAAAGCCTGGCTCAATCGAATTCTGGCCAACCGGATGCCCCGCAAAATTGGCGGCATCGTGCTGGCGCACCTGCTGACCCACAAAGGCACCATTCGCTGTGAGTTCACAGTTACCCGCCTTGGCGAGACAAGCTTTTACCTGGTGGGAACACCCCGCGGCGAACGACATGATTTTGATGTACTGCAAAAAGCTCTGCCAGTCGACGGCACAGTAACTCTAGTCAATGTCACAGCTGAAAGAGGCGGGCTGACATTGGTTGGCCCCAAGGCACGCGACATTTTGCAGGATCTGGTCGACGGTGATCTTGGCAACGATGCTTTTCCGTGGATGAGCGCGCAAGCTCTGACGGTAGGCCTTGCCTCTGATGTACGCATGATGCGCATCAACTACGAAGGGGAGCTTGGTTGGGAGTTGTATCACCCGATAGCCTATAACCTGCATCTTTTTGAGGAGATCTGTCGTGCTGGAGAGGCCCACGACCTGAAACACTGTGGTTATCGGGCTATTGAATCTTTGCGCCTGGAAAAATCCTACCGCGCGATCTACCGCGATCTGGATCTGGAGCACACCGCCCTTGAGGCGGGCCTTGATCGCTTTATCAAGTGGGATAAAGACGATTTTGTCGGGCAACAGGCCCTGCTTAAACAGCGTGATGCCGGACTAAAACACAAGATGGTGACCCTTAAGGTAGAGACTATCGATGCTGACGCCTGGATGAACGAGAGTGTTTTCCGCGACGGCCGCCTGGTAGGGCGCATCACGTCCGGGGCCACTTCTCACAATATCGGCAATTGCCTGTCGATGGCTTATGTAGAACTCGACCAGGCCACCCCGGGTACACCTCTTGAGGTACAGGTGCTGGAACGGCGCGTGCCTGCGATCGTCATCGCCGACTCGCCTTACGATCCAAAGAACAATCGTCCTCGAATGTAAAACTTAGTACGAACACGATGGTGAACATGGAAAAAGAAAAAGAAGTCCGCAAAGGAGGCCGCACAGCGCGGCGTGCGAAACGCGTCAACGCACCGATTGTGCATAACCCGGCCCTGATACCCAATGTGCCCGTGTATGAAGTTGCCAACGCAGAAGGGGTCGAGCAGATTCACGAACTCGCGATGCGAATCGTCGAAGAGATCGGGGTGGACTTTCGCGAAGATGCAGCACTTCAGACCTGGGGAAAAACCGATGCCGAAATCGATGGCCAACGGGTACGTGTAGGGCGCGAAACTCTGCTCAGCCTCGTCGATAAGGCGCCCTCTGAGTACACCCATCATGGCCGCAATTCAGAGCGCACCGTGAACGTGGGTAGGTCATCAATGGTGGTATCACCTTCCTACGGCCCTCCGTTTATCTACGATCTCGATGGAGTCCGACGCACAGCCACACTGGAAGATCTAAATAACCTGCAAAAACTCAACCACATGGCTTCAAGCGTGCATATCGCCGGTGGGCCCGTGGTGGAACCGATGGATATACCGGTACCGTACCGCCACCTGTATATGGCCTACAGCGGACTTAAGTACTCGGATAAACCGATCGTCGGCAATGTCACGTCCACTGCCCGGGCGCAAGATACGGTGGACATGTGCAAGATCGTATTCGGTGATGATTTTGCAGTAAATAACTGTTGTACGACATCACTGATTAACGCCAACTCACCGCTGGTCTGGGACGAGACCATGCTCGGGGCGTTGCGAATTTATGCCCAGAATAATCACGCCGTGATGTGCTCGCCTTTTTCAATGGCGGCTGCGTCCACCCCGGCCAGTAATGTCGGCACTATGGCGGTAGTCACTGCTGAAGCGCTCATGGCAATTGCCTATGCGCAACTGATTCGACCGGGAGCGCCGATGCTGTTCGGGGTGCCGGCCATGACCGTGGCACTCAATACCGGGGCCCCGGTACACGGCAGCCCAGATTCAGCGATCGTACAGTTTCTGGCCGGGCAGATGGCGCGACGTTACCAAGTGCCCCACCGCGCCATTGCCAACTGCGCCACATCGAAGTCCGCCGATATGCAGGGAGCTTACGACTCCATGTGGGGGCTTTTCCCCTCATTTTTAAGCGGCGCCCAGTGGATCACCATGGCAGGCGGCATGATGGAAGGCACACTGGGGGTGGGTTACGCCAAAACCGTTATCGACTTTGAGCAGTTGGATGCGTTTTACCATTTCTGCCAGGGACCTCACTTTGACGATCTGGATGAGATCTTTGAAACCATTAAAGAAGTCGGGCCTGGCGGTCACTTTCTGGGTACCGCCCATACCCGCAAGGCCAATCTTTTCATCTTTCCTTCCCAGAACAACGTCACCTTTGAGCAGTGGGAGGCTGAAGGCCGCAAGAGCTCCGAGCAGGTTGGACTAGACAAGGCCCGCCGTTGGCTGGCCCGTTATGAAGCACCGGCCATGGACCCTGCTCTGGATCAACAACTCAAAGAATTTATCGCCAAACGTGAATCAGAGATTCCAAACACTTCGCAATAAGCAGGCGTTTTGAATGCCACCCTTTAAAGCCGAAACTCACCCCGGTGGTCGCAACCCGCACGGGGATACTTGAAGAGTTGCATGAGGCCTAATGACAGGCTTTATTCAAGGCCTTCAAACGCCAGTAGTTGTAGGGCAGTGGTGTCAAAAAACCCGTGAGCAGCATCAGTGGGACCACCCACCAGATGATTACCGCGCCCCCTGTTACCAGGACGTCCACGACGTTCATCGCGACTTCCATCGAGATCATCGAAATCAATGACATACCACAGGCGGTGCGAAAAGCACTGGCCAGCGCCATCTGCCGTGAAAGAATCGCCGTCTCCAGCGCGATCGAAGTGAGCAAACCATTGACCACCGCAAGCGCCATGATGGCTGTTACGGGCCAGGGAATTCCGGTGAATTGAAAAAAAAGAATCGTCCCAAAATCACCGATCGAACAACCGATCAGGCACCACATCGTGTTCTTTGCAGCCCGGCGCCAGGTGTGCTGACACTTCCAGTTGAAATCAGGCGCTATGCTAAGTGTTCCCATTTTTATAAATTTCTTGTCAATAGTGCGCATTTATAACGATGCCCTTGATTAGTACTATCATCACGTTTAATGAGACTGCCTATAGGTTTCAATCGCCTCTTCAAGGTCATCGAATTCATCGCAACCAAACTAACAGGTGTTATCGAGTCGTGCTAAAAGTTCTTCCGCAGCGGCCAGATTATTCATCAGCAGGTGCAGTTCCCCATAGTACTCCAGTGCACCCCTGTGCCTGGGGTCGATCTTCAGCGCGTTCTCATAGTAGATTTTTGCACGCTCGTAGTCGCCCAGATTACGTTGCGCGTATCCCATCCTGTTATGGGCATTCGCATTCTTTGGCTCAGCTTTCAGTACATCAGTCCATAGTGGAATGGCGGCCTCAAAATCTTCGGCCTTGATCAACTTTACTGCCTGCTTGAACTCGGGGGATTCTTCCTTATTGCCTTCGCCGCCATCTGCCATGATAGAAACTCCCAAGGTAATGGAAATCACAGGGATGAGCAGCAAACCTACTAACTTCTTCAATAAATCTCTCCGATCATATTTTCCCAATCTTAAGCCCTGGCGCGCGACGCGAATGTGACAAGTTGTCTTGGGCCGACCCCTCTTGCTGCCTCGTCCGAGTCAGTCTGCAGCCTTCTCAGAAACAGGCGGGGACCCACCGAGAAAAACATTCTCGGTCGAATAATTACAGGGGGCTTCTTGCATCTCAAGATGCAGACCTGTGCCCTGCCATGGGTGCGCTCTTGCCAGGGCTTCATTAAACTCGATGCCAAGACCAGGCGCTGTGGGTGCCTCGATATACCCGTCTTCCCAGCGAATCGTATCGCCGATCAGCTGGCGGTGAAAATCGCCACCGGTCTGTATCGTTTCTACCATCAACAGGTTGGGAATATTAGCCGCTAACTGGATATTGGCTGCCCACTCCACAGGTCCCGCATACAAATGTGGAGCCACCTGGGCATTGAAACTCTCGGCTATGGCGGCGATCTTCTTGGTCTCAAGGATGCCCCCAGAGCGGCCCAACGCTGGCTGCAAAATAGCCACACCGCCAGTGCGCAGCAAGGTGGCAAACTCCGCCTTGGTGGTCAACCGCTCACCGGTGGCCACCGGTATGCGGCATTGCTTGGCCACATTGGCAAACTCCAGCAGGTTATCCGGTGGGCAAGGCTCTTCAAACCACAGCGGATCATAGGGTTCCAGTCTTCTTGCCAGACGAATAGCGCCCGCGGTGGTGAACTGTCCGTGAGTGCCAAAAAGAATATCGGCGCGGTTGCCCACCGTTTCACGTATGCGCCGACACATAGTGACCGAGCGCTCTATATCGCTCAACGAGGGCTGGTGACCACCACGCACGGTATAAGGGCCAGCCGGGTCGAACTTCACAGCAGTAAACCCCTGCTCAACCATTTTTGCAGCACTCTCAGCCGTCATCTGGGGATCATTCCAAAAAGTGTTGAGGTCATGATGCGCTAACGGATACAGATAACTGTAGGAACGTATGCGCTCGTTCATCAGCCCGCCCAGCAAGGCGTAGACCGGTCGCTCATGCGCCTTGCCCAGAATATCCCAGCAGGCCATCTCCAATCCAGAAAAAGCCCCCATCACAGTCAGATCCGGGCGTTGGGTAAAGCCCGAGGAATAAGCTCGCCGGAACATCATCTCCGTATTCTCAGGGTTCTCCCCTGCCATATGCCGCTCAAAGACATCTTCGATCACGACCCGCATGGCCTCGGGACCGACTGATGCGGAATACACCTCGCCATAGCCCACCAGGCCGTTGCTGGCGGTTACCTTTACAAAAACAAAGTATCGACCACCCCAGCCCGGCGGCGGGTTACCGACAACAAAAATCTCGAGTTCAGACAGCTTCATCGGATACGTCCCTCATCGTCACCAGTTGCTGCTAAGAATCATAACGCTTAACCCGAAGATCAGTCTTGGGGTATCACTTTGAGCAAACGGCCATTTCGCTCATCAGTCAGTAAGTACAAAGCGCCATCGGGGCCCTGTCGCACATCACGAATACGGCCGAACGCGCGGCTTAACAAGCGCTCTTCGTTAATCACCTTTCCATCTTTAAGTTCCAAACGCACAAGTTCGCCAAACTTGAGCGAGCCGATAAATAAATCCCCAGCCCAGCCCGGGAAATCTGGTCCGGTATAAAAGGTCATGCCCGAAGGGGCAATCGACGGCACCCAGTAATGTACTGGCTGGCGCATACCCTCTTTGTGCGTTCCCTCCCCAACGGGTTTGGGCAAGAAATATTCCTTTCCATAGCTGATCACCGGCCATCCATAGTTAGCCCCGGCAACAACCCGGTTGAGTTCATCACCGCCGCGAGGGCCATGTTCATGCATCCATAATTCTCTTGTCGTCGGGTGTTCGGCCAACCCCTGGGGATTACGATTACCATAGGTGTATATCCCGGGTTGACTGGCCGAATCCCCAACAAAGGGGTTATCTGGTGGTATTGATCCGTCCCGGGCAATACGTACCAATGATCCTGGATGGGTGGCGCGATCTTGCGCCTGGGGCCGATAGCCCCGCTCACCCAGGGTGGCATAAAGGTACCCGTCAGAAGCAAACAGCAGTCGGCTGCCAAAATGGCGCCCGGTTCCACTCTTTGGCAAGGCCTTAAAAATCACCTCGATATTGTGCAAGTGATTGCTGCGCAGTTCACCACAGGCAATCTCGACACCCCTGCCATCCTCCTCACGGGCCACATACGAAAGACACAACCGGCGGTTGTTCGAAAAATCCGGATCCAGTGCGATATCCAGTAATCCGCCTTGATCATTTTTTGCAGACACCGGTGGCAATCCGGTGATGGGCGAATCTAACAGCACACTGTTTTGGATCACCCGCAAAGTGCCGAGGCGCTCAGTCACCAGAATATCGCCCGAGGGCAAAAATGCCATGGACCAGGGGTGATTTAACCCCGAGACCAATGTCACCATCCGGAAACTCGCTTGCTTGCTCTGAAATACATCGCTGATCTGGACAGCCATCGCTAGCGATCCTGTGAAAGTCAGGGTGACTACAATGATGAAACCCAATAAGCGCTTGATAAAATTGAACACGTTACACCCTAAAGAAATTAATCGTCGAGCATGAAAAAATGGTAGACCTAGCGTCAATTGCGACGAGAGTTAAGACTTTAACTAAAACTGAGAGTCGTTTACAAACTAACTAGGTGTTAATACCGATAGTCAAAATTGGCAGTCAGCTATTGTCGGTTTGAAATTTCCCACCCATCATAATCTGTATAATCTGATCAGTATTTACCGTCAATATACATGGAGACATCATGATCGAAAGTCGCGCCGCGGTTGCTACTCAGGCTGGCCAATCACTCAGTATTGAAACTGTACATGTCGAGGGGCCGCGCAAAGGTGAGGCGCTCGTTGAAATCAAGGCCACCGGGGTGTGTCATACCGACGCCTTTACCCTGTCGGGGAATGATCCCGAAGGGCTGTTTCCAGCAATCCTTGGTCATGAAGGCGCCGGGGTTGTAGTCGAAGTCGGTGAAGGCGTGACCTCTGTGTCTCCCGGCGATCATGTCATCCCGCTTTATACCCCGGAGTGCCGAACCTGTGATTACTGCACCTCCGGTAAAACCAACCTGTGCCAGGCGATTCGCGAAACCCAGGGTCGTGGCCTGATGCCTGATGAAAGCAGCCGTTTCTCACTTGGTAGCGACCGCTTGTTTCACTACATGGGCACATCGACTTTCTCGAACTACACGGTCGTTCCCGAAATTGCACTGGCAAAGATTCGCGAGGATGCGCCATTTGATAAGGTCTGTTATATCGGCTGTGGTGTTACCACAGGCATAGGCGCTGTGATTAATACTGCCAAAGTAGAGCCTGGAGCAAATGTGGTGGTATTCGGTCTTGGTGGCATTGGGCTGAATGTTCTGCAGGGCGCCCGTATGGTGGGGGCGAATAAGATCATCGGTGTAGATCTCAATCCGGATCGGGAAGCACTGGGCAAGATGTTCGGAATGACCCACTTTGTAAACCCTGCTGAGGTGCAAGGAGACTTAGTACCCTATCTGGTTGAATTAACCGGCGGTGGCGCTGATTACAGTTTTGAGTGCATCGGCAATGTCGAGGTGATGCGCCAGGCACTGGAATGCTGCCACAAGGGCTGGGGCACCAGCATTATTATCGGCGTGGCTCCGGCCGGAGCTGAGATTTCTACCCGCCCCTTCCAACTCGTGACCGGTCGCAACTGGCGCGGTACCGCCTTTGGCGGCGCCAAAGGCCGCACCGATGTACCTAAAATTGTAGATTGGTACATGGAAGGAAAAATCAACATTGACGATCTGATCACCCACACCATGCCACTGGAGGACATCAACAACGCCTTCGACCTGATGCACCAAGGCAAATCGATTCGTAGCGTAGTCACCTTCTGACCGGGAGTCGATGATCATGGAGTGCATACAGGAGATTCGATCATTTGGCGGCACCCAAAAAGTGTTCCGCCACAGCAGTACCAGTACCGGATGCGACATGGAGTTCGCAGTTTTTGACCCGCATCCTGACACCGTATCTTCTAAACCTGCACTTTTCTACCTGTCGGGATTGACTTGCACCTGGGCTAATGTGGCCGAGAAGGCCGGCGCCCAGCGCTTTGCCGCTGAACACGGCATGCTGCTGGTGATGCCGGATACCTCGCCGCGCGGACTGCAGCTCGCTGGGGAAGATGACGATTACGATTTTGGCTCTGGTGCGGGCTTTTATATCAACGCAACCCAAATGCCCTGGAGTGGCCACTATCGGATGTTCGACTACGTGACAGCTGAACTGCCTCAGATCGTCGCAGCTGAATTGGGTGGTGATAATGACCGCTTTGGCATCACTGGTCACTCGATGGGCGGGCACGGCGCGTTGATCAGCGCCCTAAAATGCCCAGATGTATTTCGCTCCTGCTCGGCTTTCGCTCCAATCAGTCGCCCTACCCAGTGTCCCTGGGGAGAAAAAGCCTTCACCGGCTATCTCGGCCAAGACCGCTCGAGTTGGATGCAATGGGATGCCTGTGAACTGGCGCAAAGCACCACCTTTTGCGGGCCTATCCTGGTTGACCAGGGTGACGCCGACCCTTTCTTAAAGACACAACTCAAACCTCAGCAACTGCAATCAGTGTTTGACCAGGCCGGTTTGTCTCTGCAGCTACGCATGCAAGGGGGTTATGACCACAGCTATTATTTCATTGCCTCCTTCATGGGTGATCACCTGAGACACCACGCGCAGATTTTGTCGACCTGAGCGCGGGTCTAGGTCTAAACGACCGCTCTCGAAAAAAGTCCCTATGAATAAACTCCAGCCGACTTACTGGGTTGGAGGCGCTTTTACCCTGATCGGAGCGTTCTTTTTTTCCTTACAGGACGCACTGGTCAAGTGGCTCTCCAGTGACTATGCGCTGTTGCAACTGCTACTGGTGCGCAGCTCTATCATGGTGCCTACTTTTGCGCTGATCTGCCTGGCGCGCTGGGGGCGCCAGGGCCTGGTCACCCGCCGTCCAGGAGCCCACTTGCTACGTGCTGCATTCAACCTAATAGCCTTTCTCAGTTACTACTATGCCATTTCCCGAATGCCCTTGGTTGATGCACTGTCTATCGCCTCAGCCTATCCACTCATCCTGACCCTGCTCTCAGGGCTGGTCCTGGCTGAAGTTCCTAATGCGCGACAGATCATGGCAATCCTCGCAGGTTTCGTTGGCGTGCTTTTTATCATCCAGCCTACCGGAAACGAAGTCGACTGGATCGGCGCCAGTGCAGCGCTTTTTGGCTGTTTGAGTTTTGCAGCTTTAGCCGTATATACCCGCCATCTCTCGAAAACTGAATCCTCAGAGCTTATGCTACTCACTGGAGCGAGCTGCATATTGATACTGTCTTTGCTGAGTGCACCCTTTATCTGGTCTCAGCCATCCTTTGACGATCTAATACTGATGCTGGGGCTGTCGGTTGCCGCTCTGTTCGGTCAGTATGCACTGACCAACGGCTTTCGTTATGCACCGGTATATCTGGTTGGTGCCCTGGAATACACAGCACTGGTGTGGGCCGCGATCTGGGGTTATCTGCTGTTTCACGATGTGCCAACAGTTGTGGTGATGATAGGTGCCGCTATCGTTGTGAGCAGCGGCCTTGCCGTGGTTCTAAGCGAGCGTAACAAACCCGGCTAAATGGGTCGTAGAGTGCAGCATCCATAGCCTATCACCATCACAGATTGCTTTCTCTGTATGCCGTAAATTAGTCCGATCAGAGTATGCCATCCGGGCTAATAACGCGGGGTTACGATAGGCTGTGCATGTGACTAAAGTTCCCATCTAAATTCGTGAAGTCGCTGCAGACAGTGCCGAGATAATCGACCAACACTCCCAAAAGCCTTCCTTGATGCCAGAAAGGTTCTCGCCAGTTTCAACATCGGTAAAGGCTGCATATTCATCCAGATCGAGCAGCAGTTGTTCCGCGACCCACACTAAAGTGAAAACTATTTCGCAAAACACGCTACACAGCACAGTTGGTGGTACTGCCCGGCAGTTTTCATCACTAGTAATCTGATTGGATCAAAGGATGATTTACAAACTGCATCAGAAAGATTGCGTCATGCATCAAATTCAATAAAAACATGTATCGCAACAAACCGACAGAGGTATTTCCACTGCCCCATAAAACGGATTGATAATCGCTGACGCCCGGCGCCGTTTTGGTGCCGAGAGTTATGTTATGGTAGTTAAGTGAATAGAAGCAAAACAAACTCAGAGCATGTTCAATGACACTCGAAAAACTGGATCACTTGGTATTACCCGTTTTCGACGTCGACGCTATTGCCATGTTTTACACGACCTACCTTGGTATGGAAAAACGCGTCTTCGGTGACGGGCGATCTTGGCGAGTTTTTTGAGCGTCTGTCGGGCAGTTCGGGCGTTTATAGGCTCGGGTGCACAGGTCTCATATCGATGTCGATTCTGGCTTACTCACATTTCGTCTTGGGTGCTGAAATCCAAAAAGGACAGATCATACTCTTTACGAAAACACAGCGGGTTTGCATGGTAGATCGAGATTAAAACAGTCTGAATAAAAAAAGCCCCTAACTGCCGGGGCTTTCACTTGCAACAGTACGATTACGAGTTCGGTTCTGGCAACCTGGCTCACTAGGTGGATTCATTTATCGATAATGGCATAGCCTAGAATTCGATTAAGAGTAACGCCCAGGTATCGCACCGGTCGCGGGTACTCTTAAAGTAACGTCCTTGGGAATAAAAGGAGAGAAGCAATGAGATTTGATGCCGACGCCGTGCGCAATCGCGTGCTGCCCATTTACATCAATGGCGACTGGCGGGAATCCACCTCGGACCCGTCAATGGCCAGTATCGCACCTACCACGGGCGAAGAGTGGTACCGCATTGCCGACTGCACGCCGGCCGAGGTAGATCAGGCGGTCGCGGCCGCCCAGGCAGCGCTCAAAGCACCCGAGTGGGGTGACATCACACAGACCCAGCGCGCGGGGATGATCTTCAACCTGGCGGCGCTTATCAAGGAGTATGCGCCGGAACTGGCGCTGCTCGAGGCGCGGGACAACGGCAAGATCTTGAGGGAGACCACCGCGCAGATCTCCTATTTGCATGACTATTACCGGTACTTTGCCGGCATGGCCGACAAGATTGAGGGCAGTACGATCCCGGTCAACAAGCCCCAAGTGTTGAACTTCACCCGTCACGAACCGCTGGGTGTGGTGGCGATCATTACGCCCTTCAATTCACCGCTCAATATCCTGAGTGTTTCTCTAGCGCCCTGCCTTGCTGTGGGGAACACGGTTGTTGCGAAGCCTTCCGAGCACACCTCTGCTAGCACCATTGCCTTTGCTGAACTCATTAAAGCTGCGGGCTTTCCTGATGGGGTTTTTAATGTCGTGACGGGCGCGGGCGCGAGTGCGGGCCAGAGTCTAATCAGTCACAGCGGGGTTTCCAAAGTGGCGTTTACCGGTGGCAGTGATACGGGCCGGCGGATTGCGGCGAGCGTTGGAGACTGCCTGACCCAGGCCAATCTTGAGCTCGGCGGTAAGTCTCCTCACATCATCTTTGCCGATGCGGATCTCGATCGTGCGGTCAATGGTGCGGTGGCGGGAGTCTTTGCTTCGGGTGGGCAGACCTGTGTCGCCGGGAGTCGGATCTTTGTCGAAGAAAGTATTTATGAAAAAACGCTCGAGCAACTGAAGGCACGCGCGCTTGACGTGGTGGTGGGCCACCCGGAGGAGTCCGCAACGCAGATGGGCCCGCTTGCGACCCGAGATCAGCTGAGCAAAGTCGAGGATTTTGTGCGTTCTGCTGAGAAAGAAGGCGCCCGGCTTGTCTGTGGTGGAAACCGCCTTGAAGGCAGTCCCTACGGTGACGGTTTTTATTTTGCGCCCACGCTCTTTGCAAATGCCCGCAACGAGATGCGCTTTTGCCAGGAAGAGATCTTTGGCCCGGTGGCCGGGGTGATTCCTTTTTCCAGCGAGGCCGAGGTAATTGGACAGGCGAACGACACGCGCTTTGGCCTGAGTGCAGGGTTATGGACGCGTGATCTTGATCGTGCGATGCGCTGTGTGGATGCCATCGATTCGGGGACCGTATGGGTCAATACGTTCCGCAGCGCAGCGATGATGTCCCCCATGGGAGGCTTCAAGGACAGCGGGTACGGCAAGCACAACGGTTTTGCCTCGATCCGCGATTTTTCAAGACTCAAGAATGTGGTGGTGGATTATTCTGGCCGAAAACAGGATGCCTTCGTCGTAAAGCTCAAATAACTGTAACCCCACAATCTGAGTTATCCAGTCGCGTTTGAAAAACTGAACAAGTGAAAGAGTCAACAAAAATCTATAGCGAAATTCTTGAGTGCGAGACCTCGGGAACAAATCATCAGAGCGTAGTGTTGATTCATGGATTGTCTGGAACCTGTGCTTTGTGGGATCCGGTATCGGATGTGTTGCGCCAGCGTTTTCAGGTAATCCGTTACGACCTTCGGGGGCACGGTGAGAGTGGTTCACCCAAAGGCCCGTGGACGCTCGACGATTTTGTGACTGACCTTCTTGAACTGCTAAAGCGCTATGAGATCTCCCGAATCCATCTCGCTGGTTTTTCAATTGGTGGTCTTATTGCGCAGCGTTTTGCAATCGATCACCCTGATAAACTTGAGCGGCTTGCGATCGTGAGCGCAGTTGCGGGACGCACACTGGAAGAAAAGGCCAAAGTGGCGCAGCGTCTTGAAAACATCCGCGAGGGGCATTACGAAGTCAATATCGAGGCGTCACTGGAGCGGTGGTTTTCATCGGACTTTCGGGACAGACATCCGGCGCTGGTCGAAAAACGCATTGCCCAGTTACGCAAAGTCGGTCGGCAGAGTGGTTACCTGGAGGCATTTAAAGTGTTTAACACTAGCGATCTCGCTGATGAGTTGCACAGGATTGACGCACCGACGCTGGTCATGACGGGTGAAGATGATCCGGGATCCAATCCTCGAATGGCAGCACTGATGCATTCGCGAATTCCCGGATCAAGAATGGAGATACTGCCGGGACTTCGTCACAGTCTGCTAGTCGAGGCGCCCGGTCTTGTGGCTGAAAAACTTAACGGATTTTTCCTGGAGGAATGGGTTTGAAATTTCATTTGGTTATCAACATGGAGCGCATGGATACCTCGTCTTCTTATTCGGAAGTTGCGCGCCACGTGACCGAGATGGTGCAGATAGCCGAGGAGGCGGGCTTTCATATTGTCTGGTCCGCGGAGCATCACGGTATCGAGATGACCATTGCGCCTGACGCCTTTCAGATCCTGACTTGGCTTGCCGCACACACCTCGCGGATCCGCCTGGGAACCGCTGTCGTGGTATCGCCGTATGCGCATCCCGTGCGGGTGGCCGGGCAGGCTGCGCTTTTGGATGTCTACAGTGATGGCCGCCTGGATCTTGGATTAGGTTCCGGAGCCTATCAATGGGAGATGGACCGAATGAAGCCTGGTCTCAAACAACAGGACGCACACCTTTATACACAGGAGTTATTGCCTGCGGTGCGGGCTTTATGGCAGGGGGACTATACCCACGAGGGGGAGTACTGGCAGTTTTCACGCATGACGTCTGTGCCCAAGCCCATCCAGGCACCCACTCCCCCGGTCTGGATTGCTGCTCGGGCACCGGTGACCTTTGAGTTTGCCGTCAAAAACCATTGCAACATTATGTCCTGGGCGCTAGCCCGGCCTTTTTCCGAGGTCGAGCTTTACAAGGAGAACTTTGAGACTGCGGTAAAAAATAATCCTGGCATGCCCCGTCCGGTCTTCGCAACCATGCGCCAGACTGCTGTTTATGAAAAGGCTTCAGACGTGGATCCTTACCTTGATGCCTTTATCTCCAAAACGGCCCGTTTCGAAAATCTCTTCAAGAACATTGCTGATGTAAAAGAAGGCTTTCCCGAGCAGGTCGATCTTTCGACCGTTGTCGGGGAGGATCGCTTCAACCGGGAAGAACTCCAGAAGAATCTGATGTTCGGTACGCCCGATGAAGTGGTAGCCAAACTCGAGCAGTACCAGGCGATCGGGGTTGATGACTTTATTTACAACGCCAGTTACGGTCTTGACCGCGAAAGACAGAAAAGCTCCCTCAAACTTTTCTGTCGGGAAGTAGCCCCGGTTTTTCGCTGAGGAGTGTTTGTGCCGATGGCTCGTGCCGATGTCCCGCAAGCGGTTTCCCTGACCCGCCAATTTGCGACGCTGTGCCCAGATAGTGCCAGTTGTATGTACCTGCCGCTAGCCCGCACTTCTCACCAGGGGCCAGAATAATCGCGCAGAGATTTGAATTCACAAGGGATTTTCCGAAGGCGTGGAATAACAGTGTGTATTTCCAACTGAGGACACTCGGTGCCCTTTTGGGGTGAAATGTCTTGTGGATTCAAAGCTTACCGCATCCTGCTCTCGCTCGTTCCCGGAACGCCGTATGACTACATCTATGCCGGCAAAGATCAAGCGAGGATTTGTCCATCTGGTGAGAAATGCGGGCTAGAGCGTGGCTGATGTATGTTCGGGTACAGAAAAGATGAATCTGAAAACCAGCAATACGAATCGACAGTCGCCTGGCGAATTCATCATTCTCATTGCGTTGATTATTTCGCTGGTTGCCCTGTCGATCGACGCCATGTTGCCGGCGTTGCCAATGATCGCTGCCGATCTAGGTGTGCAACGCATCAACGACAGTCAATACGTGATCTCCATTTTTTTTGCCGGCATGGCCCTGGGGCAGATATTTTTCGGACCGCTATCGGATTCGATTGGAAGACGACCCGCCATTATTTCGGGTTTTGCGCTATTCGGCCTCGGTTGCCTGTTGTCGATTTTTGCCATTAACTTCGAGCAGATGCTATTGGGTCGTTTGTTGCAGGGTGCCGGCGCTGCCGGGCCCCGCATCGTGTCGATCGCCTTGGTACGCGACCAGTTCACGGGTCGCGAAATGGCACGAGTCATGTCGTTCGTAATGACGGTATTCATTCTGGTACCAGTTTTTGCTCCTGCGCTTGGCCAGCTTGTGCTGATGCTGGCCGACTGGCGTTTTATCTATGTGATATTCCTCCTGCTGGTTGTGATCCTGGTCCTGTGGTTCTGGATGCGCCAGCCTGAGACCCTGGTGCCTGAGCAACGGGTACATTTTTCGTTCGCCCAGTTATTTCAGGATGTCGGGGCGATATGCCGTATTCGCAGTTCGCTGGGCTACACCCTGGCCATGGGGTTTATTTTTGGTGGCTTTATCGGGTATCTCAGCAGTTCACAACAGATTTTTCAGGTGCAATACCAATTGCACGATTTGTTTCCAATCTACTTCGGAGTCCTCGCCTGCTCTATCGGTTTCGCATCGCTGTGCAATGCCGGTCTGGTAATGCGTTTCGGTATGCGCCGCCTGTCGAACTACGCGATGATCGGTATCTGTTTGTTGTCAGTTCCGTTTTTGCTGATTGTTATAGTGCAGGATGGCCATCCGCCGCTATTTCAGTTGATGGCTTATTTGTTGGCGTTGTTTTTTTGCTTCGGGATTCTATTCGGTAATTTGAATGCGCTCGCGATGGAACCCCTAGGGCATATCGCAGGGCTGGGATCAGCCCTGATCGGTTCGGTTTCGACGCTGATGTCGGTAGGCTTTGGTGTAGTCGTCGCCAATGCCTACGACCAGACGGTAATACCTTTGGTGGCTGGCTTTGTCATGCTCGGGCTGGCGGGCCTGGTGACGATGCGCTGGACCGAAGCAGGGCAGGTTACTGCGGGCTAATCACTGCGACCCAATCACTGTAGGTTAGCCACTCGATTCCAGAAATTTTAGAATTTCGTTTTCGATGTCCTGTGAAGCAACCACCAGCGGGTGGCCAATGGGCTTTGCAAAAAGATCTGCAATGGCTCGCGGGACTTCGATCCCGGCGCTTGCCGCGACAGCTGACAGCGCAGCCTGGTCCGATTTCGGCTGGTTGCCATTGATGGCGTTATC
>CAUZJT010000056.1:0-15684 GCA_963580215.1 Gammaproteobacteria bacterium
ATCTACACCGTTTGCCATCCCACTGCGACCACTGCACTTAAGCAAATGGATGCCTGGCTCGAATCCGTTGCAGCTTCTTTGAAACAGCCCTTTTATCGAACGTTTCTGCGCCTGACGATCCCGGTTTGTGCGCCCGCCATACTGGATATCAGTATCTATCTTTTTGTTAGTGCCATGACGACAGTTTCTGCGATCGTCTTTCTTTATTCGCCTCATACTACGCTGGCCTCGTCGCGGTCCTGAATATGGACGATGCCGGTGACATCGCGCCTGCCGCTGCAATGGGTATGATGATTATTGATACTGCGGCAGATGTTAAGATTCTTCATTACCTGCTGAGCCAAGGTATCGAGGCCAAAACACAGACTTGGCGATCAGCAGTTTCGACTTAACCGAGACACACAATTATGAAATACCTTCACACGATGGTCAGGGTAAGCGATCTGGAGAAGTCGCTGGATTTTTATTGCGCAAAGTTGGGCTTGATCGAGGCACGTCGCTATGATTCGGAACAGGGCCGATTCACCAATGTTTTTCTATGCGCGCCCGGAGACGAATCAGCCCAGGTTGAACTGACCTACAACTGGGACCCTCAGGATTATGGCGGCGGGCGTAACTTTGGCCACCTGGCATACCAAGTTGACGATATCTATGCACTATGCCAGCGACTGATGGATCAGGATGTCACTATCAACCGCCCACCGCGAGATGGCCGAATGGCGTTCGTTCGCTCTCCTGAGAACATTTCGATTGAACTGCTGCAGCGTGGCGACTCGTTGGCACCGGCGGAGCCCTGGATTTCTATGCCTAATACCGGTGAATGGTAGAGAGAATCAATTTTGCAGTCCTCCCCAGCGTCACTTCAAATTAATGAGTTGTCAGTTGCTGAGCAGGGACTGCTTGGGATGTGCTGTTGCCCGGGTCGTCTCGAAGGCGGGTCCGGCAGGCTCGCCAGAAAACGCGATATTCAAGCCGACCTAGGCGCTATTTCGCTATGGCGGCCTGATCTAGTGGTCTCCCTGGTGGAGACTCACGAGTTTTCTGCACTCGGTGTTTCGGATCTGCCGCGACAGTTTAAGCGCCAGTTCAACTGGAGACACTGGCCGATCAGGGATCTTCAGGCGCCAACCGGCGGCGGACCTGCGACCTCGTTTGTTGATAAACTTTTAATCGGACTGCGTGGGGGAGATCGAGTGTTGTTGCATTGTGCAGCGGGCCTTGGCCGCACCGGCACGTTGGCAGCTCGATTGCTAATCGCATCCGGCTCGACCCCGGCTGATGCGATCGCAACCGTACGTAAGACAAGGCCGGGGGCGATCGAGTCTGACGCTCAGGAAGCGTTTCTGCTCGCCCTTGGTAAATCCTGAGGGTAACGTCAGGACGTTGAGGCGGGCCGTATTTGGCTGATGTTCTCTATGAGCACGTCAGCGTGCGCCGCTAGTTCATCATCAGTGCCAGCGCCGCCCGTGATCCCAACGCTCAGCCCAGCCCCTGCACGACGTGACATCACCATGTCACTGACGGTGTCCCCAACCATAATGAGTTGGGAGACCGGAATCTTCTGTGTTCGGGCAATCGAAAGCAACACCTCAGGGTCTGGTTTGACCGGCCCGCGGTCATCACCACAGATCACTTGGTTGAAGTAGTCCTGAATGCGGAGGTGTCTAAGCATCAAATCGGTCGAGTCACGGTTGTCGGTTGTGGCTACCACGAGCCGACAGCCGTGCTGTTGCAATGTCCGTAGCGGCGACAGTACATCGCCCCTTGGGGTGATTTCCTTCGCCTCTGGTTGCGCAGCCATTAGGGGTAATAGGCAAGTGCTTGAAAGCTCGAGCGCCTTATCCCATGTTACTCCGGATTGAAACATGGCCGTGGCAACCACAATCACTAACTGGTCAAGCGGTGCGCTAGCGAGCGGCCCCTGGCCAAAAGTGCGATTGGTGTCCGGGTCATAACCCACGGCGCGGTAAAGGTGATGTACAAAATCATCACCGAGGTCGGTTGCAGCGAGCAAGGCGTTGGCGCTGCGCACCATCCGGGGCCCCCACACACTGTGAAAATCGACCAGAGTCCCATCTTTGTCGTAGACAACACAACAGGCTCTTGTAGTGACATCACCGGCCTTTATCTGGACAGGTCTCATACTGGGTATGCCGATAGGTTAGGATTAACACTAAAATATCCCATCGTCTGGGACTTTGTCTACTGCTAACTACTTATCCTGCCATGCCAACTGAATCATCGTCAGCAGCCGTTTTGTTTAACGCGCCCCTTGCCCCACGGTCGGCAGGTGGCAAAGTCGTGCCGAGGTTGTTGGCCTATGCGTGACGCGGACTATGTCATTGTTGGAGCTGGGTCAGCCGGTTGCGTCCTGGCAGCCCGGTTGAGTGAAGATCCGGCAATTCGGGTAGTGCTGCTAGAAGCTGGCGGGAGTGACCGAAGTTTGATTGTGCGGATGCCTACCGCATTATCAATGCCAATGAACACCCGCCGTTTCAATTGGGGTTTCCAGAGTGAATTAGAGCCGGGCCTGGATAACCGCGTATTGGATTGCCCCCGCGGCTTGGGTCTTGGCGGTTCGTCCTCGATCAATGGCATGGTCTACGTGCGCGGCCACGCCGAAGATATCAACCAATGGGAGTCCAATGGCGCCGCGGGATGGAACTACCCCGCCTGTCTACCGTATTACCAACGCGCCGAGTCGTGGTATCGCGGTGCGGACCGTTATCGTGGCGGCAGCGGGCCGCTCGGCGTGTGTGCCGGAAATGAAATGCGGCTGAACCCGTTGTATCAGGCGTTTATTGACGCTGGGTGTGAGGCAGGATATCCGGGCACAGACGACTACAACGGGTTTCAACAGGAAGGATTCGGGCCGATGCATATGACTGTAGACCGGGGTTGTCGTGCTTCGGCCAGCCGTGCCTATCTCGATCCGGCCCGTGATCGCAAGAATCTGCGAGTGATTACTGGGACCCTGGCCAACCGGGTGCTGTTGGATGGGGTACGCGCAACCGGAGTCGAGTACGAAAAGGACGGTAATGTCTTTCAGGTCTATGCCCAAAGTGAAGTGATCCTGTCGGCCGGATCGATTGGCTCGCCCACATTATTACAGCGGTCGGGGATAGGCTCGCCGGGTGTTCTCGAGTCTGCCGGTGTTCCGGTGATTCATCCGCTGGAGGGAGTAGGCCGTAACCTGCAGGACCACCTTGAGGTCTATTTTCAGTATCGCTGCCTCGAGCCGATCTCACTGAACTCGCGTTTGGGTTGGTGGAGTAAGCTTCAGATCGGGTTGCGTTGGCTGTTGTTTAAGGACGGACTGGGAGCGACTAATCATTTTGAATCATGCGCTTTTATTCGTTCACGTGCGGGAATTTCAGCCCCGGATATTCAATACCATTTTTTACCGGGTGCAATGCGCTACGATGGTCGTGCGGCATTCGATGGGCATGGCTTTCAGGTCCATGTGGGGCCCAATAAGCCCACCAGCCGGGGAGACGTAGCGATCAGGTCGGCCGATCCACGTGAGCACCCGCGGGTTCGGTTTAATTACCTTACTACCGAGAAGGACCGAGCAGATTGGAGATTATGTATCCGTTGGACACGCGAGATACTGGGCCAATCCGCAATGGATCGTTTTCGCGGTCAGGAGATAACACCCGGCGAAGGAATAACTGCCGACGATCAAATTGATGGGTGGGTACGGCAAAATGTCGAGAGTGCCTATCACCCATCATGTACCTGTAAGATCGGCGCCGACAATGACCCAGCTGCTGTGCTGGACGCCGATTGCCTGGTTCGAGGTATCGACCAATTGCGGGTGATTGATTCATCCGCTTTCCCCAGTATCACTAATGGGAATTTGAACGCTCCGACCATAATGCTGGCGGAGCGGGCAGCGGATCTGGTCGCCGGAAAAACTCTTCTGGAACCACTTGAGGCGCCAGTTTGGGTCGATCCGCTGTGGCGTGAGCGCCAACGGAGCGGTGAGCCACAACGGTCTGTACCGGGCACAGCCGGGGGCACTCATTGAGCCGGGCCGATGAAGATGCCGAAATGCTTTCGGTGGTCGATTCCTTGGACGAGGTCGTGGGAACACAACGGCGCGATAAAGTTCACCAACAAGGCTTGCGCCACCGCGCTGTCCATGTCCTAGTGTTTAATTCTTCGGGAGAGTTGTTCCTGCAACAACGCGGATTGCATAAACAAGAAAACCCGGGGATATGGGATTCCTCTGTAGCAGGGCATGTGGATGCTGGTGAAAGCTATGATCGGTGCTGCGTCCGGGAAATTGAAGAGGAGATCGGACTGTCGTTGGACGCAATTCCTGAAGCCTTGTTTAAATTGGAGGCGAGCGCAATCACTGGGATGGAGTTCGCCTGGGTCTATCGTTTGGTCAGCGACAGAGACCTTAGACCAAATTTGGATGAAATGCAGGGCGGCGCCTGGCTCTGCGAGGCCGACGTTAACGACTGGGTTGATAGTGGCGCCGAGCAGTTGTCTGCTGTTTTCCAGTTAATTTGGTCGATGTTCCGCTCGAGCCAGTATGCGCAGCGGGATTGAGACACAAAAGCAAATCACACACTCTTTGCTTTTGCGCTGTCATATGCGCGGGCGACCTCCTCGCCAATAATGTAAATCCCTGCTTCAACCGAGGCGGGATCCTGGGCGTAGGATATGCGGATGCATTCATGTCGATGCCCCCATTCACCCTCGAGACCGGGGAAAAAATGCTCTCCGGCAATAACAAGAACACCACGACTCTTGAGCCGTTGATAAAGTGTTTCACTGGTGATCGGCAGGCCTTCAAACCAGAGCCAGAGGAATATCGCGCCTTCCGGGGTGTGAACTCGGCAGGGGTAGCCCTCAAGTGCTGTGTTAACCCAGGAGACCGCCTGCTTGACTCGCTGCCGATAGTAAGGCCGGATCACATTATCTGACAGATCAAGAATACTGCGATCGGCGACCATATCACTGACCAACCCAGGGCCAGCACTTCCTGGAGCCAGCGAGAGGATCGCGTTTGCTGCCGTTACCGCCCTGATCACTTTTTCATGGGCAACAACTATCCCAGTCCGCAAGCCCGGCAGCCCCAACTTGGACAGGCTGAGACAGATAATGATGTTCTCATCCCAAACAGTGGCGACTTGTGGGAAAACAATATTCGGAAATGGTGCCCCATAGGCCGAATCGATAATCAACGGGATATGGTTTGTGTTAGCGAGTTCACGTAACTTCGAGATCTCGTTATCAGTCAATACATTACCGGTTGGATTGGTTGGGCGGGACACCGCAATTGCTCCGATATCTGAAGTGATATCAAGTCGTTCGAAATCAATGCGGTACTTAAATTCGCGATCACCTCGTAACTCAATGCTGGGGCGAAAGGCACGAAACAACTGCTGCCCCAGGCCGACATCAACGTAACCAATATATTCAGGAGCCAAGGGCAGCAGTATCCGGCGAGCCGGCTTCTGTTGAAAGTCGCCAGCAAAAAGATGAAACAGCGCGTAAAACGAGCTCTGACTACCGTTTGTTATCGCAATATTTTTGGGGCCGACATTCCAGCCGTACCGCTCTTGAAGTAGGCTCGCAAGGTTCTGATTAAACCGGGCGTCCCCTTGCGGGCCATCGTAATCGCCTGTCAGACGCTCAAAACGTTCGCCATCCACCAACAAGGAAGTCATGGCGGACCGGAAAGTCTCCTGTACTTGTGGAATGCGAGCGGGATTTCCACCACCTAGGAGATGGATGTTCGAAGAGTCAACCAAAGATTGGTCGATATCATCCATTAAGGTGAGGATGCCTGACCCAGAAGAAAGGAACTGACCAAAACGGGAAAAATCCATCAATCTGACTCGTACTAAAACCGGTCTTTCTTATTGATTGAGTGGTTCAATGCGATTACTAGAACCATCAATAAGGGTCGACTCGATGTCCAGTTTGACGATCAGTCGTTCAGTGAAAGCGCCGAAGGCCAGGTCAGCCAGGATGCGAGCTGATTCGAACAACGCCGCGTCTCTTGGAAGGTCGCCATCGTCTTCTGCCTGTTTGAAGACAAGACCGTGTGCTTGCACAAGGGTTTTGAGCAATGCCTGGCGATCATTTTGCTGTCGTATACGTTCGGCGCTACGCAGACTTTCGAGCAGCGGAACTTCGGTGAGTTGGGCCAGTGGGGTCTCAATCTTCTGGATTCCTTTCAGATAGGCGAAATCCGGATCGTGGTCTACCCTGACGCGGTGCAGGCTGCGCAGTCTATCTATGTGCTCAAGGTAGTTACTCTGCTCATAGATTGAGAAATCGGCAGCATCGATTTGAGTCCAGGGTAGGGCATTGTCTAGCGCACGTTCACCATGAGAGGTTCCTTCGCGACCGATAGGCAAGATGATGTCCGGGACCACCCCCCGGTGTTGCGTGCTCTCACCATTGACCCGGAAGAATTGCGCGATGGTGAGCTTTAGTTGACCCAGTGGCTGGTCAGGGTCCTGAGAGTAGCGATCCAGATCAATCAGGTTCTGTACCGTGCCTTTACCAAAGGTGGGCTCACCGATCACCAAGCCCCGCTCGTAATCCTGAATCGCACCAGAAAAAATCTCAGATGCCGAGGCGCTGTCACGATCAACGATAACTGCCAGTGGACCGGCATAGGCGAGGTCGTCGCTAGGGTCATGATTGACCCGGGTTCGCCCGCGTGAGTCACGGACCTGAACGACAGGGCCTGAAGGAATAAAAAGTCCAGTCAGGGCGGTTGCTTCAGCGAGTGCACCACCGCCATTGCCGCGCAGGTCGATCACCAACCCATCGATGCCTTCGTGCTCCATTTGTGTAATGAGATTGCGTACGTCCCTGGTCGTGCTGCGAAAGTCGGAATCCCCCCGCGCCCGAGCGTCAAAATCAACATAGAAGGTAGGTATGTCGATCACACCGATGCGGTGGTTAATGTCACCATCGCGCACTTCCAGCAGCGTGCGCTGAGCTGCCTGCTCTTCCAGCTTAATCTGGTCTCGGGTGATCGCTAGCACCTGGGCGCTGGTACTACCAACCTGAGGGTTTGGGGTTATTCGAAGGCGTACCGTAGTGCCTTTTGGCCCTCGAATCAGATCGACTACGTCGTCTAGACGCCAACCGATCACATCAGTTACCTGCTCGTCGAGCCCTTGTCCGACACCAATGATATGGTCGCCAGGACGCAGGGTACCTTCAAGTTCTGCCGCCCCGCCCGGCACAATACGTTGAACCACTGTGAACTCGTTCTGCATCTGGAGCACGGCGCCGATGCCCTCTAGTGACAAGCTCATTCGGATCTTGAAATTCTCCGTAGCGCGTGGTGAGAAGTACCCCGTATGCGGTTCAATCGCGGAAACGTAAGCGTTTACCAATGTCTGGAATACGTCTTGGCTGGTAATCTGCTGAATACGACGCTCAAGCTGTTGATAACGCTGCCGCAGGGTTTTCAGGATTTCTTCGTGCGGTTTATTTCCTAACTTCAGCGCCAGGTAGTCGTTCTTGACTCGCCGACGCCACAGGTCGTTCAACTCGGCCCGGTCAATGGCCCAAGGCGATTGGCTACGGTCGAAGCGGTAGCGCTCGTCGATCGTGAAGTCAAAAGGCGTCTCTAGTGTCTCGAGTGCAAAACGAATTTGATCAAACACCCGTTGGCGGTAGGTATTGAAGAGCTCAAAAAAAGGCGTTACCTGATTGGCGATCAAGTAGTCGTCAAGGCGGTGACGCAGAGTCTCGAAGCTTTCGATATCTTCGGCCAGAAAATAGCTGCGATTAGGGTCCAAGGCCTGAAGATAACGAGTCAGAATCTCAGAGGATAGTTCGTCATCGAGTTGAGTTTTGCGATAATGATAACGCTCGACAAAGTAGTTGATGAGCTTGATCGTGCGCCCATGATGCGACGCCGCTCCCAGGGGGGAACTGCTCTCCAGGGGCGCGGTTGCGGTGTTTGCAACGACAAGGCTGAAAAAACCAAAGGTCGCGCAGAACACCAAAGATCGGCTAAACCTCAGGTGATACACATCGGAGTCCTTTTTTAAAAAAATGGATAAAACAGACACACACTGCACGGATTAGCGCAAACACGGAGCAATTATAACTGCTTGATATGAGCGTCGAGCGACGGAATGCCGCGACTGCCGGCTTGGGCACGTTAAGAGTGGTTTTGTTGTGAAAAACCAGCGGTGATGGCTGTCGTCCCAGCCCCTTACGAGCTCACCCGTTGTTCGGGAAACAGGCCTAGTAGCGCTGCCTCACTGGCTCCGGCGACGCCCCGTTCGGTAATGATGCCAGTCATGAAGCGTCGCGGCGTGACATCGAAGGCCGGGTTGGCAGCGGGGCTGTCACTGGGCGATAGGCGCACGCGAGTCATGCGGTTTTGGTGATCGATTCCGTTAATATGAGTCACTTCCTCGGCAGGGCGTTCCTCGATCGGTATTTCCAAAATACCATCTCGCACGCTCCAATCAATCGTTGATGAGGGTAGGGCGGCGTAAAAAGGAATGTCGTTGTCATGGGCGGCCAGCGCCTTAAGGTATGTTCCGATCTTGTTGCACACATCTCCGGTACGGGTGGTGCGGTCAGAGCCCACAATGCACAGATCGACCTGTTGGTGTTGCATCAGGTGCCCACCTGCGTTATCCGCAATCACGGTATGGGGTACCCCGTGAGCCCCCAGCTCCCACGCGGTCAACGATGCCCCCTGATTGCGTGGTCGGGTTTCGTCTACCCAGACGTGAATCGGGATGCCCGCATCGTGCGCTTTGAAAACAGGCGACAAAGCGGTGCCCCAGTCGACCGTGGCAAGCCATCCGGCGTTACAGTGAGTCAGAATGTTAACTGGTCGCGCACCACTGCGATGTGCATGTTTTTTAATCAGCTCAAGACCATGATTCCCGATGGCGCTGTTGGTTGCCACATCCTCATCGCACAGTTGTTGAGCCAGTGTTCGGGCGGCAGCTGTACGTGAACCCGTTGGAGCCTCGAGCAAGGTTGGAAGTATCCGATCAAGCGCCCACCGCAGATTGACAGCTGTTGGACGGGCGTCGAGGAGTTGCTGGTAAGCTTGGCGCAGATTGCTGTCGCTTGGATCTGCATGGCAAGCGAGATAAAGCCCGCAGGCGGCGGTCACCCCAATCAGTGGGGCGCCGCGTACGACCATGGTGGCAATCGCTTCGGCCGTTGCATCAACGGTGTTCAGCGTACGTATATCAAACCGAAAAGGCAGCACCGTCTGATCAATGACATGGGCAAGAGGTGCCTGCTGATCCAGCCAGATCGATCGGTAAGTTTTACCCTCAACCTTCATCAGTTAAGCCTATCGGTTCTTCCATTGAGGCGGGCGTTTCTCTGCAAATGCCGTCATGCCCTCCTTTTGGTCTTCGGTAGCAAAAAGTGACTGGAACATAATACGTTCACCAGCCACGCCTTGTGCCAAATTAGTTTCATAGGCGCGGTTAACTGAGGCCTTAGCCATAAATACAGACGGGCGGGACATCTGCGCAATAGTCGTTGCAGTGGCAAGCGCTTCTTCAATAAGCTCTGCCGCAGGAATCACACGACTCGCAAGGCCCGACCGTTCAGCTTCTGCCGCGTCCATCATGCGTCCGGTCAGGCACATCTCCATGGCTTTGGATTTGCCAACGAAACGCGTCAGCCGCTGCGTGCCGCCAGAACCAGGAATGATCCCGAGTTTGATTTCCGGCTGTCCAAAGCGGGCGTTGTCCGCAGCGAGAATAAAGTCACACATCATGGCGAGTTCACACCCCCCGCCCAGGGCGAACCCGGCAACTGCTGCAATCACTGGTTTTCGGCAGTGGGTTACCTGTTCCCAGTTCTGGCCGATGAAATCGCCAAGGTACACATCGACGTAGGAGCGATCTTTCATGCTCTTAATGTCGGCCCCTGCCGCAAATGCTTTTTCACTGCCGGTAATGACAATAGCGCCAATGCTGTCATCTTGCTCAAACGCCCGAAGTGCTTGCCCCAGTTCGTCCATCAACGGATCAGACAAGGCATTGAGCGCCTCAGGCCGATTTAAAGTGATCAGTCCGACAACGTCATGCACTTCACATATTATATTTTCGTAACTCATCAGAGCTCCTTTGGGAAAGACATTACAAACCGTTACAATTACTGCTCGGAGATTAACAGCAAGAGGCTTATGATCAATTTGGCGATCGATCGTCTATCGTGCCGTTTCCGCTCTAGTCTAGCAGACAGCTCTGCTACAACCTGGCGGGAATCAATACTGAGTTTCGCAAGTAATAGTCTTTGGAAGAGTAGGTGGCTCAAGCCTGATTGAACAAGATTGCGAAGTGACTGGGAGAGAATGATGAGCAGCGCAGCGGTAAGTTCTTACCACGCGGTTTACCAGGCGGCCAAAGAGAATCCCGAAAAGTTTTGGGGCCAGGTGGCAGAGGCCGTCCACTGGACCCGACGCTGGGATCGAGTGCTCGATGACAGCGACGCACCGTTTTACCGCTGGTTTACAGGTGGCGAACTTAATACTTGTTACAACGCGCTTGATTTGCACGTGAACCAAGGGCGCGGAGACCAGGCGGCACTAGTGTATGACTCGGCCGTTACCGATACGCGCCGTAGTTACAGTTTCAGTGAACTGCGAGATACGGTCGCGCTCTTCGCCGGCGTGCTGGCCGAACGCGGGGTCGCCAAGGGCGATCGCGTCATTATTTATATGCCAATGGTGCCTGAGGCGGCGATCGCGATGCTGGCATGCGCTCGGATCGGCGCCGTGCATTCGGTAGTGTTTGGCGGGTTTGCAGCCAATGAGTTGGCGGTTCGTATTGATGATGCCACACCCAAAGCGATCATCAGCGCGTCTTGTGGTATTGAGCCCGGGCGGGTAGTGGCTTACAAACCTTTGCTTGATGAAGCCATCTCACTGGCAACCCATCAACCCGATTTTTGTGTGCTCCTGCAGCGACCGCAGATTGAGGCATCGCTACAAGCCGGCAGGGATGTCGACTGGGATGAGGCGGTCGCTGGCGCAAGCGCTCAGGACTGCGTACCGGTTCTGGCAACCGACCCGCTGTATATCCTGTATACCTCTGGCACGACCGGCGAGCCCAAGGGTGTGGTACGGGACAATGGAGGCCACGCCGTCGCCCTAAAATGGACGATGGAACACATTTATGGGGTGCAACCTGGCGAGGCCTTTTGGGCAGCCTCGGATGTCGGCTGGGTGGTGGGACACTCCTACATCGTGTATGCCCCTTTGCTCGCGGGCAATACCACGATATTGTATGAAGGCAAGCCAGTGGGCACGCCAGACCCAGGCGCCTTCTGGCGGGTCATATCCGAAAATGACGTTCGGGTTCTGTTCACTGCGCCAACGGCGTTTCGTGCTATCAAGAAAGAGGATCCGACTGGTGAGCATATTCGACGTTACGATCTTTCCTCGCTTCGCTACTTGTTCCTGGCAGGTGAGCGCACTGATCCAGATACGTTGCACTGGGCGGAGGACAAACTGGGTATCCCCGTGATTGATCACTGGTGGCAAACAGAAACCGGCTGGTCTATCGCGGCTAATTGTGCGGGCTTTGGGTTGTTGCCGATAAAAGAGGGTTCACCCTCGGTTGCGGTGCCAGGTTGGGACTTGCAGGTTCTCGACGACAATGGTCGGCAGGCTCCGGCGGGGGAAATTGGCACTTTGGCTGCCAAATTGCCTTTGCCCCCGGGCACTTTCCCAACCCTGTGGAACGCACGCCAGCGCCACCTTGATTCGTACCTCAAGCAGTTTAATGGGTACTACAACACCTCGGATGCAGGCATTATTGATAGTGATGGTTATGTTTTTGTCATGTCGCGCACGGACGATATCATCAATGTGGCCGGACACCGACTGTCGACTGGCGCAATGGAAGAGGTTCTGGCAGATCATCCGGCAGTCGCTGAATGCGCAGTGACCGGGGTGGCAGATGATCTCAAAGGTCAGGTGCCAATGGGTTTTCTGGTGTTGAGCGCTGGATGCAAGCAGGCCGACGATGAGATTATTGCCGAGGCCGTCGCGATGGTGCGTGACCGGATAGGCCCCGTCGCCGCCTTTAAACAGGCTTTGGTGGTCAGCCGGTTACCCAAGACACGCTCGGGAAAAATTTTGCGAGGCACCATGCGTAGTATTGCTGATGGAAAGCCCTGGAAAATGCCGGCAACGATCGATGACCCTGTAATCCTCGATGAGATTACCCAGGCGTTGTCGACTATCGGTTATCCGCATTGATCGCGCCGCGAAGTGACCCATGAGTGATTCGAAAGACGTGACTCTCGCGCAATGGACTGCGCTCGCCGAGCAGGAATTGGGCGATCGGAATCACCAGTCTCTCGAGTGGGAGACTCCCGAAGGTATAACGGTTAAACCGCTTTATACCATTGATGATCTGGATACTTGTGGTCATCAAGCATCTTTGCCTGGGTTCCCGCCTTATGATCGTGGCGCCCACGCAACCATGTATGCCGGACGACCCTGGACAATCCGTCAGTACTCTGGGTTCTCTACGGCCGAAGAATCCAATGCGTTTTATCGACGCAATCTGGCCGCAGGCCAAAGCGGCTTGTCCGTGGCATTTGATCTGGCAACCCATCGTGGCTATGACTCCGATCACCCGAGGGTGACAGGCGATATTGGCAAGGCCGGAGTGGCGATCGATTCCATCGAGGACATGAAGATCCTTTTTGATCAGATTCCTCTGGGCGAGATGTCTGTATCCATGACCATGAACGGGGCCGTGCTGCCAGTACTGGCGATGTTCATTGTGGCGGGTGAGGAGCAAGGGGTCGATATCGCGAAGCTATCTGGCACCCTACAGAACGATATTCTCAAAGAATTTATGGTTCGAAATACCTATATATATCCGCCCCAGGCTTCCATGCGGATCGTATCGGATATTATTGGTTATACGGCTCAGCATATGCCCCGGTACAACCCGATTTCTATTTCGGGTTACCACATACAAGAAGCGGGTGGGACAGCGGTACAGGAACTGGCCTACACCTTAGCTGATGGCGTCGAGTATGTGCGCACGGCAATTAACAGTGGGTTGGATGTTGATCGGTTTGCGCCGCGTCTATCGTTCTTCTTCGGTATTGGCATGAACTTTTTCATGGAAGTGGCCAAGTTACGGGCCGCCCGATTACTCTGGGCCGAACTGATTAAGGAAAAATTTAACCCTTCTGATCCACGCTCGCTCATGTTGCGTACCCACTGCCAGACATCCGGTGTGAGCCTGACCGGTGAGGACCCTTACAATAATATTGTACGCACCACGATCGAAGCCCTGGCCGCGGTGTTTGGGGGTACCCAGTCGTTACACACTAATAGCTTCGATGAGGCCTTGGCACTCCCTACGGATTTTTCGGCCCATATTGCACGCAATACTCAACTCATTCTGCGAGAGGAGACTGGGATAACTCGAGTGGTTGATCCTTTGGGGGGTTCGTACTATGTAGAAAGCTTGACCGCCTCTCTGGTCAGTCATGCACGGTCGTTGATTAATGAAGTTGAAGCGATGGGCGGCATGACCGAAGCGGTCACCAGTGGAGTACCAAAACGGCGCATTGAGGAGTCGGCAGCCCGCCGACAGGCTCGGGTTGATCGCGGTGAGGAGGTCATGGTGGGGGTGAATCGTTACCAGAGCGGTGCTGACTCTGATGTGGATATTCTCAACATAGACAATACTGTAGTACGTCAGACCCAACTTGGGCGACTGGAGCAGTTGCGTAATTCCCGTGACGAGAATCGTTGCCAGCAGGCGTTAACAGGACTCACCGAGGCGGCCGGGCAATCGGATGCTAACCTGCTAGAGTATGCCCTTGAAGCGGCACGCGCTCGCGCCACCGTAGGGGAAATTTCTCTTGCTTTGGAGCAGGTTTTCGGCCGTCACCAAGCTCAGGTTGGGATGATTTCAGGGGTGTACGGCGAAGCATATCAGGGCGATGAGAAGTTTGGCGCAATTCGGAGCGCTGTGGCCGATTTTGCGCGAGATGCTGGCCGGCGCCCGAGAATTCTCGTTGCAAAGTTAGGGCAGGATGGGCACGATCGAGGCGCGCGGGTTATTGCCACAGCGTTTGCGGATATTGGTTTTGATGTTGACATCGGTCCTTTGTTTCAAACGCCCGAGGAAGTTGTCCGACAGGCTGTTGATAATGACGTGCATGTGATTGGCATTTCCTCTCAGGCGGGAAGTCACGATACGTTGGTGCCGCAGGTCATTGAAGCATTGAATAGACACCAAGCCACGGAGATTATTGTGATTCTCGGTGGCGTGGTACCCACGGCAGATCGGCAACGGTTGGCAAACTTGGGGGTTGCTGCTTTTTACGGCCCTGGTACCAATATTCCCCAGGCGGCACAAGAGGTGTTGAACATGATTCAGCGCTCGAGACCTTAAAAACTGATGCAGCAAATTATTGAAGAATTAGAGCGGCGGCGTCTGGCGGCCGAGCAGGGCGGCGGTCAAAAGCGTATCGAGGCACAGCATGCCAAAGGCAAGCTGACGGCCCGCGAACGTATCGGTGTGCTGCTTGACGAGAACAGTTTCGAGGAATGGGACGTATTTGTCGAGCACCGCTGCACCGATTTTGACATGGCCGAAAAAACAGTTCCAGGCGATGGCGTGGTTACCGGCCACGGTACCATCAACGGGCGCACGGTTTTCGTTTTCAGCCAGGATTTCACCGTGTTTGGCGGGTCATTATCAGAGGCTCATGCCGGCAAAATCTGCAAGATCCTTGATCATGCAATGAAGGTGGGCGCCCCTGTTATCGGACTGAATGACTCGGGGGGAGCGAGGATCCAGGAAGGCATTGATTCGTTAGCGGGTTACGCGGAGGTCTTCCAACGCAATGTTTTGGCGTCGGGCGTCATTCCGCAGATCTCCATGATCATGGGCCCTTGCGCCGGTGGAGCGGTGTATTCCCCTGCGATAACAGATTTTGTCTTCATGGTTCGCAATACTTCCTACATGTTTGTCACCGGTCCAGAAGTTGTCAAGACTGTCACCCATGAAACCGTCACCCACGAGGAACTCGGCGGTGCGAGTACCCATTCCAGCCGCTCCGGTGTGGCTGACGGCGCGTTTGATAACGACATAGACGCTTTGTTGAATCTGCGGCGTTTTTTCGATTTTCTACCGCTTAGTAATAGGGCCGACCCGCCTGAGCGCGAGGCGGTGGATCCTGCTGATCGTGTGGAACTCTCGCTGGATAGCTTGATTCCGGATAATTCGAACAAGCCGTACGATATGCATGAATTGATTACCAAGGTTTTGGACGATGGTGATTTTTTCGAACTGAAACCCGATTACGCCGGCAATATTATTACTGGGTTTGGGCGCATGGAAGGCTTAACGGTTGGCGTGGTTGCCAATCAGCCGATGGTGCTCGCAGGGTGTCTGGATATCCAGTCGTCCGTCAAAGCGGCCCGCTTTGTGCGTTTTTGCGACGCTTTTTCGATACCGATTTTAACTTTTGTCGACGTCCCCGGTTTTTTACCCGGTACTGCGCAGGAGTACGGAGGCATTATTCGCCACGGTGCCAAATTACTTTACGCCTACGCCGAATGCACCGTGCCTAAGGTTACCGTGATTACGCGTAAGGCCTACGGTGGTGCATACGACGTCATGGCATCGAAACACCTGCGTGGGGATGTCAACCTGGCCTGGCCGA
>CAUZJT010000057.1:0-15627 GCA_963580215.1 Gammaproteobacteria bacterium
GTTTTCATAGTCATTGCCCTGGATAGGGATTCTATCTTAAGGTGCTGTTTCTGCCGGCCCTGCCACAGTCATTATTGCGCGCCGTACAGCACAACTGCGATGTTTCTGATGCGCAGCATGCGGGCAGCTATACGCTTTGTATATATCTTATGCATATGCGCGAGTATTTCCGCTGGCACGAGCAGTTGGGGTTAGAGGCCGCGCTGGGCGCTGCCGAGGCGGGCGAGTGGGTCGATGCACGAGAACAGCAGTAGCCGAACCTGCAGGAGGCAGATTATCAAGAGCTGCCAATATTTGGACACCGAGTCGATCCTTTTGATGCAGACACCGTCAATGATGGGCTGGCTCCGCGTGGCTATTGTTACAGCGCAGGGCTTGGCCGCGTGGAAAATGGAGAAGGCTATCGCTTGTTTCAAACGGGGGCTGAACTGGTGCGCGAGTTGATGGCGCCTGCGGCGATGACTCGCGGCGATGTGATCTGGATACGTCGGGAATCTTTGTGTCGAGTGTTGTGGGAAATGATTGATGAATGGCGCTGGAAAAAGCCACGCAATGCCATGTCACGAGTATTAAACTGCTATGACTTCGCCGGTGACGCTGAAACCGCGTTAAAACGCATGACCGATGAGTTCACCGAAACGATTATCCTGCACCAACAGTTCGCCCTGCTGTCAGCGGCGAGAGCCTTTTTCCTCGTGTGCCAGATCGATGACGCGCGCGGCTACCTTTGCGTAAGACTCACGGTAGCCTGAGAGGCTTTGATTATTCTCTGGGAGAAAATAATCTTTCTGCTCGATACCGCCCTGCTGTTCCTGGGCTATGAACTCACGCTGCATTTGTATCATTTTGCGGATCAGTTCTTGTTTTTCACTCATGGGTTGTGTCCTCGAAATGTTGGTAATAAATTCTCTGGGGTCTGGGTCATTCAATCAGGCTAGAGCCTGTCAGTAGCCACCTTTGCGCATGCTTTCTGGGAGTCCTGACAAGCGGCCAGCCTGCTTACTCGGATTGCCGGGGAAAAGGTCAAACAACTCCTTATTATTGACTTTATGTCCCCAGAGTCCACCCATCTCTTTAAGCAGAGTGCGGTTATTCGGCTGATGGCCGTTATTCTCGAAATATTCCTTACGCAGATAATCGATGACATCCCAGTGTTGCGCAGTCAACTCCAGCCCTTCCGCTGCTGCCATAGTCTCGGCGACCGTTTTACTCCACTCATCAGGATCTTCGAGAAAGGCACTTGCGGTTGTGGCAATAATTTTTCCATCCACTTCAATTGGCATGTCGTACTCCGTTTCGTATTTTGTTCAACTCAGTTTTCCCTAATCGTTGATGTTTGGCCGCGCCTCGTATACCGCATCAATACTCTTGTATGGCATGAATAGACCGAAACCCATCAGCCGCCCCTGACCCAGGCCCTGTTGTTGCAATGTCGCAGATTCCCCAGGGGTCAGTTCAGCCAACAGCAGACTTCGGGTAAGGATCGCGCCTTGAGGAGTGTTCAAGCGATGGACGCGACCGCACAGCATTTTGCGTGGGGTAATAGACAGATCGGAAAGCCAGTTTACTGCGTCCTTGAGGAAGGCGCTTTCAGTGTCGCCGGAATCGCTTCCACGGACATGGCGGGCGAGCACCGTTGTGAGCGGCAGCAGCGCTCGCACACGGGCCTGCAACAGGTCGATGGAATAGCCCAAGATGTCCAGTGTTTGCCCGGTCAGAAGTCTGGCGGCATCCACGCTCGCAGAGGGAATGCGCAGTACGAAGCGCGTTCTGGCTGACAGTTCAATAGTGCCGTCGTCTGAAGGCTGTTGCCAGCCATTGCTCGACTGGGCTCCGTGAATCAAGTGAATGCCAGCCTGTTCTTGCTGTTCCAGCCAAGGCAGAACCTGGGTGATAGCCTCGGACAGAGGCCAGGCGTGATCGGCTGGAATCTGCCGGCCACGGATAGCAAACACCAGGTCAACAACAGGATCGATATCGGGCGTCGCAGCTTGGGTTGGGATCTCGTGCCAATAGTTGGAGGTTTCCATGATCGTTGTCATTGTATGGGCAGCGAGGCTTGGATGAGATCGCGATCTATCCACCAGTTATCCTGTACCAGTACGTCCACCACATTGCGTAGGCGCGGTAAGAACTGTGCCGGATCATCAAGTTCCAGGCGCTGAATCCATTGCTCGAAATCTTCTTGTTTTTCTATACCGCTGTGTCGCCGTGCGACGGTGCCCAGCAGTTGGTTGGCAAAGAAAGATAGAGATTCGCGCTTGTCACCCTGCGCTCGAAGATCCACGACGTAGGCGGCAGTGGCTGCTGCCACGGCTGCGCCATCTGAATCATCCGGCGTCTCATCGACGATGTCCTGAAGCAGAGCAACCGACAACTCCGGCTCGACAGGAAAGGTGACTGCGAGCCAAACAGCGTGCCCCAGTGCGATCAGTGCGTCGGGTTCACCGGACTGGAACATCACCCGGGCGGCTTCAGCGGCTTGCGCCCAGACCCCGGCGGTGCAAAACTGTTTGAAACAACGTTGCGCGCTGAGCCAGGCTTGTGCGCCTTCGTTCAGGTTGACCAGCAGTCGGCCCTCCTGCAGTGCCAGTTCACACCATTGTGGCGAGTCGATTGCGACCTCGCTTTCTTTTAGGCGATCGCGCACAGCGCTAAGCTGTGCCTGTAATGCATCGGCGGATACGCCAGCATCTTCACCTGACTCCGCGCCGAGGTCGAAATCCGTCTCTAAGTGTTTCATGGCCGTGTCTTGCCGGTCCCGGCATCGAGTGCCGCAGTGAATGCGCTCTCAACCCGGTCTTCCCAGTTATCCGGCGTGTCGGGGTAGGGCGGTTTGACATCCATACGCAAGAAGCACTCACCACTACGTGCTTTTTCACGTACCAGTGCAATCAGATGCTCGAAAGAGGTAGGCTGGTTCTGCAGCATGAGTTCACTGATCCAGAGCATGGGGCATTTACCTTAGAGCCATTGTAGTTAGTGCCTGGGTGTAGCGCCCGCGGTAGATCAGGCGGGCACACCCAGGCTGTGACGAGTCGGTAAATCCATCACGTCGATGCAGTACGTTGTTACATACCAGCCCTTCGCCCGGTAACAGTCGGCGAAATACAGCCAGATCAGCACACGAATTCAGAATTTCCTCCAGTGCCGCGATGGCTTCACCAACCACGGGATCGCTTTTCCAGATAATGTTGCGCTTGCGTGCGCTATAGCGCATTTGCAGTACATCACCTTCATGAGAAAAAACCGGCCCGCTCACGCTGGCACGCACGTCAGGCCCGGCTGCTTCATTTTCAGGTATGGTCATTGTGTCTGACTGGCTGAGTGCCGCGGTGTATCGAGGATCACAACGGTGTAGCAGACCAAATACGATTTCGTGATCAATGACCTGAAGTGTGCCGCCGCTCATGGCCGGGCGAACGCAATGCAGTGCCATGGCCCGGATGGTGCGTTCTGGCGTATGGTAGTAGCCATCAGTATGCCAGCCCATCGGACGGTTGCTGTAGGGAATATAGCGCTGATGGGTGGAGCTATGATTGACTTCGAGTTCGCTCAGGCCGTCATCGGCAGCGCACAGGTTACTGTCTGGTTTTCCCAGGCCAAGTTGCGATGTCAGTGCCTGCATGGCCGCGCGGCCAACATTTTCTGGTTGGCGACATCGATAGACGGCCATGTTGGTATCGCGAACCCGCACGGCCAGGGCGTGACGTTCGTTAGCACTGAGTTTCAAAGGATCAGCAATCTCGACGCTAAGGTCTTCAATCGCTCGCCGGTACCGTGCAAGACGATCACCCCACCAAGTTGAGAAATTGCCCTCCCTCAGGTGTGCTGGTATCCCAGATTGAGTTCTGGTAGCTCGGGTGATTTGGGATTCGAAAATATGCACAGATGCTGGCTATCCCGCCTGGGTAGCAGAAACGGAGCCAAATTCTAGCCTTTGACGCGATGACGCAAACTCTCCCAAAAGATTGTTTCGCTAAGTCTGGATCGATGGCTTGGTGTCAGTAAACACACTTGCCGGCTTTGTGTGCCTGGCCTTGGTCGACTAAACATTTGAATACATGGTGTTTTTTGAAGAAACCGCACCTGTGGTTCAAAAGAAAATTTGTGCACTGCAAGATAAATCCTATCCCCATGGGGATAAGACGGTTTTTTCTGAGCCATACCCTCCCGGGGAATGGTGCGACCTCGGACAGTGCATACAATGGAACCACATCAGCACCCTCGTGGTACGAGCCTTCGTGTCGTAAACCTTCTGCACGCGGGCAGTACAGACCAAGCCAACGAATCGACCATCGAGACGGCGCTTATCACCGTATGGTGTCACAAACGCAATAAGGAGTAGTCCTGTTATGGCTGATAACAAGCAACATGAAACCCCGATGCTGGACGAACTGGAAAGTGGCCCATGGCCGAGTTTTGTCTCTGGCATTAAGCGTCTGCGTGACGAGCATCCTACTGAACGTATTAACGGGGTGGCAAATGATTTGCTCGGTCAGCTCGAGCACTCCTACGAAACCCGCAAGGGTTACTGGAAAGGAGGCACGGTAAGCGTTTACGGTTACGGTGGTGGAATCATCCCGCGGTTCTCAGAAGTCGGCCAGCAGTTCCCCGAGTCCAGGGAGTTTCACACCCTACGGGTCCAGCCGCCAGCCGGAAATCACTACAGCACCGATATGCTTCGCCAGTTAGCCAACAGCTGGGAGAAATGGGGTTCGGGTCTGGTGACATTCCATGGCCAGACCGGGAACATCATGTTTATTGGTGCGACCACCGATAACACCCAGCACTTCTTTGACGATATCAATGAGTATGGTTTTGACTTGGGTGGTGCCGGCCCCTGCGTGCGCACCGCCATGTCCTGTGTTGGCGGTGCACGTTGTGAACAGTCGTGCGCCAACGAGCACAAGATTCACCGAACCCTGGTTAATAACTTCACTGATGACGTGCATCGCCCAGCTCTGCCGTATAAATTCAAATTCAAGGTGTCAGGTTGTCCCAACGATTGCATGAACTCGATCGAGCGCGCTGACATGGCGGTAATTGGAACCTGGCGCGATGACATGAAAGTCGACCAGGAGGCCTGGAAGGCCTATGTTGCGAAAAAAGGTCGTCAGCACACCATCGACAATATCATTACCCGTTGCCCGACTCGGTGCATGAGCCTTAAAGATGATGACTCAATTGAGATCGACAACCGTAATTGCGTGCGCTGTATGCATTGTCTGAACGTCGTTCCCAAAGCACTGTCGCCCGGAGACGACAAGGGCGTAACGATCCTGATGGGAGGAAAACGTACGCTGAAGATCGGTGACCTGATGGGCACGGTGATCGTGCCGTTTATGAAGCTGGAAACCGAAGAGGACTACGAGAGAATTACCGAGATCGCGGAAAGCACTATCGATTTCTGGGCAGAAAATGGCCTTGAGCACGAACGCTGCGGTGAGATGATCGAACGCATCGGTCTGGTCAATTTCCTTGAAGGAATTGATATTGACGTCGATCCACACATGATTGCCAGCCCACGCCAATCTTCTTATGTGCGCATGGATGGCTGGGATGAAGAGGCGGTTAAATGGTTTGAACGCCAGGCCGAAGATCGCCAGTCAGCAGCCAGTTAAGCCGACCAATCTGATCGCAAAACAACCTCGAACATTTACCGGAGAGAATAATGGCTAAGGAAATGCGCCGGCCGATTGAGTCGGGCTGCCCTGATGGGTTCCAGTATATGCACCCACTGATGATTAAGAACTTTGGACAGTGGCGTTGGCATGACCACCCCCGTCCCGGGGTGCTTCGTCACGTTGCCCAAAGCGGTGATGCGCTGTGGACGGTCAAGGCCGGAACTCAGCGTATTCTGGATGTCTTTACCCTGAGAACATTATGCGACATTGGCGATCAGTATGCTGATGGCCATGTACGGTTCACTATCCGCAGCAACATCGAGTACATGGTGGCGGACGAGATCAAGGTCGAGCCGCTGATTGGCGCGTTGGAAGAAGCCGGCTTCGTGGTCGGCGGTACTGGCAATTCAGTGGCGATGATCGCACACACTCAGGGCTGGCTGCACTGCGACATACCTGGCACCGATGCGTCGGGCGTGGTCAAAGCCATGATGGATGAACTCATTGACGAGTTCAAAAACTGTAACATGCCCAACCGGGTCCATATCACCA
The DNA here is from genome assembly GCA_963580215.1 of Gammaproteobacteria bacterium. Lineage (GTDB taxonomy): Bacteria > Pseudomonadota > Gammaproteobacteria > Arenicellales > UBA868 > UBA868. Next base: position 6,180 of record CAUZJT010000057.1, read on the forward strand.
CTTCGTGCTGCCAGATTAACTGCGGCGGTCAGGGAGATATCGCCATCAACGTGCAACATACCAAGCCACCCAAGATTAATCACGACCTGGTGGCTAACGTTTGCGAAAGACCCTCAGTCGTGGCACGTTGCCCGGTGGCTGCGATTCGCCCAGCACAGGTCAATGGCAAGCCTACGTTAGAGGTCGATGAGAAAAAATGCATCTGCTGCGGGGCCTGCTATCCACCGTGTCCGCCGATGCAGATCAATGATCCAGAGCATAGCAAGTTAGCGATCTGGGTAGGCGGCAATCATTCTAATGCACGCAGCAAGCCAAGTTTTCAAAAGTTAGTCGCCTCCGGCGTGCCTAACAACCCACCGCGCTGGCCTGAAGCCACTGCCATTGTTAAGCGCATTCTGAAGGCTTACAAGGAAGACGCACGGGACTGGGAGCGCATCAATGACTGGATCGACCGTATCGGTTGGCCACGCTTTTTTGAAGCGACCGGGTTGCCGTTTACCAAGTTCCATATCGATAACTGGCGTGGCTCGCGTCCGAGTCTCAACGCGTCTACGCATATTCGCTTCTAAGCACTGGCTATGAAACTTTCAGTCATGGTGAATGAGGGACCCTATACGCATCAGGCCTCAGATACGGCCTATAACTTCATCGTTGCGGCGCTCACTGCTGGGCACGAGATATTTCGTGTGTTTTTTTATCACGATGGAGTCAATAACGGTACGCGTCTGACCACACCGCCACAGGACGATAGGCACATCGTCAATCGTTGGAGTGAGTTGAGCGAGGCACATGATCTGGATCTGGTGGTCTGTGTGGCTGCAGCTCAGCGCCGCGGGATCGTTGATTCGGACGAGGCCAAGCGCAACGGCAAGGACAGTGACAACATCGCGCCGGGTTTTCGTATCTCCGGACTCGGCCAGTTGATTGAGGCTGGGGTCCAGGCCGATCGTTTACTGGTGTTCGGTGACTAGGGAATTGTCATGAGTGAGACAAAGAAATTCATGTACATCAACCGTCGTGCGCCCTACGGTACTGTTTACCCTTTGGAGGGTCTGGAAGTAGTGCTGATTGGCGCAGCATTCGAGCAGGAGGTATGCATGGTCTTCATCAGTGATGGTGTGTTTCAGTTGAAACAGGGCCAGGACACGATCGATTCAGGTATGAAGAATTTCTCACCCACTTACCGTGCGTTGGGCGATTACGAGGTCACCAGGCTTTATGTCGAGCGCGAATCCCTTGAGGAGCGGGGCCTGACAGAAGCGGATCTGATGCCCTTGACCTGGGAGGACGAAGACGATGACTGGGCCGAAAAACCTTCAATCCATATTGTCAGTCGTACACAATTGTCTGACCTGCTTGAAGAGCAGGATGTGGTTTTTAACTTCTAATCCTGCAGGCAAAGACCGTGTTACACACCGTTAACAAATCTCCCTTTGAGTCAACGAGCCTTAAGACCTGCCTGGGCTTGGCGAAGTCTGGGAGCGATATCTTGCTGATCGAGGATGGGGTCTACGGCGCATTGGCTGGAACCATTCATACGATCATGCTGGCTGAAGCGACCGGCACGATAAGCGTTTACGCGCTTGGCCCGGATCTTAAAGCCAGGGGGTTACCAGAAGATCGGTTGATCCCCGGCATCAAGGTAGTCGGCTACGATGGCTTTGTTGAGTTGGCCTGTGCCAACGACAAGGTCCAGAGCTGGCTCTGATTTTATTTGATAAATAGTAACAGGAGGCCGAAATGGCATTTGAACTAAGTGGCAGGACCTACGAGACTGACGAGGAAGGTTACCTCGCTGATCTGGGTGAGTGGAATCGCGAGGTGGCCGGTTATATGGCCACCGAAGATGACTGTGATCTCAGTGAGAGCCACTGGGAAGTGATCAATTTTTTACGCGAGTATTACGAGGAGTATCAGATAGCGCCCGCGGTGCGTGTGCTGACCAAGGCGATTGGCAAGAAGTTAGGCAAGGATAAGGGCAACAGTAAATACCTGTATGAACTGTTTCCTTATGGCCCAGCCAAACAGGCCTGTAAGTACGCCGGCCTGCCCAAGCCCACCGGCTGCGTTTGAGGCCGCATCACCCCCGGGTGACACCTGTATAGCCGGGGCCAGGCGGCCCCGCCAGGTACATACCCTGGATTTTCCGACTCGGCGCAGAAATCATCAGTGTCGAGTCATTTGCTGGGAGGCCTATTTCCTTGGTGCTAGGTTCCGTCTTCGCCATTTTGTTTTACCTGGCGACCATCATATTGGTAACCGGCGTGGCCGCCCGGGTGACTCGGTATGCCCGGACTCCAGCCCCATTGGTGATCCCGACTACGCCGGCGCCACTAACCCGCACCGGTGTCGTGGCACGAATGGCGCGCGAGGTGGTGTTTTTCGAGAGCCTGTTCAAGGGCAGTAAATGGACCTGGCTTTTCGGCTGGCTGTTTCACTTTGGCATGGTAGTCGCACTTGCGCGACACCTGCGTTATTTCACCGAGCCGGTATGGTGGTGGGTGGTCATGATCCAGTGGATCGGCATCTATGCAGGCATGGCGATGTTTGCTGGGCTCACGGGCCTATGGGCACGTCGGGTGCTGGTTGATCGCGTCCGCTACATCAGCGCACCTTCTGATCATCTGATGTTATTGCTGTTACTGGCGATTGCCGGTTCTGGGCTAGTCATGAAATACGTCCAGCATACCGATATCGTGTCACTTAAAGCATTCACTCTGGGGCTGCTGACACTTGATTGGCAGCCGCTACCGGCCGATGGGGCGCTGCTGGTTCATCTATCATTGGTGATCATACTGATGCTGATCTTCCCTTTCAGCAAATTACTTCATGCGCCTGGCATTTTTTTCAGCCCGACCCTTAACATGCGCGATATCCCGCGTGAGCGCCGTCATGTCGCACCGTGGGCGCGGGATCTCCCAGGCGCTGGACCCGATCGCTCCTAGAGCCGCAGCCTGATTATGCTTAAGATCGAATTCGAGACACCGCCCCTGGGTGAACTGCTAATAACGCCCGCAGTTCAACCCGATGCCATGGCCCACAGCCGACCCTTTGTGGCTAAGCCGGCACACCAGAAGGGCCTGGGTTTTCCAGGCGAATTGGTCGATAACTGGCAGGATGTGGCCCTGGAAAAAATGGGTGAGTTATTGGGCAAGTACCGCTCACTGCCAGTCTTTCTTGACTCCTGTGTCAAGTGCGGCGCGTGTACTGATAAGTGCCACTACTATCTTGGAACGGGTGATCCGAAGAATATGCCGGTGGCCCGCCAGGATCTGTTACGCAAAGTCTATCGACGCTATTTCACGCTGGCTGGGAAATGGTTTCCTCGTCTGGTGGGCGCGGTGGAGTTGAGTGAGGACGTGATCAACGATTGGTATAGCTACTACCATCAGTGCTCTGAATGCCGGCGTTGCTCAGTGTATTGCCCGTTTGGCATTGATACCGCCGAGATCACCATGGCCGGGCGAGAGATTCTGGCATCGATCGGTCTAGGCCAGAAATACTCCAATGAAATCATTGGCAAAGTTCATACCATTGGCAACAACCTTGGCCTTCCCGAGCCTGCCCTGGCAAATACCCTGGAAGGTCTGGAAGAGGAAGTTGAAGAAGACATCAATGTGCCAGTCAAATTTCCACTGGATCAGCACGGCGCAGAGGTGTTGTTAGTGACACCGTCGGCGGATTTTTTTGCAGAGCCACACGTAGACGGCCTGATTGGTTATGCCAAGGTGTTTCACCAAGCCGGCATCAGTTGGACCTTGAGCTCATACGCCTCGGAAGCGGCCAATTTCGGTATCTTTATTGGCAATTACGAGAATATGCAAAAAGTCGCGCAGCGTATTCGTCAAGCGGCCATTGATCTGGGCGTAAAGCGTATTGTCGTTGGTGAGTGTGGCCACGCATGGCGGGTGGCCTACAGTTTCTGGAACACTTTGATCGGGCCTTTTGATTTTTTGGATCCTGCGTACCCGGCGCCTCAACATATCTGCGAATTCACATACGACCTGCTACAGCGTGGCGCTTTGAAACTTGATGTGAAGGCCAATGACGATAAAGTGGTTACCTTTCATGACTCGTGTAATGTCTCGCGAGGCTCGCGCTTAGGGAATGTTCCCGGAGGTCAGTTCACTATTCCGCGCGAGTTGATCCGCTCCGCTTGCAGTCATTTTGTGGACATGGCGCCTGACACAATTCACGAGCATACCTTTTGTTGCGGCGGCGGCGGTGGGTTGTTGACTGATGATCTCATTGAGTTGCGCGTGAAAGGAGCGCTACCTCGAGCTCAGGCCCTACAGCAGGTGATCGAGCAACATGGCGTCACTCATATGGCCGCGATCTGCGCGATCTGTAAGAGCCAGTTCAGCAAGGTATTACCTTATTACGGCATGGAAATGGACATGATTATCAGCGTACACCAGTTGATTGGTGACGCACTGGTATTCGATAGCGAACACTGAGTATCCCGCAACGAGTGGGCACGATGAACAATCAGAGGAATTTTGTAATGGCAGCTTCCGAAGAACACACCACGAAACTGACTTTTCGAAAGTATGAAGAGGGAGATTTTGAGTGGCAGGACTTCAAGGAAAACATTTTTGATGCGGATCACTCACACAAGTGTCCCACCTATGTTCATCGCACGCCACCGTGCCAGGGCAGTTGTCCCTCGGGCGAGGATATCCGCGGCTGGCTGCAGATTGTTCGTGGCATGGAACCGCCCCCTGAGGGTATGACATGGCAGGAATATGCGTTTCGCCGGGCTACCGATGCCAACCCCTTTCCCGCCATGATGGGGCGGGTCTGTCCGGCACCTTGCGAAGACGGTTGTAACCGCAACAACGTTGATGATTTTGTCGGCATTAACTCGGTAGAACAATTCATCGGTGATACAGCGTTTGCTGAAGGTTACCAGTTTGAGAGCCCTTTGCCGGTGGGCGACAAGCGCGTCGCCATCGTCGGGGGAGGCCCGGCGGGACTCGCCGGGGCTTACCAGTTGCGCCGCAAGGGTTATAGCGCCACTATTTTTGAATTCCAAGAACAGCTCGGGGGCATGTTCCGTTACGGCATCCCCGGCTACCGCACGCCACGCGAACGACTTGATCGGGAAATTGAACGCATTATCGATTTAGGAGATATCGAAGTGCGCACCGGAGTGCGCATTGGCAAGGATATCTCCATTGCAGAGCTCGAGGCCGATTACGATGCGATCCTGTGGGCGATTGGCTGTCAGGCCGGTCGTGATCTGCCGGTTGAAGGTTGGGCTGATACGCCTAACTGCGTTTCCGGTGTGGCATTTTTGGACGCGTTTAACAAAGGCACCATGCAGGTAACTGCTGAAAAAGTGCTTTGTATTGGTGGTGGTGATACATCCATCGACGTGGTTTCAGTGGCGCGACGCCTGGGCAAGATCGACCAGATTCATGCCAAAGACCGCCCCGAAGAAGTGATCGGCGGTTACGCTGCACATGACTCGGCTATGGCTGCGGCCCGCGAGGGTGCGCAGGTCACGCTCACGGCGTTGTTTGAGCGCCCTAAGATGACCGCGACCGACGAAGAAGTCGACGATGCGCTGACCGAGGGCGTGACTATTCTTAATGGCGTTATGCCGGTCGCTTTGGTCAAGGATAGCTCAGGTCGCGCCAGCGGTTTGCGTCTGGCCAAATGCAGTGTTAACGAAAAGGGGGTGCCGACACCCCTTAAGGGAACAGAGTTTGAGGTGGAGGCGGATCTGATCGTCTCTGCCATCGGCCAATCCGGGGATCTCAACGGCATTGAAGAGATGGGTAACCAGAGGAGCTTCATCGATGCTGATCCGTATTTCCAGGTGCCGGATCGGCCCGGACATTTTGTAGCCGGGGACATTGTTCGCCCGCACTTGTTGACTACGGCCATTGGACAAGCCTCTATTGCGTCTGAGAGTATTGATCATTATTTACAGGCGCGCGATGCGGCCCGGCGACCTAAAGTAGATGTGCACCATTTCAGTTTGCTGTCCAAGCTTAATGAACAATCGTTGGCGCCGACAGCATACGATCACACCCAGGCCTGGGGTACCGCAGAGGCAAATTTCGCAGTGCATAACTACGAAGATCGTTCGGCACACGAAATCATTGCAGCCGATAAACTTTTTCTGGGGCACTTTGAGCAGACTCCGCGCTACCTTCGTGAAGCGACCGTTCCCGGCGCTGAAGAGGTGTTGGGGCATTTCGAAGAACGCCACCATGGCCTGGTTGATGAGGCTGCTCGCGCCGAAGCCGAACGCTGCATGAGTTGTGGTTTATGTTTTGAGTGCAACAACTGTGTGATCTTCTGTCCCCAGGATGCGGTATTTCGGGTCAACAAAGACCAGTCCACCACGGGGCGCTATGTCGATACCGACTACGACAAATGCATAGGTTGCCATATCTGCGCCGATGTCTGCCCGAGCGGGTACATCGACATGGGTATGGGCTAATAAAGCTAACCACTATGATCTGGAGCGGTTTATTTGAGCGCTGGTCCAAGCGGCGAAGTTGTGCCATACGGGCAGGCGTGATCACTGTAGGCCTGTTGGGGGGTATGGCTTTGACCGGAGCCTATGCACAAGTCAGCCAACCGCTGTTTCCCAGCGCGCGCGGCGAACAATGCGTCGAGCCGGTAGATGTCATGCGTCGGGATCACTTCGAATTTCTCAAACACCAGCGCGACAAAACCGTGCACGAGGGTATTCGCACCCCACGGCACAGCCTGGCGGGATGCATTGATTGTCACGCAGACAAGGACGCACAGGGTCGATTCGTGCCGGTGAACGCAAAGGGGCAGTTCTGCCAGAGTTGTCATGTCTATGCGGCAGTGAAGATAGACTGCTTTAGTTGCCACGCGGCCCGGCCGTCCGAGCGCGTCAGCCAGTCACCCTGAACCAATGGTTATGGACATGAAAGATTCCAGCCCTGCCAGTGCACGCCGGACGTTCTTCACCCAGGCAAGTGCTGGTGTTGCCTTATTGGCTTTGGCACCCGGGGTACGTCTGGTGGACTTGGCATTGGCTCGCGTGCAAGACGAGCCGGCCAGTGCCACTCAGCGCTGGGGCCTGCTGGTCGATGTAGATCGTTGTGTTAGCGGTTGTGATGCCTGTGTGTCTGCCTGCAATACCGAACACGGCCTCGATGGCAACGAGCGGCCACAGACCGATGCCCAGTGGATCCGTAAAGTGGATCTCGTAGACAACAATACTGAACACCAGCTGTCACTGCCCGTAATGTGTCAACATTGTGAAGAACCGCCTTGTGTTGATGTTTGCCCCACCGGAGCATCGTTCCGCCGGGCAGATGGCATCGTGTTAGTAGACAAGCATACTTGTATCGGTTGTCGGTACTGCATGATGGCTTGCCCGTACCAGGCGCGCTCTTTCATTCACGAGGATCTTAGCGGACAGAAAACCCACGCTCCACGTGGCAAGGGCACAGTGGAAAGCTGCACGCTCTGCGTTCATCGGGTGGATCGCGACGAGTCGCCTGCCTGTGTTGAGGCCTGTACCGATGCCGGCCACGAGGCCCTGGTTTTTGGCGATATTAATGATCGCAACGATCCCTTGGCCACGCAGCTCGCTGAGACGACAACCCGTGAACTTCGCGCAGACCTGAAACTTAATACCGCGGTGCGCTACCGCGGCCTGTAAGCATAATGAAGATCGCCTATTTTCAGAGCGTTAGCAGTAGCCGCGGTTATTGGCTGATATCAGCGATTGCTGGGGTAATCACGCTAGCCGGGTTGATTGGTGCCGATCACATGGAAAGTGCTGGCCATTGGGTGACCGGCATGAGCAACCAGGTTGTCTGGGGTGTCCCCCATGTTTTTGCGATTTTCCTTATTGTTGCTGCGTCCGGCGCGCTTAATACCGCCTCGATCGCATCGGTATTTGGGCGCGACGATTACAAGCCCCTGGCACGTCTATCTGCACTGTTGGCCATCGCCTTGCTGTTGGGAGGGCTCGCGGTGCTGGTGCTCGACCTGGGTCGACCGGATCGGTTGATTGTGGCTATGACCCACTACAACTTTAAGTCTATTTTTGCCTGGAATATCTTTCTTTATATCGGCTTCATGTTTATTGTTGGGATCTACCTGTGGATGATGTTTGAACCGCGTATGAATCGCTTTAGCGCGCGGGTGGGCACCGTCGCGTTTATCTGGCGGCTCGTGCTCACCACTGGTACAGGCTCTATTTTTGGCTTCCTAGTGGCACGCGAGGCTTTCGACAGCGCGGTCATGGCGCCGCTTTTTATCGTGATGTCACTGTCATTTGGCACGGCGCTGACGCTGCTGATCGGCATGCTGATCTTTTGGATCAACGGCGCGGCCATAGATCCAGCGCTGCTGCGAAAACTGCGCCGATTGCTGGGCTTCTTTGTGCTCGGCGTGGCTTACCTGGTCGCGGTAGATCATTTGACCAGGCTGTACGTGACCGGCCACCACCAGCTGGAGCGGTTCATCTTGCTCGACGGAGGAATCTACACTTTCCTGTTCTGGGGAGTACAGATTCTGCTAGGCACTGTGGTGCCGGCTGTCTTGCTGCTGCTGCCGCGTTTTTACCAGCACGGTTATCTCATTACTGCCGCTTTGCTGGTCGTTGTGGGTGCCCTGGCCCAGATGTACGTATTGATTATTGGTGGCCAGGTTTTCCCCCTGGAACTTTTTCCGGGTTACTCGGTTACCAGTACATTTTACGATGGCGTTATTGCCCACTACACGCCATCGCTGGCCGAACTCGCACTTGGTATGGGCGGAATGGGATTAGCAGTGCTGGTAACTCTGATCGGGGTTCGCATATTACCGTTTGTACCGGTCCAGATGGCTGGCGAAAACCAGGACTAGCCTGCCCGCTGCCCGCTTTTGCAGCGTCCTGCAGGTATTGACTGACTTTGACCCTTGAACCGCCTACTTCTTTCTGCCGCACATAAATCCTCCGGCAAGACCCTGGTGAGTATTGGTCTTTGTGCGGCGTACCGGCGTCGTGGGCTGAGCGTATCGACCTTCAAGAAAGGGCCTGACTATATTGATCCATTGTGGTTGGCTCGGGCGAGCGCACGGCCTTGTTGGAACCTTGATTTTTTCACTATGGGCGAGAACGAGATCCGGTCGTGCTTCCAGGCACACCAGCATGATGCTGACATCGTGCTGGTCGAAGGCAACAAGGGCTTGCACGATGGGTTGGATGTAAAGGGCACTGACAGTAACGCCGCACTGGCCACTTTGCTGGACTTGCCGGTGATACTGATATTGGATGTCACGGGCATCACCCGCGGGGTGGCGCCGTTGTTGACGGGCTATACCCAGTTCGACCCTGATGTACGGATTGGTGGGGTTATCCTCAACCGGGTGGCCGGACCACGCCAGGAACACAAGCTGCGCGCTGCGATCGAGTACTACACTGATCTGCCAGTATTGGGTGCAATCGGTCGCACCCCCCAGT
>CAUZJT010000058.1:0-15382 GCA_963580215.1 Gammaproteobacteria bacterium
CGATAATCGCCTTAACCTCCTTGCGAATAGATTGAGGCTCGATGCCGTGACGCTGGTTATAAGCCTCTTGCTTTTCGCGCCGCCGATCAGTTTCGTCGATGGCTTTTTGCATCGATTTTGTGACTACATCTCCATATCTTCCTCTGGTACATACTTCTTACAGTACCTTCGGTAAGTAAGTGCCAGACCTTCATACACAAGTCTTGCATTAACGCTATAGCCATCGACAAAGCAATTAGCGATGAGCTTTCCATGACGGTCTTTGGTATCCCCTACGCACCTGACTCCTTTGGTGTAAGTCCAACCTCTTAAAGATTCAGTTGCCTCATAGCCACATTTCCATGTGACACCTGCCCGATGGCAATACCTGGTTTCAATGGGTCAAGGCCACCACCAGCGCGGAGCTTACCGAAGTGACACACGCCATCGCCCACCGGGTCGGGCGTTTTCTGGAGCAGCAGGGTCTACTGGAACGGGATGCCGAGAATAGCTACCTGACTTATGATGAGACCGACGACGATCCGATGACTCAGTTGCTCGGCTCTTCCATTACCTACCGCATCGCGGTCGGCCCACAGGCTGCATGCAGGCGTGGCCGCCAAGGCCTATCAGCGAAAAATTCTGGAACGATTGTGCCGTTACATCATTTAATTTAAATAAGAGTTAGCCCAAACCAAGCCAGGTATGGAATCCTCAATTGGAACATATTCACATCCTATCCATCCTTTGTAGCCCATTTGATCTAGTTTTTGAAAAATAACTGGGTAGTTTAACTCTCCTGTCCCAGGCTCATGCCTTCCAGGATTATCTGCCAATTGCATATGCCCTATCATATTAAGATTGTTAGAGATGGTATTAATAATATTTCCTTCCATAATCTGCATATGATAAATATCATATTGAAGTAATAAATTAGAATTGTTTACTTCTTTAATAATTTCTATCGCCTCTTTAGTGTTGTGGAGCCAATAACCTGGAATATCCAATGTATTGATTGGTTCGACCAATAATCTTATCCCAGCTTTCTTTGTCTCAGTAGAGGCATAACTAAGATTTTCTATTAATATTGACTTAGCTTGATTATCAGAAACATTACCTGGAGCTTTACCTACAAGGCAGGTTAAATTTTTAGGCTTTAATACACCCGCATACTCTAAAGCTAAAGCTACTCCCTCCTTAAATTCATTCTTTCTATTGGGGTCAACTGCTATTCCTCGATCACCACTTTCCCAATCTCCGGCAGGCAAATCAAAAAGTACTTGCTCCAAATTATTTTCATTAAGTTCATTTGATATATCTTCTTTAGGAAAATCATAAGGGAATAAGTACTCAACACCTTTGAATTTACTATCAGATGCTTGTTTAAATCTCTCCATAAATTCAACTTCATTGAACATCATAGAAAGATTTGCTGCTAAGTTAACCATTTATAGCCTCCAGATAAATATTATTTAAATAAAAAATATTAACAATGAAAAAGCCCCCTGGACTTCATCGCCAAACTAGCGGTGCTAGTGCCGAAACCACAGGTGAATCTGACTAGATTTCACGGTGGGTTTGCACCTAACAGCAAGCACCGAGCATTGGTCGCGCAAGCAAAACGATGTAGAAGCAACAAGACCATAGTAGCCGATGATGAACCACCAACACAAAAGCAAGCATTGATGACATGGGCTCAGCGGCGCAAGCGGGTGTTTAACATCAACATCGAGACTTGCCAGACGTGTGGTGGCCCAATGGAAGTCATTGCTAGCATCGAGGATCCGGTAGTGATCAAGCAAATACTCGACCACCTGAAGCATGAGGGGGAATACTAGGATGCGATCCAGTTACCCGACAGTCGCGCCCTACCTCAGGCCGCCCTCTTGCACTGATTCACTGACTGAAGGGATTGCGGCGTGTTTCAATAACGCAGCAGGCGCGCGCTCGCCATCATTGTGGCGTCAAGAACATAAGTGGTTAATTGGCAGGAGAAAATAACCGAATTTCCAGGACTCAAGGATAAATCGGATGCAATACATTAACTTTTCGGCTGCAAACAGACTTTTCATTCCCCCTCGTTTTCCATTAACGTACTTCCTATACTTCCAGCCTCGGGTGTTGGCAACATTCCAAAAGCTGTCCTACAAAATGCCCGCTGAACTCTATAAATCTTTGACCTGGGATCGCGGGACGGAACATTTAGAATTGAGTAGTTCTGAGCTTGGGGTCCAAACGATCTCTCAGCCAATCCCCACAGAGATTAACCGAGAACACCGTGAGCATGATCGCCACCCCTGGGAGGGTCACGATCCACCAGGAGAACGCTATGTAGGGGCGGCCGTCTGCAACCATATTACCCCAGCTCGCAGTGGGTTGCGGAATTCCTATCCCTAAAAAAGAAAGGATCGACTCAAGAAGGATCGCAGATGCGAGCTGCAAAGTGATCATGACGATGATCGTGTTTAACACATTGGGTAAGATATGGCGCCGAATGATACGCAGCACTGGACTTCCGATCACACGGGCAGCAAGGACATAATCTCGCTCTCTCACAGACAATGCCTCGCCGCGCACGAGGCGGGCAAATTGTGCCCAATAGACGAGCCCGATGATCAAAATGACATTAATTAGGCTCGGCCCTACGGTGGCGGCTACAGCAAGGGCGATCAGCACTGCAGGGAGTGCCAGAAATATGTCGGTCAGTCGCATGATAGCGTCACCAAGCCATCGGGGCACCATCACTGATGTCACTCCCAAAAATACACCAACCACCGCGGCAACTGCCACCGCGGCAACACCGACAACAAGTGATATTCGAGCGCCGAAAATAATTCGGCTGAGGACGTCCCGACCGAGGTGATCCGTGCCAAGCAGGTGACCCGCCGATGGCGGCATCTGTGCTTCTCGCAGGTTCTGGAGATTAGGATTTCCAGGAGCAATCCATTCGGCGAACAAGGCAATAATGACAATCAGGAACAAATAAGAAAGAGAAAGATAGGGGAGTTGCCGAATTTTCTGGAGCCACTGCATGGTGTCAGGTCATAGCGGCCGATCGCTATGGGTTATCCGGTTGCGTCGAATTCAACATTACCCGTGGGTTATTCTCGGATCGAGGCGAGTATAAATCAGGTCTACCAGAAGATTAACACCTAGGAAAACCAACCCCATGAAGAGTACCGCAGCCTGAACGAGAGGGAAGTCACGCGCATACACGGCGTCGACGGCCAACTTCCCGATACCAGGCCAGCCAAACACGGTCTCCGTAATTACAGCCCCACGAAGAATATTGGCGAAGTCCAGCGCGATAATTGTAAGAACAGGAGTCGCCGCGTTTCTAAACGCATGCTTCCAGATCACCCGCCATTCAGACACGCCCTTGCTGCGAGCAGTTCGGACATAATCGGCATCAAGTGCATCCAACATCGCGGAGCGGGTTACCCGCATCATGGAGGCGGCGACATAGCCGCCAAGGGTGAGGGACGGCAGCACTAAGTGAGCGGCCGTCCCTATCCCTGACGTGGGGAAAATCGGGAAGTACAGGGCAAAAGCCATGATAAGGAGTATCCCGATCCAGAAGCTTGGCATGCTTTGGCCGATTATAGCTACTACCTTGCCTACACTATCGAAGAGCGTTCCCCGCTTGACGGCGGAAACTACCCCTACAGGAATTGCCAGACAAATTCCAAACAAGATGGCGCTAGTTGAAAGAAGAAGTGTGTTCGGAAAGCGATCCAAAATCAGCCCCATTGCCGGAGTCTTCCAACGAATCGATTCTCCAAAGTCTCCTTGGGCCGCCTGAGTAATGTAGATTAGATACTGCGTATGGAGTGGCTTATCCAGCCCTAGCTTTGCTCGTAGGCGGGCCATGTCTTCCGCCGTGGCCTCCGGTGGCGCTAGAAGCGACACCGGATCCCCCGAAAGGTGAGCCAAGGCGAAGACAATAACGCTCAGCCCCAGCAGCGTGAGCAAAGATTGCCCAAGCCGCTGGATTAAATAGATTGACACCTGCGCAGGCCTATTCTACTTTTCGAATACCACCGACTGAAGATTTTGGTGGTAAGCACTGAGAAGACCTGGTGCCCATCCCGTAATTGACCGAGTGATTCCGAACGGTGTGCTGCACCAATACAACGGCATGATCTCGAATCGTTCGCGTTCCATCTTTGCCCAATCCTGAAGCATTTGTTCCCGCTTATTAACGTCGGTTTCCACTGCTTGTGCATCGGTGATTTGATCGTACTCCTTGATGCCAAAATTGCAGGGTTCCCCACACCAAGCCTGATAGCCATACCAAGAACGAAGCAAGGACCCGCCGTCATCGGGTACCGAGGAAGGCCCGTAGAAGATACCTCGCTGTTTGCCTGCCCTCATTTCAGCCAGCCATGCGCCGGTCTCACGCGGTAACCGTTTAGGCTTTAGGCCCACAGCTTCGAGATAACCTGCGATGGCTTCGAGCACCATAGGTGCATTGGGTTGCGAGCCAAACGATTGGGTGTGGGTGGTGAAATCGACTTCATGTCCCGGCGCGATCCCCGCTTCACTAAGAAGTTGCTTCGCTTTTGCTGGGTCATATGGCACAGGCTTTATGCCCTCTTGATAGCCGAAGGTGCCTGGTGTAAATATGTGCGTAGCCGGCTCGCACACTCCCCCCAGTATCGTGTCTGCAATAGCCTGTCTATCAATCGCATGAGCGATGGCTAGCCGGACTCGACGATCCTTGAATTCGGGGTTTGTCCCTCTATTAAAACTAATGATGCTGGTGCCCGAATAGCGAGTGGAAACTGTAGTCAATTTATCGCTCGCTTTGATCTTCTCTAGAAGTGGCCCAGTGATACCCATAATGATATCGGCTTCGCCACGCTCAAGCATTGCATACCGGGTGAAAGGTTCAGCGACGAGGCGCTGAGTAACGAATTTAGTGTTTGAGACCTGCCCCCAATAATTGGGATTTGCCTCGAACTTCGAGAATTCCCCTGCTTGAATACTAGAGAGCATGAACGGGCCAGTGCCGATGGGGTTTTGCTGAAATCCCTTGTCACCAACCTTTTCGTAGTAGTTCTTGGGTACGATGGCCCCGGTTCCACCCGAGCGAACCGACGTAAAGAAATCAACCCAGATTTTTTTCAAATGAAACCTCACCTTGAACGGGTTCACGACCTCTACACGATCGAGAGCTGCGATAATTGGTTTTCGAGCGTTGTGGGTACTTTCGGGTGAGAGTATTCGATGAAATGTGAATTGGACATCCTCGCCCGTGAACTCGTCCCCATTGTGAAACTTGACTCCGCGGCGTAGGTTAAATTCGATCATGAGTTTGTCGTCGCTGATCGTCCAATCCGTGGCCAAAGCGGGTTCCTTGCCTGTCGCACCCAGATTGAGCAGGCCGTCAAACAACATGGAGTGTGGAAGATAATCTGATGCAGACTGGTGGTTGGTGGGATCGAAATTTTGTATGAGCAGCGGCGCTGCAATGACCATCTCTCCCTCTGGCGCTGCTGACGCAAGGCCGCCTGTACACAGCCCAAGCCAAGGGGCAGTGATTAATGCGAAAATCTTGTAGCGCAATTTCGAACGTATGTTTTGGTTTCTCATGAGTTTTCTCCTATGGTAGTAGTAGTACTACTAGTACTAAAAAATTCTGTGTGTATTTTTTGGTGTCGATCACAGTCAAATTAGTAACGACGCAGTAAATAGCAGTGTCGCGAGATTAGTATACACGCTGTGTTGTTTTTATCTGGTTCAATGCCGAATGAAGTTGTTGTGGTCTTACCAGAATGAGTTCAGGAAAATCCCGCGACATTAGAGGCTGAAAGGTGAAAATATCGCGTGAAGGCAGCGCCCGACTGCTGAACTAAACAAGCATCTTTATCTGCCTGGTCATTTGTCTTGTCTACTTCCGTGTAAGCTAGTATTCCAAGAGATTACATGTGGATGCCTGCGCTGATTTGAAATACGGGGTTCGTTCCTTGCGAAACCGCTCCATGTGATCCGTTGTTAGGTGATCATCCAAAGCAGCCTGGTCGCTATAGATCTCATACAGGATGATCTGATCACCCTGTTCCCACGGCACCATAATGTCAAAATGCAAGCAACCGGGTTCCCGCTTCAGGCAACGCTTAGCATGCTGCTTGATCAAAGCCAGTAAGTTCTCGAATGACCCTTCAGTCGCTTCTAAGGTGGCGACAATCGTTAGTTTGCTGATAGCTTTTACTCCGAAAAAGGTTTCAATGTCGGTTGTTTTGCTAAACCGATTCGTCGATTTTAGTCCTTCAGAACGCAAGTTACGGCTCAACGTGATCTCGCCAGGTCATCTACTCACGCTATATAGCGGAATCGACATAGATTGTTGCAAATCGGGCTGCCAAATTGTAAATCGGAAGCTAAGGGCCGCTTGTTTTGACAAAAACTCACGGCCTATCGATCTGCTAGTCACTGCTAAAACAGAACTACTCTGCATCGTGCCCTCAGCCTTCCACGATTTCAGCTGTGGAAGCTAACGACTTCACGTAGCTAGCAATCTCCGCATGGGTGGAAAACCATACTTTGCCACTTGAGCTTACGTACTCAATTAACTCTTGTAACATCAGGATACGTGACCGGTGTCCGATAATATGCGGGTGCATAGTGAGGAGGAACAAACCACCTTCTTCAAAAGCTAGATCGAACTCGTCTTTCCAAATATCCAGCACCGTACGTGGACTCGTGTGGGGACGCAAACCCGAGAAGCGATCCATGTTGAAATAAGGATAGTCATCGCGAATCCATTCCGGCGGTAGTTCGATGATCCCGGTTGGCTGTCCATCTTCGATCAATTCGTAGGGCTCGTCATCAGCCATCAAGGATGAGTCATATAGCAGACCCATGTCACGGATTATCTCCAACGTGTATTCGCTGAAATCCCAAGAAGGCGTCCTAATCCCTACGGGCTCGACCCCAGTGGTTTCTGCCAGCACATCGGCTGCTCGTCGAGTAAGTTCGCGCTCCACTTCAGGGTCAAGATTATTGTTGCGTTCATGAATCCATCCATGAATCCCAATCTCGTGCCCGATCTCCACGAGATCACGTTGTTGCTTTGGATAAAGTTTTGCAATGACCGCGGGGACAAAGAAACTTGCGCGAATGTCATGCTTGGCGAGCAGCCTGCGGATACGTGGTACACCAACCCTGGCACCGTACTCCCCGATTGCTAAACCACCAGGAGAAGCGCCCCCTTCGCGCAGAACCACCGTCTCGTGATCGGAATCGAAAGAAAGCGCCACGGCCACACGGGCACCACCAGGCCATTGCTTCGGCTTAAGAGACGGCCCCGCCCTGACCTTGTTAACGATGGCGCGCCATCGCGAATCTTCCCATTTCCAGGAGGGGTCGGGGCCTGTGCCGGCATTTGCTCCAAACTGTTCGAATGTTGAAGAAGAAGAGGGGATATTTGTCATTGGAGTGTCCTACTCGGTAGTCAGTAATCAAGGAAAGGATACCACTTGCCCCGGTGCCTCTGCACCTACAGATCAGATTTTGAAGCGCGCCAAGGTTGATACATTCCTAATCGCTTCCGAAACTGTTCTTCCGGGGGATGGGCGAGAATATCTTTAATAGCACGTGGCACCCCTATTTCCCGCCAAAAATGACAGGCGACGAAATGGTCGTTACCCGTGTCCTGAAGCTCCGGCTCAGTTTGTACGCATTCCTCCCGGGCAAACGCGCAACGCGTATGAAAACGGCAGCCCGAGGGTGGATTTAATGGGCTTGGAACGTCACCCTCGAGAATAATTCGCTGCCGCTTGAGTTGCGGATCAGGCATCGGATTTGCAGACATCAGAGCCTGAGTATAGGGATGGCGCGGAGAATGGAAGAGTTCTGCTTTAGGGCTATATTCCACAAACTTGCCTAGGTACATCACCGCGATTCGATCACTCACATGCTTCACCACCGCCAAGTCGTGAGCAATGAACAAGTATGCAAGTCCGAACTGCTTCTGCAGATCCTGCAACAAATTGACAACCTGGGCCTGGACAGATACATCGAGTGCCGACACTGGCTCATCGCAAACGATCAACTTGGGCTGTAGGGCGAGCGCTCTTGCAATGCCAATGCGTTGCCGTTGTCCACCCGAGAACTCATGAGGATAACGATTCAAGTGGGATGGTAACAAGCCGACCGCTTGGAGCAGGGAGGCGACACGCTTGCGCTTATCCTCGCCATCCGCGACCCTGTGCACCTCTATGGGTTCGGCAATGATTTCGGCTACAGTCAAGCGTGGATTGAGTGATCCATAAGGGTCTTGAAAGATGATGTGCATATCGCGGCGTAGTCTCCGTAACGATTTTCCTTTCAGTTTAAAAATATCTTGATCGGAAAACTTGACGGTACCCGATGTCGGATTTAATAATCCAAGGATGACACGTCCGGTGGTGGACTTGCCGCAGCCACTCTCCCCTACCAGGGCTAGAGTTTCGCCTGCGCGAAGCTCGAAACTGACATCATCGACTGCTCGTACCAAGCCAGTCTTTCGCCGCCCTAACCCCCCGGATACTACGGGAAAATGCTTTACAAGGCGGTGGACCTTAAGAACGATTGGGGCCTCGGGGCAGGATCTTTTCGTGGACATAAAGCCTACTTCACAGCGACTGATTTGCCGGCAACAGGCGCCTTCCAACAAGCGACTCGGTGGGCAGGAGTTACTTGGTTCAGCGGCGGCGCCTGTTGCCGGCAGACATCGTCAGCCAATGGGCATCTAGGATGGAAGTGGCAGCCCACCGGCATATCCTCCGGACTTGGGACCGTGCCATCGATAGCGAAAAGTCGATCCTCTTCTTCATACAACCTAGGAATGGAGCCGAGCAAACCCACTGTATAGGGATGCTCTGGACTCGAGAACAACTGCTCGACGTCGGCCTCCTCGATGATTCTGCCCGCGTACATGACAACTACCCTGTGGGCGAGCTCGGCGACGACTGCCAGATCGTGGGTAATAAGAATGATCGCCGTGCCGGTTCTCTCACGCAGATCTCTCATGAGATCTAGGATCTGGGCTTGGATCGTCACATCAAGGGCCGTGGTTGGCTCGTCAGCGATGAGGAGCTTAGGATTACACATTAGCGCGATAGCGATCATCACTCGTTGGCTCATACCGCCGCTCAACTGGTGTGGGAAATCATGAAACCGGCGCTCAGGTGAGGGAATTCCCACCGTACGCAACATCTCAATCGCCTGTTCTTTGGCCACCCCTTTGCTGATATTTTTATGACATAGGATGCCTTCGATTATTTGATCTCCGACGGTGTGCACAGGGTTAAGCGCGGTCATGGGCTCCTGGAAAATCATAGAAATCTGTTTGCCACGAATGCGTCGCATCTCGCGTTCTGTCTTATCAAGTAGATTCTCACCCTGAAAGAATACTTGGCCAGCAACGATTTCTCCGGCTGGCCGCGGGACGAGTCTCATGATGGACAGAGCCGTCACGCTCTTACCACATCCCGACTCGCCCACGATTCCCAACGTCTCCCCTGGGGCTAAGGAGAAGCTCACTTCGTCGACCGCGCAGGAGACACCTTGCGCAGAGCGGAATTGGACGATCAAGTCTCGGACCTCCACGAGATTTTTTGATGACTTCATTGAAAGCGGGCCGAGTTAAATTTAGTGTATCCGATCCGCGCTAAAGAGGGCATCGAGATTTGCCTACTCTTCACTTTGAGTCCTGCATCATTGCTAGTCTACGATCAAGGAATTCCAGTCGATCCTGTCCCCAAAAGAGTTCCCCGTTCAATACCCACGCGGGTATTCCGAATACGCCTTTCTTTATCGCTTCCTGAGTATTGGCCTCGAAGATGGCTTCAATTTTGGGCTCGCACGATGTTTGCAGTAGAAACTCTGAATCGTACCCGCTCTCGGCAATGATGGAACGAATCGTCGGCGGATCTGAAATGTCTCGATCTTCAATCCACATACCTCTAAGATAACCAGAAACCAACTTTCCAGGCTCGTACCCCCTTTGAATAGCGGCTATTACCGTGCGGGCAGCATCAAAATCAGTTTCTGGAAACTCGAAGCGTGGCGCCAGGTTTAAATTGATGCCTAGATAATCAGACCAGCGCTTTAACTCCATAAGACGATAGGCCTTTCTTTGTCGTGACCGATGGGTGAGTGTCACTCCTCCGGTAGCCTCAAAAACTTTCCTGATCTTGACGGGTTTATAGTTAAGTAACGTATTGTGCCGCGCGACGATATCATTCATCCTCTGGATGCCTAAGAAAGCCCAGGGCGATCGCAAACAAAAGAAGTAGTCTATCTCTGCCTTCATGACATTAAGGTCCTTCCGTCAGGTGTAATGTGATTATTAAACGAACTGCTTCATGGCGAATCCGTCGTTTGGAGGAAGACCTCACGGACGCGTTCGGCGATGGCATCAATTTCGGTTTCGGTCATCTCCGTGTAAAGGGGAATCGCTAAGACTTGATTCGCCATCCGTTCACTGACTGAAAGATCGTTGGCCCGGCGATATGGGAACTGGGAAAATACGGTCTGTTGGTGTAGTGGCGGATAAAAGTATCGGCTTGTCTCAACACCTTTTACGGCTAACCGAAGCATCACCTCATCACGGGAGATGCCGGTCTGTACCTCGTCTACTCGGAGCAACATTAACAAACCACAGCTCTTCCGGTCAGAAGGGTCATCGAAAAATCCTAAGCCCGGAATGTCGTAGAGGGCGCTTCGAAAACGCTGGATATGCGTTCTCCTCGTTGCCATTATGGTTTTGATTCTTGATAGATTGTGCATGGCGATGACGGCATGGAGCTCGCTAAAGCGGGCCGACATCCCTAGATGTGCGAAATCTTTACCGCTAGGGCTTCGTCCATAGTCACGCATTTGCCGCACTGTGGAGGCGAGACGCTGACAATCGGTGGTCACTAGGCCACCGTCGATCGCTGTGATGAGCTTTTTTGTACTAAGGCTGAAGACTTCAGCATCACCGAACGCTCCGAGATACTTTCCGCGATAGCGGGATCCAAGTCCCATAGCGCTGTCGTAGATGATCTTCAGCCCGTACGAACGCGCGAGTTCTTCTATCTCGAGGATATCCGGCGGTACTCCATAGATGGTGATGGGCATAATGGCGACGGTGTGATCTCCGATCATCTGCTCGGCGGAGGCAACATCCAGGGTCAACGTGTCCTCACGACAATCACAAAGGACCGGTGTAAGACCCGCCCAGAGCACCGAGGTAGCGCTCGAGTTGAAAGCATAGCTGGGTACGATGACCTCGCCAGAGAGGTCCAACGCCCGTAGAGTCATCACGAGACCCGTAGTACATGATGACAGGGCGACTACAAACTCCACATCAAGTAACTGAGCTACCTGAGCCTCGAAAGCTTCGGTCTTTGTTGAGGTAGTAAGGCTTTTGCTGATAAAGATTTCTCGAAACTCGTCAACAACTTCTTCGAGCTCGGGAATCGTAGGTCTCACAATAGGATATTCGAACTCCATGGTGTACATGCCCAGTGTTCGTGGTGGTTTAGGTCAACATGCCGCCATCCACCACGAGAGTTTGACCAGTAATGTAGCCCGCGCCAGCACACAAAAAGAGCATTACCTCAGCAACTTCCTCAGGGGTCCCTGCTCGCTGTAAGGCGGTTCGGCTAACGGATCGCTGTCGGTGCTTTTCTCCAAGTCGATCGGTTCTTGGTGTCTTGATATGTCCGGGGGCAACGGCGTTGACGCGCACACCGGGTCCAAGAGCTTTGGCGAGCCCACGGGTGAGATTGACGAGCGCCGCTTTGCTCGCAGCATAAACGATACTACTGCCTTGGTTGATTCCGAGGCCCGCCGTTGAAGCGTTATTGACGACGGCGCCCGCGGCCAATTTTAGATGGTCGGACGCGGCATGAGTACAATGAAATGCACCTTTGAGGTTTACGTCGAAATTTCGCTCCCAAAGATCCTCTGTGAGGCTATCCAGGTCGGCTGGGGGGATAGCTTGTTTCGTAAATCCGCCGCCGGCGTTGTTGATCAGGTAGTCCAACCTGCCCATAGTTTGAATAGCATCGTCTACCATTCGACGTGCCTCTTCTGGACTGCCTACGTCCCCGGGAGCAAGAAAAACATCAAGGCCGCCCTCTTGAAGATGTTCGACCTGTTTGGTGAGCGCAAGGTTGCCTGGAAGGTCATTCAGCGCGACCCTCGCGCCGCTCTCTGCAAACAACCTAGCCGTTGCAAGCCCGATGCCCGAAGCGGCACCTGTCACAATCGTAGCCTTCCCGCGTAGATTCGCTGAAACCATGGTTCCCCGCCGCAACAGTTAATTTGATAGACAAAAGTAAATTGTAGCAGTTTTTCTACTACGGAAGATCACAATAACCTAAGACACACATGTCGAATTTAGAATGGTTTCTCTCTAGAGGTAATCTGTGTTGCAAGTCGTGTCGAGTCCGAACTCCGGGGAGCGATCCTTGGTGCTATGCCATGACATGTAAAGTCGCTTCTGACTTCGTCTCGTTTGCTCTCTATGATCCTGCTCAATTTTAGTAGGGAAAGTTGTTTGGAGTAAAGGGTAAACTGTGGCAGACTCCAGCGCCCCACGGTCGAAATCGCGTCTGTTTTTAGATATCGATGACAAACCGTGTGGCCCGTTACATCTAAAGTTTTATGGGGTGAAGCGATGGTAGTTAAATTCTACCGGAAGGAGCCATGTGTATTTTGCGAACGCTGCCGGATCACGCTACTCGAGAAAGGGGTTTCTTTCGAAGAAATCATGGTGGATATTCGCAGTAAGCCGGCCTGGTTTTTGGATTTATCTCCACACGGCAAAGTTCCAGTTCTCAAGCATGATGATACCGTGGTGCTTGACTCGGCAGTCATCAACGAGTACCTGGATGAAACGTTTCCGGAGATGCCCTTGATGCCGTCGACGCCTGACGAATGCGCCAAAGTACGGGTTTGGATAGGCTTTGCCAATACTCAACTCCATCAGAGTTACATGAATATACTGCGCGCACCGCCGGAAAGTTTCGTCGCTGCCGTCGCCAGATTCGAGGCCGACTTGACAACTCTCGACCAAGCCTTAAAGCATAGTACCAAGCTTGATCCTTATTTCAATGGTGCACAGTTCACTCTTGCCGACATAACCTATGCAACGATTTTTGATCGCTTCGCGGTGTTTCCGAAACTTCGCAACTATGACTTGCCAGGAGAGTTGAGGAGGGTTCGTTTGTGGATGGAAACATTGGCCAATCGCCCGTCGGTGGTTGCGACACGTCCTTCCCTGGAGGATAATCTAGACAATTGCCGAAGATATCTACCAGAATCGTTACGCAACGAACAATCAAAACCTACAACTTATACCGGAGGGTAAGCGCGTCTCCTGGAAGCATATTTAACATATGAGCACCTTTCTTCGAACCAGGCGGTCCAAGGCGACTCAAATGATGAGCTTGACGACACGAATTTTATAACGGGTGCAGTAGATTCAGTCGGGATTGATCTTACACTTGTGCTTCGATTGTGTTATGGGCTTGAAAATGTGATTGTAGTTGGGCGCGGCACTAGCTGGTGATCGTTATTTGCTGGAATCTCAGCTGGTCTCAATTTCGTAAATCATTCAATGTCCCAGCCAGAGATACCCTGACAGATGCTGTGACGGTCCTTCGAGTGCTGGCCCGTACGCATGGCTCGACGATTACGATAAGTTGCAATGTCAGTTGAAAGCTTCGACTATGTGATCATCGGTGCGGGCTCGGCCGGTTGTGTATTGGCGAATCGTTTGAGCGCTAACGGTCGTTATCAGGTATTGCTGTTGGAGGCCGGCCCTCGTGACCGCTATCCGTGGATTCATATCCCGATCGGTTACGCCAAGACCATGTTTCATCCGCGTTACAACTGGCGCTACTACACTGAGCCAGATCCCGGCATGCATCACCGGCAGATATACTGGCCGCGCGGTAAGGTGCTTGGCGGTTCCAGCTCCATCAACGGCCTTATTTTCATTCGCGGTCAACGCCAGGACTACGATAATTGGGCAGCTATGGGCAACATCGGTTGGAGTTGGAGTGACGTTTTGCCCTACTTCGTTTCTCTGGAAAACAATGAACGAGGTGCCAGCGAGTGGCACGGCGATACAGGCCCCCAAGCGGTATCGGACATTGGCAAAATAAACCCGCTTGCAAAAGCGTTCATTGAGGCCTGCACCGAGGCCGGTTATTCGCGCAACTGCGATTTCAATGGTGAGAGTCAGGATGGAGCCGGCTATTACCAGTTAATTACCCACAAAGGGTTGCGCTGCAGCAGTGCGAAAGCCTATCTGAAACCTGTCCGCCGGCGCTCAAATCTTACCGTGATCACCGAAGCGCTTGCTGAGCGCATTGAGTTCACCAATGGTCGAGCGAGTGCTGTGGAATTTCGGAAAGGGAACAATACCCGAAAGATCAGCGCCCGGCGCGAAATTGTCCTTGCTGCGGGGGCTGTGCAATCACCGCAACTGCTTCAGTTGTCGGGTATCGGCGATGCCAAGATGCTTGCAGAGTATGGGTTGCCGGTGGTCACCAACTGTCCTGGAGTAGGACAGAACCTTCAGGATCACTTGCAGACTCGGGTCATTCAATGCTGTACACAGCCGTTGACAATCAATGATGACCTCAAGAGCATTTGGCGGCAGATCAGTATGGGATTACATTATGCCTTAAACCGCAGTGGGCCCATGGCAGCTGGCATCAATCAGGCTGGTGCGTTTCTGAAAACCTCAAAGACCGTGCCAACCCCTGACATCCAGTTTCATTTTTCGGCCCAGTCATCCGATTTTCCGGGGTCATCGCTTCATGACTTCTCGGGATTTACGTCATCTGTTTGTCAATTGCGACCAGAGAGTCGGGGTCAGGTGACTATCCGTTCGACTGACCCGAGTGATCCTCCAGCGATTCACCCAAACTATCTGATGGCTAACCTTGACCAACGTACCGTTATTCGAGGACTTAATATCGCAAGGCAAATTGCAGCACAGCCAGCGCTTGCCCGGTACATCATTAGCGAGTACCTCCCTGGCAAGGGTGTCCAAAGCGATGACGAGCTACTCGATTTTGCCCGTCGAACTAGTGTCACCATCTTTCATCCTGTAGGCACTTGCAAGATGGGTAATGACGCAGAGTCAGTTGTGGATAGTTACCTACGAGTCCATGGTGTAGAAGGGCTGCGTGTGGTTGATTGTTCCATCATGCCAACTTTGGTATCTGGCAACACCCATGCTGCAGCAGTGATGATTGCAGAAAAGGGGTCGGATAT
Organism: Gammaproteobacteria bacterium; assembly: GCA_963580215.1. Lineage (GTDB taxonomy): Bacteria > Pseudomonadota > Gammaproteobacteria > Arenicellales > UBA868 > UBA868. The sequence continues at coordinate 15,247 of CAUZJT010000058.1, forward strand.
GATTTTGGCTGATGCCAACCGGTAATAGCCACTATTTTTTTCAATGGCTTACCACGCTCCTCATTTTGGGGCGGGTCAGCGTGACCAAAATGTGGCTGGCCATCGTATTGATGAGGTTCAAACCGGGTTCTGCCGA
>CAUZJT010000059.1:0-15315 GCA_963580215.1 Gammaproteobacteria bacterium
CTGGAGCCAGTCGCTAAGATTGGCCAGTGGCCGTGTTCCGGCTGTGCGCTCAGCATGACTAAGCGTGGCGGCAAACTGCGATTGCAGTTGCGCCAAGGCTTGCGCCCAGTTGGTCGGGGGAATTGGGTTCATGCGCCGATTGTAGACCGTGGCGGGGCGGGTTCGGTGAGACTGGGGTTAATTACAAGATCACTACTGGTGCAATGCACCAAGTAAATATTGTTGAGAAATCCTTGTAATAACATCACTTAAGAGAGAAATAAGGTAATTTAAACTATTGAAAAATATGTTTTATATGAATCGGGATAAAAAATGTTGCATCGCAACATATTATTTGATATTGTGCAATGCAACAATATAGTAAACCCCCCGAATTTAAGAGGATGAAATCATGAAAGCCAAGATCACCGAGTCGTATGAAAAAGCCAGCAAGGCAGCCGGTATGGCCAGCACTGATGCCGGCAAACTGGTTGTCGATAGCCTGGGAAAATTGATGGAGCTGCAGATGGGTGTTGCCCACAATTATGTCAACGCCATTTTGACTAATGCTCGAGAAGCATTAGAGGTTAAAGATATCGACAGCGCTCGTATGTACTTTGAAAAGCAGCCTGAGGTCGTTCGCGGCTTTGTACAGCGGATGACTAAGGATTCGAGCGAAGCCATGGAGCTTGGCCGCCAGTATGCCGATCAGACACAGACACTTTTCCGTAAGTCCGCAGATACCTTAAGTGCCGTGGCTGACAAGCGCACCTGAGTTTCGCGCTCTCGGTACTTGAGCTTGGAGCATTGTAGGCACGACAGACCGGCTTGAGCCGGTCTTGTCTTTACTGGAGCGCTCGCGCTCTGGCGGCGCTTTCACAGTATTGGGTGACCTCGCTACAACGCACTGGCAAGTTAAGAATGCGATAGTGTGGCACCCAGGTACGATCGGTAGGACCGGACGAATTTTTTCCAAAAGACAAAAGACAAAAGAATAAGATGAAAACTGAAACCGAAGTGGTAATTGTCAGTGCAGCGCGAACGGCGACCGGCGCCTTTAACGGCGGCTTGAGTACTTTGCCAGCAAGTGAGCTGGGTCGTGTCGCCATGGTGGCCGCGTTGGACCGTGCCGGCGTTGCGCCGCAAGAGGTCTCCGAGGTAGTGATGGGCCAGGTCCTGACGGCAGGTACGGGCCAGAACCCGGCTCGCCAGGCTGCTATTGGAGCCGGCATTCCGGTGGAGAAGACTGCGCTGGTAATCAATCAACTATGCGGTTCGGGATTACGCGCCGTCGCGTTGGGATACCAGGCGATCCGTAATGGCGACAGTGATATCGTCGTGGCTGGCGGTCAGGAGAGCATGAGCCAGGCCCCACACTGCGCACACTTGCGGAACGGACAGAAACTCGGATCCATGGAAATGGTCGATAGCATGATCGTTGATGGGTTGTGGGATGCTTTCAATGGCTACCACATGGGCAATACCGCCGAGAACGTCGCAAGCCAGTTTGCCATTTCCCGCAAGACCCAGGATGCTTTTGCTGCTGCGTCGCAGCAAAAAGCCGAGGCTGCACAAAAAGCCGGACGTTTTGCGCAGGAGATTACTCCGGTCACGATAAAGGGCCGCAAGGGTGACACCGTTGTGGATACCGACGAACACCCACGTCATGGCACCACAGCAGAAGCGCTGGCGGGTCTAAGACCGGCCTTTGATAAGGCGGGCACCGTGACTGCAGGCAATGCCTCGGGAATCAACGACGGCGCTGCGGCCACCGTGCTGATGAGCGCAAGCTCGGCCAGCGCTCGAGGCATCACACCGTTGGCCCGGATCGTCTCCTGGTCGACCGCTGGTGTGGATCCCTCAATTATGGGAACCGGGCCGATTCCCGCCAGTCGCCAGGCTCTGGAAAAGGCGGGTTGGGAGTCAGGCGATCTTGATTTAATCGAGGCGAACGAGGCGTTCGCAGTGCAGGCTTGTGCCGTGAACCAGGAAATGGCGTGGGATACCGAAAGGGTCAACGTCAATGGCGGCGCGATTGCGCTTGGGCATCCGATCGGCGCTTCCGGTGCCCGGGTTCTGACGACCTTGCTCTACGAGATGGGCCGACGTGATGTGCGGCGCGGTCTTGCCACGCTGTGCATCGGTGGCGGTATGGGAATCGCCATGTGCGTAGAGCGCCCCTGAGTCACTCCCCCGAGTAAACAGTTTTTCACCATATTTTCAGTCGTTCAAGGAGTTAGATACATATGTCACACACAGCAATAGTTACCGGCGGGACAAGGGGTATTGGTGCCGCCATCTCGACAGCGTTGAGTGAAGTGGGTCACCGTGTTGCCGCCACCTATGCCAGCAACGACCAGGCGGCCCAGGCATTTAACAGCGAAACCGGAATCGCCGTATACAAGTTCGACGTTGCGGATTTCGACCAGTGCGCCACGGGTATAGAGCACATCGAGGCGGATCTTGGCCCGGCCGCAATACTGGTGAACAATGCAGGCATTACCCGAGACGGAACTTTGCACCGCATGGATTTCGAGCAGTGGAATGCAGTTCTGCAGACCAACCTATCTTCGTGCTACAACATGTGTCGCAACGTGATTGAAGGTATGCGTGAGCGTGGATTCGGGCGCATCGTTAACATCGGTTCGATAAACGGTCAGGCGGGACAGTATGGCCAGGTCAACTATGCAGCGGCCAAGTCGGGTATCCATGGGTTTACCAAGGCGCTGGCTCTGGAAGGCGCTGCTAAAGGCATCACAGTTAATGCCATTGCCCCCGGTTATGTGGATACCGATATGGTGCGCGCAGTACCGCAAAAAGTGCTGGAAAAAATTATTGCCACTATCCCTGTCGGACGGCTGGGTTACGCCAGTGACATCGCCCGTGCGGTGATGTTTCTGGTCGCCGATGACGCAACTTTCATGACCGGTTCCACGCTGTCGATCAATGGCGGTCAGCACATGTACTGATGCGCTGTTGCCACGGTGGGCCCCCGGCTGGTGGTATTATTGCGTTGCACAATAATGCAGGGAACCGGCGATGAGCACGCGTACGATCAAGAAGTACCCCAACCGGCGACTCTACGACACTGAGCTCAGCCACTACATTACCGTGTCCGACCTGCGGCAACTGATTGTCGAAGGTGAAGAATTCATAGTGATCGATGTTGCCAGTGGCGATAACATCACCCGCAGCGTGTTGCTGCAGATCATCAACGAGCAGGAGAGCTCCGGCCAGCCGCTGTTCACCACTGAGATTCTCACCAACCTCATCCGCTTCTACGGCGGTACCACTCAGAAGATGTTCACCGACTATCTTGAGCGTAGTCTGGGGTTGTTTGCCGACCAACAGCAGGCTTATCAGGATCGCCTGGCAGATTTTCTGGGCCAGACGTCCGTGGGCACAATGTCCGAGATGGCTCGTCGCAACCTTGAAGTGTGGCAGGATGTGCAAGACAATTTCCTGCGCTCGGCAGGCCTGGTCAAAAGCACTGACCATCCTCGCACCAAGCGGTCCAGCAAGGCCCCCAAGAAGCCCACTAAGGACTGAACGTGTCCGTACCGCTGCCACCCGCCCGTACCGGCGGCCAGATTCTTATTCAGGCGTTATGTCAGCAACAGGTGAGGCATGTTTTCTGCGTGCCGGGCGAAAGTTATCTCAGCGCGCTGGATGCGTTGCACGATACGGCTGATATCACCACTATCGTTTGCCGCCACGAGGGCGGCGCCGCGATGATGGCCGAAGCCCGCGGCAAACTCACGGGGCGTCCCGGCGTGTGTTTTGTGACTCGTGGCCCCGGCGCGACCAATGCGGCATCCGGTATTCACGTGGCAGCCCAGGATTCCACGCCACTGGTATTACTCATTGGCCAGGTGAGTCGTGATGTACTTGGACGCGAGGCCTTTCAGGAGATCGACTACGGGCTTTTCTACAACGCTCTGGCCAAGCACGTCGAGCAAGTGCACGATGTTGCTCGGTTGCCCGAAGTTATGAGTCGGGCTTTTCATACCGCCTGCAATGGCCGTCCCGGCCCCGTTGTTGTGGTGTTGCCTGAAGATGTTCTGACCGACAGCGCACAGGTAGGTGATCTGCCAGCGTACCACCGCCTTCATAGCGAACCTGCGTCGGCGGACATGGCGCGGTTTGCAACATTGCTGGCAAATGCCCGCCAGCCGGTGTTACTGGCCGGTGGGCGCAACTGGAGCCCAGCGTCGCGTACGGCATTGCATGAATTTGCCCAACGCTGGCAGTTACCGGTGACTGCACCATTTCGTTACCAGGATGTATTTGACAACACCGATGCACAGTACGTGGGTGACGTCGGTATTGGTATGAACCCGCAGCTGGAAAGTGCGCTCACCGAATCTGATCTTGTGATTGCCCTGGGCGTACGCCTGGGCGAGATCACCACGCGTAATTACACACGCTTGCGTGTGCCGTTGCCTCATCAGCAGCTCGTGCACGTTTACCCTGGTGTCGAGGAGTTGGGGCGGGTTTATTACCCGACGCTGGCTTTTCCCGTGTCGGCGCCGGTGTTTGCGTTGGCATTGTCGGCGCTGCAGCCCCCGGCCCAATTGCCCTGGGCAGCCCATGGCCGGGAACTGCGCGATAGCTACCTACGTTGGACGACGCCGGCCGATACCCCCGATGCTGTCAATCTGGCGAAGGTGGTGGCGCACCTTAGCGAGACGCTGGCCGATGACGCCATCGTCTGCGCCGGTGCCGGCAACAATACCGGTTGGTTACACCGCTATTTTCGACACCGCGGTACTGGGCGGCAGTTGGCATCGACTTCGGGATCGATGGGCTATGGCATTCCGGCTGCGGTCGCTGCCGCACTGGTATTTCCCGAGCGCCAGGTGATTTGTGTGGTTGGCGATGGCGACTTTCAGATGACTGGGCAGGAGATCGCCACCGCAGTGCAGTATGAGCTGTCGATTGTGATTATTGTGATCAACAACGCGATGCTGGGCACTATCCGTATGCACCAGGAGATGCGTTATCCCGGTCGGATCAGCCACACCGATCTGAGTAATCCGGATTTTTGTGCGTTGGCGACAGCTCATGGCCTTGGCAGCGAGCGGGTCAGCACAACCGACGGATTTGCCCCGGCGCTGCAGCGCGCCCTGGCCGCCCCGAGTAGCACCTTGATTGAACTGATCACCGACGCCGAGGCAATCGCCCATACCACGACCCTGACCAAACTGCGCGCACGATCCAGTCTATAAGTGCGACCGCTTATCCCAGCAGGAGATTAACCATGTTATTGCAACTGGCCGCTTGGCCCGAGGTAGAGGCCTACTTGCGCTCGTCAACGGCGATCATCGTTCCGATCGGCTCGACTGAGCAGCACGGCCCCAATGGGTTGATTGGTACCGATGCGATTTGCCCCGAAGCTGTCGCTCGCGAGATGGCGCGACGTATCACGGTGCTCATTGGTCCCACACTGGCAGTGGGCATGGCCCAGCATCATCTGGCCTTTCCCGGTTCGATTGCGCTGCGTCCCTCCACACTGTTGGCGCTGGTGCGAGATGTCACAGAGTCACTGCTTTGCCAAGGTTTCACTCATGTGTATTTTCTCAATGGCCATGGCGGCAATATTGCCACTGTGACGGCGGCCTTTTCAGAGATCTGGTCCAGCGCAAGCTTTGCTGGCAGCGATACACCCGCACCGCGCCTGAGACTTCGCAACTGGTATATCGGCCGACGGGTCGGCGCGCTGTCGCGCGAACTGTTCGGCGACGCCGAAGGCAGCCATGCTACGCCTTCTGAAGTGTCTCTCAGTTGGCATGCGCATCCCGAAGCCGTCAAGGATGTAACGCTAAGCCCCGAACGCGCTGCCACCGGCCAGATTCGGGATGCCGCCGATTACCGTCGCTGTTTTCCCGATGGGCGTATCGGTTCCAATCCTGGTCTTGCCAGCGTTGCTCACGGTGAGCGTATTCTCGAAGCGGCAGTAGTCGATGTCCTCGAGGATTTTGAAGCCTTCACGGCCCCCGATAACTAATTACCCGCCCCAAGTCGATTGATGAACAACGCCTTTATCGAAACCCTGTCGAACGCGATCGATGAGTTTGCGAAGGAGCGCGACTGGCAGCAGTTTCATTCTCCCAAAAACCTTTCCATGGCGCTGATTGTCGAGGCGGCAGAACTGGTGGAACACTTCCAGTGGCTGAGCGAGCGCCAGAGCGAGGAATTGGACCATGACCGGCGCGCGGCCGTAGCCGAGGAGTTGGCGGATATCTTGATCTACACCTTGCGTCTGGCTTCGCAGATGGAGATTGATCTGGGCAGCGCTGCATGGGCCAAACTGGAAAAGAACCGACACAGATACCCGGTGGAAAAAGCTCGCGGGACAGCGCGCAAGTACACCGAGTTGTAAATACCCCCCGCTCAGGCGCAGAAGGTTTTGGCGTATCTTTCACGCAGAATATTTTTTTGCACCTTGCCCATCGCGTTGTGTGGCAGTTCATCAACCGAATAAATCTGCCGCGGTACTTTGAAGCCTGCCAGGCTGGCCTTAAGGGCTTCGATCACGCTATCTGCATCAAGAGTGTCCCCAGGCGTGACGCAGATAACCGCCACCAGGCCTTCACCAAGGTCCGCGTGCGGGACGCCGATCACCGCGGCCTCGTTGACTCCGTCCAGTGCGTTGATCGCTTCCTCGATCTCTTTGGGGTAAACATTTAATCCGCCACTGATCACCAGATCTTTTTCCCGCCCGACAATTGATACCCGACCGTCTTCTGTCAGAGTTGCAAGATCACCCGAGACAAAAAAACCATCGTTGGTGAATTCGCTGGCGGTTTTTTCGGGCATCTGCCAGTAGCCCCGAAACACGTTTGGGCCGCGCATCTCGAGCACGCCGGTTTGTCCGGCCGGTAGTGGATGGTGTGTGTTGTCGCATACCCGCACTGTGATCCCCGGCAGGGCAAAACCTACCGTGCCCGGCAGTCGTTCACCCTCGAGCGGGTTGGAGGCGATCATACCGGCCTCGCTCATGCCGTAGCGTTCCAGAATGTGGTGGCCGGTGTGTTGATAAAACGCCTGCCAGGTCTGTGCCAGCAGTGGCGCTGAGCCACTGATAAAAAGCCGCATATGTGCACAACTGGCACGATCGAAACCCTCTGTCTGCAGGAGGCGTGTATAGAAAGTAGGCACGCCCATCATGACCGTGGCAGATCGCAGATGTGTCAGTACCTGCACCGGATCAAAGCGCGGCAGAAACAGCATGGGAATCCCGCGCAGCATGGCACAGTGCACGGCCACAAAGAGCCCATGCAGGTGGTAGATCGGCAGGGCATGCAGCAAAACATCGGTACTAACAAAACCCCACAAGGTCCGAAGGGCGATGGCGTTGCTGGCCAGGTTGTCGTGGCTGAGCATGGCGCCCTTGGAGCGCCCGGTGGTGCCCGAGGTGTAGATGATCGTCGCGATCTCATCGCCACTAACGGTTGTCACCGCTTTAAGAGGCGTTGCCTGATCCACTCGCTCGCGCAGGCTGCCTTGTCCGGACCCGTCCAGGGTGAGCAGTGTCGCACCTGCCGCCTGGGCAGCTTCACTCAAGGTGGCTTCACGGTCAGGTCGGGCGATGAACAGTCCTGGCTTAGCATCACCCAGAAAATAGGCCACCTCGGTTGGGGTGTAGGCTGTATTCAGAGGCACGTAGATAGCGCCCAGACGCAGCGTCGCCAGGTACAACAACAAGGCTTCTGGCGATTTATCGATCTGCGCCAGTACCCGATCACCATGACCTACGCCCAGCGAGTGCAGTGCCCCGGCGTAGCGCGCCGTGGTTGGTTCAATGTCGCCGTAGGGTAGGGAGCGCCCACCAGGCAGCACTAGCCACACGGTATCGGGGTCAGCTGGGAAGTGCTGGCGAAGCAGCAGGTAAAGGTTCTGGTTCAACGATAGAGAAGGATCAACTGAGGCCAAGCACGATTGTACCTGTGCTCGACAGTCGTGGTGCCTGTCCTGGATGCGGGGTGGCGAGTACACTTACTGGATGTTTGTGCATCATGGCGTTCAAAACGTGATTCTCGACGGCCCAGTGCTCGATAATTTTCCCCGCACCTTGGTATGTTGGGCGTGTGGTGCGCTGCCGATACGCCCGTTGGGCTACACCTGTCGATGAAAAAAAACCTTGCCGCACTGGTCATCCATGGCATCGGCCGTCAGAGCCCGGATTTTGCTGACCAGCTGATCGATGGGGTCAGCACGCAACTCGAGAAGATCGGCATAGACCCCGAGCAGGTGGCCTGGCAGCCGGTATTCTGGGACGATATTCTGCGCCCAGCTCAAAATGCCTATCTGCAGGCGGCCTACGATTCTACGGATCTGCGGGCACGACGTTTGCGCACCCTGCTGCTGAGTGCTTTGGGTGACGGGGCCGGTTATCGGCAGTTGCCCTCTGGTGGTCGGCGTGGTGGCGAGGAGACGCGAACCTACAATCGGGTGCATGCGCGGGTGCGCCAGGCCATGGCAACTCTGTACAACGATCAACTTTCCGGTCGTGCCGTACCGCTGGTGGTATTGGCACATTCGTTCGGCGGGCATATTCTGTCCAATTACATCTGGGACAGCCAACGCCGCCCGGACCGTCAGTTATCACCCTTTGAACGTATGAACTGGTTAACCGGCTTTATCACCTTTGGTTGCAATATTCCGCTTTTCACTTTTGCCTGCTCGAAGGTGCAGCCAATTCGTTTTCCGCCGCCGCGCCTGCCTGCGCGTCTCAAGGGCGATGCCCGGTGGCTCAATTATTTTGATCCTGACGATGTATTGGGTTGGCCGCTCAAGCCCATCAATGCGGCCTATGCCAGCGTCGTCCACCGTGACGAATTGATCAATGTGGGTGGCCCGATCAGCGGATGGACTCCGGCTTCCCATCTTGCCTACTGGGCTGACCGTCGCTTTGCCCGGCGGGTCGCTGCTTTTCTTAACACCTTGCTGTAGTTCTTTCATTCCGGCAAATGTGACGGCCGTCACTTATCTGGGCGTTTAATCGCCTTTTCCTCCCGCTACACCCCGCATTGGTTGTGAATGTGTGACAACCATCACTGCCACAGATGCTCCAACGGCAGATGATGCAGCTCTGAAATATCAGCAAAGAACACATAAGAGGAACATGCCATGAATACGAGCTCCACAATCATCGAATCCGCAACGAGCAACGATCCCGAGGCGATTATCGCCATGCTTAAAGACTTGCTCGAGATCGGTATACCGATAGAGCAATTAGAGCGTAGCGACAAACTTGACCTGGAGTTCGAGCATATCCAGATGCGCTCCACTTATTGAAAGCACCTGAAGCCGGTCAACCGTGAATTAGATCACAGACAACTGGTCAGCAAATCTGAGACGCTAACAGCGTTGTTTTCTTCTTCGCGTGTCCTCGCCTCTGGCGGGGATTTTTCTTGCGCTTCGCACCGTCCGCTGGTGCACAATGGGAGTCTGTCGAAAATACGCGATACCCAGGAGAAATATGCCAATACAGCTGCTTCAGGACGCACAAGCGCTACAGGAGCGTACCGTTGCGTTGCGCCGGGAAATCCATCGTCACCCTGAGCTCGGGCTGGACCTGCCCCGTACTCGCGCAGCAGTGCTTGAGTCACTGCAGGGTCTGGATCTTGAGCTGGCACTATCGGCGACTACCAGCGGAATCGTGGCTACCCTGCACGGCGCCAAGCCTGGGCCCGCCGTGTTGCTGCGGGGCGACATGGATGCACTGCCGATGCCCGAAGATACCGGCCTGCCCTTTGCTTCGGCCGAAGCCGGTTGCATGCACGCCTGCGGTCACGATGCCCACACCGCAATGCTTTCAAGTGCCGCGCATCTTCTGCATGCGCACCGTGACCGTATAGCCGGCAGTGTGCGCTTTATGTTCCAGCCAGGCGAGGAAGGCCCAGGTGGTGCCAAGCCTATGCTTGATGAAGGTTTACTGGATGCTGCTGGTCCACCACAGGCTGTTTACGCATTGCACGTAGAGCCCGAGATGCCCTCTGGAATGATTGCGTGTCGCACCGGCCCGATTCTTGCTGCGGTCGATACGGTATTCGCTCGGTTGCAAGGCCGCGGCGGTCACGGTTCGATGCCGCACAATGCGATAGATCCAGTGCCTGTGGCCTGCGAAGTCGTCCAGGCCATACAGACCCTTATCACCCGGCGCTTTGATGTGTTTGATCCGGTGGTGGCAACGGTGGGCCGTATCCAGGCGGGCACCACCAGCAATGTTATTCCGCAATTTGCGGAGCTCGACATCACGTTGCGGTCGCTGTCCGTGAATGCCCGCGCCCGGTTGGCCGAGGGTATAGAGCGCCTGGTCCGCCAGATTCCCGCGGCCCATGGTTTGGAGGTCTCGCTAGACATCGAAAAAGGCTATCCACCCACGGTAAATCACGCCAGCGGTGAGCAGGCCATGGCTCGTGCCGCACACAAGGTGCTTGGTGAAGATCGCTACCAGCAGATGTCCACCCCGTGGATGGGGGCCGAGGATTTCTCATACGTGCTCGAGCGCTTCCCCGGGGCTTTTGCCTTTATCGGCACCGCGCCGACCGATGGGCCTGCTGCTCCGTGCCATTCCAGCACAATGCGGGTCAACGAGGATGCGTTTCCGGCCGGCGTTGCAATGTACGCAGCACTGGCACTGCAAGTGGTCTGCGCAGATTTCCTGTGAGATTAAGGTTCCCGTGGTATTTGGTTAGGCAGGGGTGCGTTCTTGCTGAAGGGATGATGCTGTTGTAGCAAACAGGTGTTGACTGCCAGGAATTAATAATTGTGTAATCGAGTTTGCCCGCGTCAGTAGATCTGGCCGGGTGCAAGCCTATCCAAAATGGGAGGAGTGATGTTAATTGGGCATAACGGCTAAATAATGTCGCCACTCCGGATCGATGCACTGGTGCTGGCAGCGGGTCGTTCGCTGCGTGCGGGAGGCCCCAACAAGTTATTGTTGCCTTGGCAGGGCAAGGCGGTTGCGGCTCACGCTGTTGATGCAGCCCTTGATTCCAAAGTCGGTACCGTGCACGTGGTCACCGGACACGAACAGGCCCCGTTGCGCGATGCACTCACCGGCCGCTCACTTAACTGGATATATAACCCACACTACTGCGACGGCATGGGTGCATCAATCAGTGCCGGAGTGTCACAACTGCCCGCGGATCTCGATGGCATAGTGCTGTGCCTGGCCGATATGCCATGGGTAAGCGCAAGACACATCAATCGTTTGCTTGAGGGCTTTTCGGCAGATGCTGTCCGGGTCGCCTGTTTTGGCGATCGTCGAGGTCACCCGGTACTGTTTCCGCGTGAGTGGTTCGGTGCATTAATGCAGCTCGCAGGTGACGATATCGCGCGTTGTCTTTTTGACAACCTCGCCACAGCTGTGGTCGAGGTGCCTATGGTAGATGATGCCGTGCTGCGCGACGTTGATCACAAGGAAGATCTGCTGCGTGTTTCAGCCTGAGCGCAGTACCTGTTGGTTATCGTCAGCCACAACCAGCTTAGGGTTTACACCCGGTTCCACGAATCTCCGTTGCGCACGACCGCATAACTGGACCAGGCCTTAAAATCATCAAGACCGGTTTCCCCTGACCCACCTTCTTCGGTGCCAGCAATGATCTGGTAAGCCACGCGTGCGCTGTTATCGGTCGAGTAGTCGGCACTGACTTGGCGCACCTCCCAGTTGCGGCCGAATCCTCCGTTGCCGAAGCAGCGGCCGGCCTGAATTTCCACGATCGGCTCTTTGTCAGAATGGCTTCGGGCCAGCTCGTAGATGCGCAGCAGATCATCTTCATTGATATCCATGAACGTGTCGATTTTCGACAGCGCATAGGCAAGATCTGAGCGGTCTACGCTGGGTGGCAGTGCCTTGCGGCGCTGCCAGTACAGACTTGCCGGGTAGCGTCGCCAGCGAAAAGGCGGGTTGATCAATACCGCGGCGACTACCAGCGGCAACATATTGATCAGTACTGGCCTTAGCACGTAGCTGCATCCAAGATCGGTAATCACGCTGCCACCCAGGACAGCGGTCAGTGCCGTAGCGCCAGCCGATGGGTGAACGCAGCGCCCGATACTCATAGCGCCCATTCACAGACTCACGGCCACCACAGCCGAGATTGGCCCGATGCCCAGCCACTGTGCGCAGCTGACGCCTATGATCGCGCAGATGAAGTGTCCGAAAAGAACCGGTCAGGGCTGGGACAGCCGACTGTGTGGCACGGCAAAAATAAGTATCACCGAAGCGCCGGTTGAAGCGACGATGAGCACGTGGCCGCCGCCTGGCATTCGGTCGTTGATAGTGAAGACGATAGCCATTGCTATCAGACTTCCCAGAATCGTTACCGCACGCTCTGCGCTCGCTACCGGCTGGGTGTCCATACCCAGCCAACGCAGGATCGCAGCCCAATGCTTTTGCCGCTCACGCGACCGCGAAGTTTCAGCAGCCATGCCGGTCATTTCCAGCGAACAAAACAAGGGCACCCATGCGCCGAGGTTCTACCCGGCACCGAGTATGACGAACTGATCGCCCACAAGAAGTCGCGGTCGCCCGCTTCTTCTTGTGGGCAACGGTTTTATTACTTAGTAACGGTTTCCACCACCGCCGTAACCACCGCCACCGCCACCGCCACCACCGCCACCACCGCCGCCGCCGTAACCACCGCGGCCACCGCCACCGCCACCGCCACGGGGTCGTTCTTCGCGGGGTCGTGCTTTGTTGACAGTCAATGAGCGACCGCCGACATCACGACCATTGAGTTCATCAATAGCTTTTTGGCCGGCGTCTTCACCGGACATTTCGACAAAAGCGAATCCTTTGGAGCGGCCAGTGTCTCTGTCCATGATGAGTTTGGCACTGGTAACGTCGCCAAACTCGGAAAACATTGCGTTAAGGTCTTCCTCGGTCACGCTATACGATAGATTTCCAACATAGATATTCATAAATCAAAAAAGTCTCTTGTAGGTCAGGAAAATGCCCGGGACGCTGGGATAAAACCCATTGCTAAGGGCGGATAAAATGAATGGATACGGGAGGCGAAGTGAAGAAACTGGATTGCGTTTTTTGAGAGCTTTCAGCAGATCTACAGGGGTTCGCCCTGTAGCCATTCGGTCAAAGGGCCAAATATTTCGGCCACTTGCGACCAACACTAACCCAGCAAAAACCATAAAGCAATCATTATTTTTCTGCCAGAACATCTGTTTTCCAAGGCCTTGCGCTCAATATTGATCTTGCCCTTATGAACAATTTGTCACCCCCATGGTTGAAGCGACAGGCGATAATAACGGGATCGTTTTTGCGTGGAATCAAAATTGACCCGTATTACTGACCAAACCGCTTACCGTCGCCGGCGTTTTATCGCGGGCGCGCTGGGGCTTTGTACTCTGGGAGGGTTTGGAGCACTACGCTATGGTGGACACTGGCCTCGGTCCGAGGCAAATGCTGATAAGGCACCAGTACCCGCCGTGGCGGAGGCCGATGCAGTTGTTCTTCACAATGCGGGCAACCGGTTAACCAGTAAGCACGCGGCGACTCACTACAACAACGCCTACGAGTTTGGCTGGAACAAGACTGACCCCTACCGTGAGTCCGGTGCGTTCCAGATGACACCCTGGGCGGTCAGCTTCGACGGACTGTGCGCCAAGCCCGGCACATTTGATATAGACGAGCTGATGGGTATGCCTTTCAGTCATCTTGAGGAGCGGGTTTACGATTTTCGCTGCGTTGAAGCCTGGTCGATGGTGATTCCTTACAACGGCCGACCGTTGAGCGACATCATCCGCGCGGTAGAGCCGTTAGCGTCGGCGCGTTACGTTGCCTTTACCAGTGTCTTGCGTCCCGAGGAGATGCCAGGCCAGGCGTCGGCCTTTAGCACCTTGGATTGGCCCTACGTGGAAGCGCTGACTATTAAAGAGGCTATGCATCCGCTGACCTTTGCCACTTTTGGTGTTTACGGCGATCGCGAACTGCCCCAGAACGGTATGCCTTTTCGCATCACGATTCCGTGGAAGTACGGATTTAAATCGCCTAAGTTCATTGTTCGTATCACCTTCACTGAAGAGCGCCCAATGGCAACCTGGAATGTGGAAAATCCGCAAGAGTATGGCTGGTTCAGCAACGTCTACCCGGATATTTCTCATCCGCGTTGGAGTCAGGCAACCGAGCGGCGCATCTGGGATGACGGCGAGATCGAGCGTATCCCCTCAAGGCCGTACAACGGGTATGCTGACCAGGTAGCGCAGTTGTATCCAGGAGCGGCGCAGCAGTACCGTTGATTCGTCTTGCCGCACACCTGGTTTTGGCAACCCCGGCGGTTGTTCTGATGCTGGCCTGGCAGGGCCGGGCGCTGGGGGTCGATCCACAAAAATCCCTGATCTGGGAAACCGGAATCTGGACGTTCAACCTGCTGTTACTGGTGTTGTTTTTGCCACGCGTGGCACGTTGGGCACATTGGCCAGCGCTGCTACGCTACCGGCGCGCTGTAGGCCTGTGGGTTTTTACCTATGCCAGCGCGCATTTCTTGTTCTTTCTTTCTTTTTTGCTGGGCTGGGATTTTCCCCGGCTCGCCGAAGAGATTGTAAAGCGGCCGTATGTGTTGCTGGGTTTTGCGGCCTGGTTGACCTTATTCGCACTGGCGTTGACTTCAACGCGTGGTGCGATGCGCCGATTGGGTCGTCACTGGAAGCGCCTGCACAGCACAGTCTACATAGCGCTGGCCCTGGTAGCAGTGCATTACCTGCTGATGATCCGAAGCGATTGGTCGTGGCCGGTCAGTTATGCCTCTTTGGCACTTTTGATACTGGTGCTTCGGCTGCGCCGCGGCAAATTGGTGCGCAGCTGATTCAGCCGAGTCGGTCGCGCGCCCGCTGTGCCGAATCCGGGTCAAGAAAGCCTTTAAGTGTGGCTTGGGTTTCGATCGCCATCGCGCCCTCAAGATCAGTATCGGCCGCCTCGCGCAATGCCTGCTTAAGATCACCTACCGGACCCGGCGGCAAAGCTGCAATACGCTGTGCCAGTGCGCGGGCTTCATCATCGACTGTGTCCGGATCAACCACCTGCCAGTCGAATCCTAGTTCGGATGCGTCGTTCGCTGAGTATTGTTCGCCGAGCAGAATCAGTCGCCGGGCTTTTTGCAATCCGATCTGCTGTGTCAGCAGACGGGTTACAGCGCCGGTGACAAAGATACCAAGCGAGATTTCGGGAAAGAAAACCCGCGTATCGCGCGACATGACGACGAAGTCGCAGTTGATCACCCACTCGAGTCCGCCACCCACCGCCCAGCCGTGGATTGCACCGATGACCATTTTGCGGTTAAGGCACAGGGCGCGGGTCACATCCTGGATGCG
>CAUZJT010000060.1:0-15288 GCA_963580215.1 Gammaproteobacteria bacterium
AATCCGATCAGGTTCATCACTTTGGCGATCCAAATAGACCTGGCGGACGCGTTGCTTAAACTCAAGATCCTGCTCTTCAAATCTATCGCTGCCTTGGCCGCGACCAACACTTCGTTCAATTCCTTGTATGACAGGAAGATCCAGCAACAAAGTAAGATCGGGCCGCATACCCTGTGTAGACACATCCTCTATCTGCTGAATAAATTTCATAGGTATACCCCGCCCCCCTCCTTGGTAGGCGTAACTGGCGTCGGTGAAACGATCGCAAAGCACCCAGTCGTCACGCAGGAGTGCGGGCCTAATCACCTCGCTGATATGTTGCGCCCTTGCCGCGAAAATAAGTAACAGTTCGGCCTGTTTGCAAAGCACATCGGATTCATGCAGCACCCAACTTCGAATCTGTTCTGAGAGCCTGGTTCCACCGGGTTCTCTGGTTAAAACCACACGCATCCCCAAAGCCTTAAGATCCTCGGATAAAAGCAACAATTGGGTGCTCTTCCCTGCCCCGTCTCCCCCCTCGAAACTGATGAGTTTTCCGGTCAATTTCGCAGGAACAAAATATTGATATTTTGCCTAGTTCCGAAACTGGCGAACGGCAGCATTATGTTCTTTAAGGGTATTGGAAAACTGGTGCGTACCATCACCTTTGGCGACAAAATACAACTCCTGAGTTGTTAACGGCCTTACGGCAGCTTCCAGCGCCGCCCGGCTGGGCATGGAAATGGGTCCTGGCGTGAGTCCTGCCCTGGTATAGGTATTGTACGGGTTGTCCTGCTTTAGGTGACTACGTTTCAAAGGGCCTTTGAGGGCATCGCCCAGACCGTAAATCACTGTCGGGTCTGCCTGCAAACGCATTTTTCGTTTAAGGCGATTATGGAAGACCGCGCTGATCCTTGGCATCTCTGATGACCGCATAGCTTCCTTTTGGATGATCGACGCAAGAATTAAAGCCTGGTACGACGTATCTAGCGTGATATCTGATGCCCGCAAGGCCCACACCTCCTTTAGGATCTGTTCCATTTTGCGTGCTGCTCGGTCAAGAAGGTCCAGATCGGACTCGCCCATGATGAAAAAATAGGTATCCGGAAAAAAAAGTCCTTCAGGCGAGCTTGCCGTCAAAGAGAGTTTCTCACGAAATTGCCCGGGCGTAAGTGAGGCCAATTTCTGGGACAGCTTAGTTTGCTGTCTAAGTTTGCCAATTAGCTGCTGGTAGCTCCACCCCTCCAAAAGGGTGATCCTGTGCTGGTAAATATCCCCACGACTGACTCTCCCAAGAATACGGGCCGGCGATTCGTGGGGCTCGATTTGATACTCCCCAGATTTCAGAGAATTAGCCGTCCCGCTTAAGATCGCCCACGCCACAACGGGCCATTTTTCCCGCGCAAGCTCTTGTTTGACTAATAAACCCGCAAAATCGTAAAGACCTGTGCCCGGCTCGACTACAAGGAATTGCCGGGGAGCATCGGACGGGATTCGTATACTCTGGTGAAGATAGAGTAACAAAGCGCCTGCGCAACATAGGAAAACGCCAGTGAAGACTGTTACAAGGGCCCGAAATATCCACCGGGGTCGAGCGGTATCGCCGGAGGGGCCTTGATTACTCAAAACGCTACAGCCGGAGACGAGTTACTCTG
Source organism: Gammaproteobacteria bacterium (assembly GCA_963580215.1). Taxonomy (GTDB): domain Bacteria; phylum Pseudomonadota; class Gammaproteobacteria; order Arenicellales; family UBA868; genus UBA868. The sequence continues at coordinate 1,635 of CAUZJT010000060.1, forward strand.
AAAACGCCGCGAACACAAGCGTTCCGTTGGTGCCACCAAAGCCGAAAGAGTTTGATATGGCTGTGCGGGTCGTGGTCTGGCGAGCCTCATTGGCAACGTAATCCAGATCACAGTCCGGGTCTGGGTCGGTCAGATTGATAGTAGGCGGAAGCGCCTGGTGATGAAGGCTAAGCACAGTGGACACCGCTTCAACGCCGCCAGCTGCGCCTAGCAAATGGCCGATCATCGACTTATTAGAACTCACCCTCAGGTTGGGAGCATGGCTTCCAAAAGTCTTTTTCAGTGCTATGGTCTCAGCAAGGTCGCCAAGTGGCGTTGAAGTCCCGTGAGCATTGACGTAATCAACGTCCTCTGGGTTGAGCTCTGCGTTTTTAAGTGCGTTCACCATACACCTGGCGGCGCCATCCCCACCGGGGGCTGGCTGGGTCATATGGTGCGCATCGCCGCTCATACCGAAACCTACCAGCTCCGCGTATATCCGGGCCCCGCGGGCACGGGCGTGTTCCAAAGACTCAAGAACAAGAATTCCCGCGCCTTCACCCATTACAAACCCGTCCCGTCCGCGGTCCCATGGGCGACTCGCTTGGCTTGGCTCCTCGTTACGGCGGCTAAGGGCTTTTGCGGCGGCAAATCCGGCGAGCGAAGTTGGTGTAATTGCAGCTTCCGTGCCGCCCGCTACCATCAGATCGGCGTCGCCGAATGCCACCATCCGGCCGGCCTCTCCAATCGAATGCGTGCCGGTCGTGCAAGCCGTGACAATGGCGAGGTTTGGGCCCCGCAGGCCGAGCATTATCGAAAGATTTCCGGAGACCATGTTGATTATGCTGCTGGGAATATAAAAAGGAGAAACTTTTCGTGCGCCCTTAGACATAAGCGTCTGAGTGGTATCCTCAATCGTCTTAAGCCCTCCAATCCCCGCGCCAATCAAAACTCCGATCTGATCTAGGTCTGTTGTATCGAGGTCGACTCCACTGTCTTCGACTGCCTCAAGGCCGGCACATAGTCCAAGCTGGATAAACCGGTCCATCCTACGCGCATCTTTGACGGGCAGTCGTGTTTCCGGGTTAAACCCGGTGGCCTCACCAGCAATGGAAACGGGCAATTTTTCGGTATCGAACTGGGTTACGGGGCCGATCCCATTATGCCCTGCCAGAAATGCGCTCCAGGTCTCGCCAGCAGTCAGGCCTACCGGTGAGATACACCCGATCCCGGTGACTACTACTCGGCGGGCATTCAACATAACTTCGCGCGATAAAACGACACGGCCGTCTGGGGCAAGAGCATCAGACGGCCGTTCGCTTTGAATTTAAAAGGATGCTTGCAATCGTGCTTATCCGCTGGCATTGGCCTGGATGAACTGGACTGCCTGCTTTACCGTTGTGATCTTCTCAGCTTCGTCGTCAGGAATTTCGGCATCAAACTCTTCTTCAAGAGCCATAACCAACTCCACCGTATCAAGCGAATCGGCACCGAGGTCATCGACAAAGGATGCGTCTGCCGTGACCTGGTCTTCGCTTACGCCGAGCTGCTCAACCACGATTTTTTTAACGCGTTCTTCAATACTGCTCATCGATTCACTAACCTCCTAGTTTCTATATGCTAACGCCGTTTGATACCGGCTACGCGGGCTTTGAATGTTGTTGCCTGTAGTGCAGAGCGCGAATTAAACCGTATTCGCCCGCCCAAGTCCAATATTCCTGCTTTGTGGCCATTAACGTCACTGAACTGCGTCAGGCGCCGAAAACTGGAATTTCTTACAATAAAACAGTTAGATACACAATATTACTCAAGATGACATGTGCATTCCGCCGTTGACGTGCAGAACCTGGCCAGTGATGTAGGAAGCGGCATCGGAGGCCAGAAAACCGACTGCTTTAGCGACATCGCTGGGTTGGCCGAGTCGTCCCTGGGGTATAGCCTGTAACAAACGATTCTTTTGCTCCTCGGTCAGTTCGGCAGTCATATCAGTCTGGATAAAACCTGGGGCAACAGCGTTGACGGTGATGCTTCTCGAGGCAACTTCAAGAGCTAAGGACTTAGTAAACCCGATAATCCCAGCCTTAGTTGCCGCATAGTTGGATTGACCGGCATTCCCAGTTGCCCCAACCACAGATGAAATGTTAATTATGCGGCCATATCGCGCCTTGGTCATTCCTCTAAGACAACACTTTGAAACCGTAAATACAGATCTCAGATTCGCGTCAATACACTCATCCCACTCAGCATCTTTCATCCGAAGCAATAGGTTATCTCGCGTGATCCCGGCATTGTTAATCAGGACTGTGATTGCACCTAAGTCTCTGGCAACCCCCGCGACAATTTCCTGGACCATCTCAGGCTTAGTGACATCTAGAACCACACCGTGGCCTTTGCCCTTATTTTCTGCCAATAAGGCCTCGTAGGTTGAGACTCCGCTTTCTGTGGTTGCCGTTCCCACGACCGTATAGCCAAGCTCGGCAAGTTCAAGCGCAATCCCGCGACCAATACCTCGACTGGCCCCGGTCACTAGGCAGACTTTCGGTTCGTTATCTCCTGTCATGTTCGGCCTCCTTAGTAAAGCCTAATCAAAACTCAAGCAGCATGCTGCCCCAGGTAAAGCCTCCGCCGAATGCCTCGAAAATAATCTTCTGCCCGGGTTTAATGCGATTGTCGCGAACCGCCTCGTCGAATGCCAGAGGAATCGATGCAGCAGACGTATTACCGTGTCGGTCGATGGTAACGATGACCTTGTCCATACTCAGATCAAGGCGTCGCGCAATTGCCCGAATGATACGAATATTTGCCTGGTGGGGAACCAGCCAGTCGATTTCGCTTTGGTCGCAGCCGTTGGCCTGTAAAGCCTCAAGGACCGCATCTCCAAGAGCAGTTACTGCCCACTTGAATACTTCTTTTCCTTGCATTTCCGTATACGCCCTACCAGCAAGAATTTCCTGATAAGCGGTTGAGACGCCAACGGGCACGCACAATAGATCCTTGAAGGCTCCATCTGCATGAAGGTGGCTTGACAGAATCCCTGGCCGGTCCGACGACTCGACGATCATGGCGCCGGCGCCATCGCCAAACAATACGCAAGTAGATCGATCTTGCCAGTTGAGAATTCGGGAAAATGTTTCCGCACCCACAACCAATGCGCATTTACTGCCGCCCGTTTGAATCTGACGGTAAACAACATCTAACGCATAGATGAATCCCGCGCAGACTGCCTGGACATCAAACGCCGGACAACCATGAATTCCAAGGCGACTCTGAAGGAGGCAAGCCGTACTGGGGAATACCTGATCTGGTGTAGTGGTGGCTACAACAATGAGATCGATGTCTGCCGCCTTTCGACCGGCGCTTTCAATGGCGTGGCGGGCGGCGTGTTCTGCAAGATCACAAGTAAATTCGGAATCCGCTGCAATATGGCGTTCACGTATCCCACTGCGTGAATAAATCCACTCGTCGGTAGTGTCGAGAAGATTCTCCAGGTCCCGATTGCTGAGAATTTTCTCTGGAAGATAACTTCCCGTCCCAGTAATGCGGGCAAACTTCACACCGGGGTGCCGCCCTGCGCTACGGACTCGGTGAGATCTGACCGGATATGAAAAACGAGATCCTTCTCGACGGCAAGACGGGCCACTTCAATCGCGTGAAAAAATGCCAGTCCGTCCACATCGCCATGACTTTTAACCACAGTACCGTTAAGGCCGAGCAGCATGGCGCCGTTATACCGGCGATGATCGATTCGATCCCGAAACGACCGCAAAACTGGTGCCGCGATCAAGGCAGATAATCTGCTAACGATGTTCCGGCGAAACTCCTCACGCATGACTCCAGCAAGCATCTGAACTAGTCCCTCACTGGTTTTAAGCGCAACATTCCCTGAAAAGCCATCTGAAACCACAATATCGACAGATCCGTTAAAGATATCGTCGCCTTCAACGTAGCCAACGTAATTAAGATTACTGCTCTTAAGAAGCTCAGCGGTTTGTTTAATTGTGTCGCTTCCCTTGATATCTTCACTTCCAATATTGAGCAGCCCAACCGTTGGTTTCGAAACTTGCTCGAGCGTGCGCACCATACTATCGCCCATAAGGCCAAACTGCAGCAGCATTTCGGGAGAACTGTCGATGTTAGCGCCAAGGTCAAGAACATGCACGTGCCCATTCGCTCTAGGTAGCGCGCTGATGATCGCCGGGCGATCGATGCCGGGGAGCATCTTTAAAACGAATCGCGCGGTCGCCATCAGTGCCCCGGTGTTTCCAGCACTGACACAAGCGTCTACCTTACCCTCTGCCAGCAAGTTGATGGCGACTCTCATAGACGAGTCTTTTTTGAAGCGAAGCGCGGCCGCAGGAGACTCATGCATATCTACCGATTCGGAGGCGTGAACAATTTGCACCTGATCGATATGTTTTAGATCTTTGATCGCAGTGCGAATCTGGGCCGAGTCGCCGACCAGCAGGCACCGCAGGTTCGGGTAGCGCGCCAATGCCTGGGCCAAGCCGGGCACGGTAGCCGCCATGCCGTTATCGCCGCCCATCATATCTATAGCTAAACTGATACTCACGCGTGATCCTGAGTTTAAGTCACGGTGAAAACAGACCGGGCCTTAGGCGCGGTGATAGGTCTACCCCGCTTCTTCGCTATCCTGAATTACCTTTTGGCCACGATAATAGCCGCTGGCCGTGATATTGTGACGACGGTGAAGTTCCCCTGACACTGGGTCGGTCGACAAGGTTTGCTTGCCGAGCCCATCGTGCGAGCGGCGCATTCCGCGCTTCGAAGGGGTCTTTCTATTTTTTTGTACGGCCATGAGCTTACTCTTTGTTTAGAATAACGGGATCACCCAGCCAACGCCTAGGGCCTGACTGATTGAAGTGAGAGGATTTTACCGGTCAGAGTGACTTGACTGGTAGACTATAATTTTAGTTTGTCAACGGTTTCGTGTCAAAAATAAAACAATCGCCAGACCTGATTTTGGCATCTTCGTCCCCTTATCGTCGCCAATTGCTGAGTCAGTTGGGTCTCGCCTTTGAGGTCCATCACCCTAATATCGACGAGAGTACGATTCCTGGCGAGACGGCCAGAGAATTGGTCAGTCGGCTGGCAACCCAGAAAGCGTTGGCTATTTCAACCGATGTCCGAGGCGGTCTCATTATTGGATCAGACCAGGTTGCAGTCCAGGGAGACAAAATTGAGGGGAAACCGTGCGACCGACAAGATGCAATTCGACAGTTGAGCGAAGCATCAGGGCGGGAGATAACCTTGCAGACCGGCCTTGCGCTCCTTAATTCGACCAGTGGTCGCATCCAAGTAGATGTTATCTCTTACAAAGTTCGGTTCCGGAAGTTGACGCTACCCCAGATTGAGGCATACCTCGATGTAGAAGCACCTTTTGGCTGTTGCGGTAGTTTGCGTGCTGATGGATTGGGCATCGCCCTGCTTGAAAGTCTGACTGGAGATGATCCCAGCGCCCTCATTGGGTTACCCTTGATTCGTCTTGTCCAGATGCTGGAATCGGAAGGGGTCCGGGTGATTCCGGAGCCAGATTCAATAAAGACGTAAGTCACTACCAAACGTGCCCGCCTTTAAGAGGCTCATAATCCGTAACTCTAGCTGATCCAGCAGCTTTAGCTTCCAGTTGGGTTGTGCCGAGAAATCAACAATTTCGGAGGCGCCGACCACGTCCCGCGCGACCTCTCGGGCAGACCCGAACCCATCGGCAAGGCCAATTGAAATGGCTTGCTCACCTGTCCAAACCCTCCCAGAAAAAACCTCGGAATCCTCGCTCAGTCGACCCCCCCTCCCGATCTTCACCGCATGGATAAATTGCTGATGAATGGTATCTAGCATGACTTGCAGATACCCTTGCTCTTCAGGCTGCGCCGGCGCAAATGGATCAAACATTGCCTTGTGTTCTCCCGCAGTTAGCGCCCTACGTTCGATCCCAAGCTTTTTCAAAGAGTCAACGAACCCAAAACTGTTAATGACCACCCCTATTGAGCCAACGATACTGGCCGGGTCCACGAAAATTCGCTCAGCGGCCGCCGCGACATAGTACCCGCCGGACGCACCAATATCAGTAATTACTGCATAAAGCGGGATTTGGGCATATTGATCCTGGAGCCGACGCAAGGCTCGGTACAGTTGGCCAGACTGCACGGGACTGCCGCCGGGGCTATTGATGAGCGCAATGACACCTTTAGTTCCTGGCGCCGAGAAAGCTTTTTCAAATTGAGCCTCAAGAACTGAGGCAGAACTATCGTTATCAACACCGATAACGCCCGATACCTCAACGACTGCGGTATAGGTTTCCGACACTGCCTCACCCTCAACCCCGGGTAAGACAATGAATAGGGTTGCTGCGCCGATGACGACGACACCAATTCCCAGTCGGAACCAGCGCCGCCAGATACGGTCTTTGCGGTATTCTCCCAGCAGGGTCAGCAATATTTGCTCACTTGCCACTGGAGTAACCTTGGGGGACGATGACTCGATTGGGTTTGGCGCGTCGGAAATCTGATCGTTATCTGATTCTTTCAAGGGTGGTCTTGCTCCATAAAAAACTTGACGACCGTTGACTGCTTAAACGAGCTAACTTGGTTCTAAGTCAGGAAGATATATATTTAGTAATATTATCAACAATTTAAACAAACAAAGCCGAAACTGTTTTTAGAATTCTTCTAGGCTTTTTCCAAAACAAAGCCAGTTCTCGCTATTTTACATAGCATCGTGCCAGGTATTGGGCAGCACCCGACGATTTTTTACGTATAAATCTTATAGACGACGTACAACAGACCCGCAGCAGCGCTTAGTTCCATTAGAAGCACCCCCATGATCATCCATCGATTGAGTTTACGTTTAGGCAGATAGGTATTGTTCTTCTGCGCAATCTGTCGCTCTTGCTCATAGGTCAGTTCGATTTCGGGTTTTTCGTCACTAATCATCGCTTCAAGTTAACCGGTTGATCGGGTGAAAACAAGGTTTAGAGGGTAAAGGTAAAACGATCATCTGCAGGCTTGCCACTGGCCTGGCTAGTCGACATGACCAAACTCTGGGTAACTTCTTAGCCCTAATTCGCAAAATTCTGCGCTACAAAAACGGTAATAATTACACTACCGAAGCCTAACGTAACTGACAAGAAAGTGCAGAAAGCCGTATGTTTTACATTAATTTTAGAAAAGGCCTATTTTAACCAATACACAGGGTCTACAAGATAGATCTTTTCGTCTGTTTCTTGTACAGCCAGTACAGTCAGCGATTGACCGCGACACGGTCCGCTAGTGCAAGCCCCATCTGAAGGGTCGTAGAGGGCGCCGTGGGTAGCACAAACGATCTGCCTTCCATCGCCATCGAAAAAATGTCCAGCCGACCAATCAAGCTCTAACTCACGGTGAGCGCAACGGTTAATAAATCCAGACACACCTTGGTCATGTCTAATGATGAAGGCCGGCAGGGTCTGATCCTTGTCTTGGACTTCGAACCGAAGCCCAAGACCTCCTATAGAGATCTCTGTCGACTCGCATAAATATGCCCGCACAGGCTAACTCGAGCGACTGTCCGTGAGTTGTATTTGCAACTGCCCGAGGACGCTATCTAGCTCGTTGGGTAGCGGCGCATGTACGTCCAGCTGACGTTTTTCGATTGGATGTTGAAAAACCAGCCGATCAGCATGCAAAAACTGCCGGGTTAAACCGAATTTACGAATATGCCGGTTCGCATCGGCGGTACCGTAGATGCGGTCTCCAGCCACCGGAAGGCCAATGGCTTGAGCATGCACTCGAACCTGGTGCAGTCGCCCCGTCTTGATCTCGACATCCATCAGTATGTGCTCAAGAAACTGGGTAACCGGACTGAAAATACTATGAGCCTCTCGGCCCTCGGAACTTACTTCGGACCGCTTAATCTGGCCGGGACCTCGAACTGTTTGCAGGCGGTGTTTCAATTCGCGTTTTCCGCCGTGCCAGCGTCCAACGAGTAACGCCCGGTAGGTCTTCTTTATCCCAGCGCCACGTTCTGGTTGGCGTAAAACCGCGTGCATGGCTCGAAGCGTTTGGGAATCTTTAGCCAACATCAGTGCACCTGACGTATCCTTATCCAGTCGATGGATCAACTCTAGATGATCCTTAGACTGGGTGCGCATGAACTCGATCAGCCCGCCTCGAAGGCCAGTACCACCATGGACGGCGACTCCAGCAGGCTTGTTAAGGACCAGAAGATATTCATCTTCGTAAAGGATGGCCTCTGTTAGATCAAGCAGATTTTGATCACTAGCGTCAACCCCGGGCTCTGGCCGTCGAAGTGGGGGTATACGAACCCGATCATCCAAGGAGAGTCGGACGAATGGCCGCACTCGACCACCATTAACCCGAACCTGCCCATCTCGCACGATCCGATAGATATGAGTTCGAGGAACACCCTTGAGGTGCTTGAGCAAGTAATTATCGAGGCGTTGCCCTGACTCCATTTTTGTCACTGTAAGGGTTTGCGCGGGCATTTTCGGCCGCTGCGGTTGCGTCGGATGTAGTTCGCTCATTATCTAATTGAAAAAACGACAGGTTTTAACTAGAATACCACCCTCTTCTGTAGAGCAGAAGTACGCCAGTGTGGCAAAGGCGCAGTGCAAATGCACTCGCGGGGCCGGGGAGTCGGACAAGGGCTGCCCACAACCAGCCTGGGTGTGGTCGTATTTTAGGACACACCCGCATGGCGCAACAGCCCCCAGATGCTGCGGTGAGGAAGGCGGCCCAAAGATAGATTTGGGCGCTGATGTAACGAACAGGATATCGTCCGCGTGACAACACGCGGGCCAAGTAAAGTGGGTTAAAGGCCCCGTCGTCGACGGGGCTAACACGAGCGACCTGCCTCAGGAGTGAAAGAGGCCTAGATGGAATTAGTCCCGGCGATGATTTAAACCGCCCGACAGGAAATCCGTGTTGCTATAGCGATTCTTCTGTCGATTCAGGATCGATTCCGTTGTCGAATGCCCACTATTTTCCTGTCGTTTCCTCCTTATTCGTTCGCCCGCCCTGTGTTTCGCCCGTACTTCCCTGCTCCAGAGGGAAAAATAAACAACGCCCCCAAGTCAACCTGGCCACGAGTCAGTAACCACAATGGGCGCCTTTGGGGCAAAACGGAACACGAAAATGAAACGAATGCTATTTAATGCCACCCATGCTGAAGAACTGCGTGTGGCCATTGTCGATGGACAGAAACTTGTAGATTTAGATATCGAATCCGCGTTGCACTCACAACGCAAAGGAAATATTTACCAAGGCCGGGTAACCCGCGTCGAACCTAGCCTTGAGGCCGCCTTTGTTGACTATGGAACCGAGCGCCAGGGTTTTTTGCCTTTGAAGGAAATCTCTCGGTCGGACTTTCGCAATTTCTCCCCCGCGACTCCAATGGCGCAAGTTCGTATCAAGGATGTCATTGAAGAGGGGCAAGAGTTGCTGGTTCAGGTCGAAAAAGATGAGCGTGGAACCAAAGGTGCCGCGCTGACGACCTTTATCAGCCTTGCCGGCCGTTACCTGGTCTTGATGCCGAACAACCCAAAAGGCGGTGGAATCTCTCGACGAATCGATGGTCCCGAGCGTGCCGACTTGCGGGATGCCATGATGGGGCTTGAAGTGCCCACTGAGCACTCACTCATCGCCAGAACGGCGGGCATCGGCAAGAATCCCGAAGAGCTCCAATGGGATCTTAACTTCCTGATGCAACTCTGGGGCGTCATCGAGGAGGCGACCTCGAGTAAATCCTCACCTTTTCTTGTCTACCAAGAGAGCAATTTGATCGTTCGAACTATCAGGGATCACCTGCGGACCGATATTCAGGAGATTTTAGTTGATGAGGCGTCGGTTTTTGATAGAGCATCGCGGTTCATGGAACAGGTTATGCCGCAAAATGTCTCGAAACTTAAATTGTATGAGGATTCAGTACCATTATTTTCCCGGTTTCAAATCGAACACCAAATTGAAAATGCGTACGCTCGTACAGTCAAACTGCCTTCCGGCGGGGCACTTGTCATTGATCATACTGAAGCGCTCATCTCGATAGACGTGAACTCGGCCCGTGCGACCAAAGGAGCCGATATCGAAGAGACAGCGCTTCAAACCAATCTTGAGGCCGTCGATGAACTGGCCCGGCAGATGCGAATTCGTGATCTAGGCGGACTCCTCGTGATTGATCTGATAGACATGACCTCTGCCCGAAACAAAAAAACAGTCGAGACACGCCTTGAAGAGGCAGTGCACAACGATCGGGCTCGCATTCAGGTCGGGCATATTTCTCGATTCGGCCTGCTTGAGATGTCTCGCCAACGCTTGCGCTCTTCAATTAGTGAGTCAAATTATGGTGTTTGCCTGCTGTGTGACGGTACAGGGCAAGTGCGGCATGTCACTTCGTCGGCGCTGAGTTTCTTGAGAATCCTTGAGGAAGAGGCGCTTAAAGAGAATACCGAGGCTGTACTTGCCGAATTACCGGTTGATATTGCCACGTTCTTGCTCAACGAAAAACGTCACGAGGTCAACCAGGTTGAGTCACGCTTAGGCACACGCATAGTTCTTATTCCCTCACCCGATTTGCACGGCTCTCAGTTTAATATTCAACGATTGCGTAGCGAGGATATCGATGCGACCGGTAACACACTTGAAAGTCATAAAATTCGGATTACACCGGCTAGTGATAAGGAGTTGGAATATTCGCTGACGCATAAAAAGACTCGACCGGCCGTAAATATAGATCAGATAGATACACCTCCACCGCCAGTTCCTAGTAGCGCTCCAGATAACGTCAAGCCGGATGGTTTAGGCTTATTAACACGAATCTGGAACCGACTTACAAAGACTGCCGAGACCCCAGAGCCTGAGAAGAAACCGGAAAGGCCGCCGCAACGACGGGGTAGACCAAACCAAAATCGCTCTCGTGGTCGGCGTCCTGGAGGTGGAGCGCGTAGAGATGGCCAACGCCAGGAACGAAAAGAAGGCTCAGAAGGAGGCCGCAACCAAAACACCCAGGGACAGGGACAGGGACAGGCTAATACCGACCGCAACCCCCAAAGTGACGCAGCTAATGCCTCGAGTTCAACCTCAGGTCAAAAATCTGGTCAGCGCCGATCGCGCGGAGGTAGAGGTCGTTCTGGAGGGCAAGGCCAACGCCCTAATTCTCGCAGCCAACAACAGGAGCGGGCATCGAAGAGTAGTACTGACTCATCGCAGGCGCCTGCTTCGGTGGCGCCTGCTTCGGTGGCGCCTGCTTCGGTGGCGCCTGCTTCGGTGGCGCCTGCTTCGGCGGAGTCGGGCAAAACCGGCACCGAAGGTTGACCGGGACGTACGATCTTTATTTTGTACCCAAAACGGGTTCTGCACACCGGTGAAACAGGGCGACAGATTCTATGTGAGCGGTATGTGGAAACATATCGGCCAGCCCCAGTTTCACTAGCCGGTAGGCCCCAGATTTGGTAAGAGATGCGGCATCTCGCGCCAGCGTTGCTGGATCACAGGATACATAAGCGAGAAAACGCGGCTTAACCCGCTCGTTGACAAAGTTCAATAACTCTAGGGCTCCACTTCTCGGAGGGTCAACGATGACCTTTGAGAATTGTCCTGGATTCCAGATCTCCAAATCCTTGCTAAAAAGGTTACGGCACTCAAAGGCGGCGTTAGAGATGTCATTTTGGTGAGCGTTATCACGAGCTCGCGAGATCAAGCTTGGGCTTTGGTCTACCCCGAGAACCCTCTTTGCCCCGCGGGTTGCCGGTAGCGAAAAGTTACCCAATCCGCAAAATAGATCTAGCACCGAATCCGTGGGTCTAATGTCCAGCCAATCAATAACCATCCCCACCAGCGCTTGGTTAACCAGCCGATTAACCTGAATGAAATCGGTCGGCGAAAAACCGACCGAGATTGAGAACTCAGGCAAAGCGTAATCTAAAAGCACGGGTTGACCTGGAAAGATCGCTTCAACCGAACCTGAGCCCCCACTTTGGGTGTAGACCAGTAGGTTGTTTTCACGAGCAAACTGTTCCAGACGGTAACTGTCTCCAGTCGTTAAGGGTTCGAGGTGTTGAAAGACCAGTGCGGTTGCGTTATCCCCCACGGCCATTTCGATTTGTGGGAATCGATCAGGTGCACTCATCCCGTGCAAAAGGCTTGGTAGTGTCGCAAGAACCCGGTTAACTGAAGGATCGATTACCAGGCACTCCGCCAGCGGTATGACATACTTATTATTTCGCTCACGGAAGCCAACCAGAATTCCACCCTTCTTCGGTACAAAACGGACGCTGAGTCGTGCCTTCCGGCGATAGCCCCACGGCGTAGCCCCAATGGGATTTGTTACCGCCACTGGATCAACGCCGGCCTTTCCCAGCGCATCAAGGAGGGTCTGGCGCTTAAAGGTTAATTGAGCACTATGCTCAAGGTGTTGTAAGGCACAGCCGCCACAGGTCCCAAAATATTGACAAGGTGCCTTTGTCCGATTCTTTGATTGGACGATTATTTTATCAACGATCCCTACCGAGAAAGAACGTCTAATTTTGGTGGGCCGAACGATGACAGTCTCACCCGGAAGTGCTCCTTCAACAAACCACACTTTACCCTCCACCCGGGCGACCCCTCGACCATCGTGGCTTAAAGACTCGACCACCGCCTGAAAAGGGGCGATCTGATTAACTGACACTACCCAAGGCCGGCCAGCGCGCAAGGAACTCAACTAGGTGGGGTCTGCTACTGTCCGCAAGAAAATCTCGCAGGCGGTTTTGCTCGCGCTCTAATTCGTTTTGATTAAGAACGCCGCGAATCTGCTGAAACCGCAGATACACCAGGTAGGTGTTCAAGACGTCAGTTTCACAGTAGTCTCGTATTGCAACAATTTGCCCGGAGCAGAAGCTTTCCCAGACCTGAGCGCCACTCATCCCCATCTTTCCGGGGAAACCAAGATTCACCGCCAACTCATCGAGGGAAACAAAGGCCCTTGGCTGATACCCGGATAGGACGTCCATCAGATCAAGATGCCGGGCATGAAATCGACTGAGGTAGTTATTCCAACGAAATTCTCGATCAATATTGCCGTTGTCCCAGTATCGCGCTGATGCAACACCATGTTTTAAAGCACGGTAATGGATGACCGGGAGGTCGAAACCGTTGCCATTCCAACTCACAAGCACTGGAGAAAATTTTTCTATCCCATCGAAAAACCGTTCCAATAATTCTTTTTCCCCTGAAGCAGGATTACCCAGGGACCACACCTTAAGGCTGTCGTTGCTGACCAATACGGCTGATATTGCGACTATTTGGTGTTGGAAATGAGAGAGAAAGTCTGTCTTTCCCGTTTTTTGTATACGAACTGTTCGCATGGCCAGGGCAACGTCCTCGTCACTAAGGCCTTTAAGATTAAGTAACTGTCTACCGCCCTTTACATCGGGGACTGTCTCGATATCAAAAACCAGAACATTGCCCCCGTGCATAAAGGCCTCCTTGCGAGCCGTACTACATCATTAACCATTATTAACCGAAAAACCGATCTTGTTAGCGAAGGATAGCATCCCGCACTGCGCCCAGTGTCGGCGCGACCCGCAGGGGTTCCGGGCTTTGACTAATGGCCGCATCTGGATCTTTAAGCCCGTGACCGGTTAAGGTGCATACGACCACGGATTGGTCCGGAATTGCAGACTCGC
>CAUZJT010000061.1:0-15223 GCA_963580215.1 Gammaproteobacteria bacterium
CGGCATCAACTGGCGTCTCATGGCGAACTACGCTATGGCCGGAATCTGTCAGTAACATCTCAAGACTGGGATCACCAATCAGAAAGCAACGGGCGTGACCAAAACGACTGCTGAGATGTTCGACAGCCGCTAGCGACACTGGAAAAATCTCGTTGAGGTCTATCTGGTAGCCCAGGTCCGTCAATTTTTCTCGGATCTGGCCCTGGGACATCCGCGAGGTATTAGTGACCAGTAGAAACCCAAAACCGCGCTTGCGCAGATAGTTGAGCACACCAGGGCCCTTGGCTACGGGCGCGCTACCGCCGTAAAGGACCCCGTCAATATCGATAAAGAACGATGACTTGGGCAAACTATTAAATCGGTTTGAAGAAAAGGCGTAGTCTAACGGGCAGTCGGTCTATAGGGGAGATCAAAATATCTGGCGGTTAACTGGGGTGCGGGCTTGCAGAACAAAGGCATGATTGGCACACTGGAAAGTAATATGAATACCCAAGCAGACGATTTGAAAAAGAAATTTCTGGCATGGCAGTGCCTACTTCGCCAGCGGGCAATGCGGGTTGGCGGGGGTAAGCCGACGTCCGGCATGCAGCCGCACCTGTCGTTTGCGGATGACGCTCATGACTCGGGCCCAGTCATCGTCTTATTGCTGCACATGGATGCTGTGAACGATGCGGCGGAGTTCCGGCATATGGCTGTCAAAACCTACGACCCAGCTGATCGTTATAGCGCTGCGGTCAAGTTCCTGTCCGCGACCTACTACCAGAAGTCACAAGAATTTTCCGATGAAATGACAGCGCTATTCAGCGCTGGCGGGCTGCTGGCAAAAGCGTTGCGTGTCCACAAGTCTTGCATACTGGATTTTCAGCAGTTTGGGTCGCGCTTCAAGATGGAATGTTCAGTCAGAGAAATTGATAAGGATAGTGTCGTGTATCAAGCAACCTACTGGCACAACAAGCTGTTTAATCCACGATTACCGCCTGAAATTACAATCCTTGGCTTTAAGCCTCAATGGGATCAAGCGCAGTTCGAGGAAACTTAGTCGCGAGCCTAGTTTGATCTGCCGCGGTTATGGACGCCGACCAGGTCCTGGCGGGCTTTGTCCAGGTGCTCGTAGATCGTATCGACAGCCGCGTCGAGATTACGGTTTGCAATCATGTTGTAAAGATGTCGGTGCTGCGCGTTGTACTGCGCAATCCTTTCGGGGACTAGGATGGACTCTTTCATTGCGGTCCACTGGGCATGACTGCGGGTTTCATTGACCAGTTGGTAAAGCCATATGATGAGTCGGTTTCGCGAGCATTCGGCCAGCGCGAGATGAAATTCGGCATCAGCTTGGGAGAAAGCCTCAGAATCGCCCGAGGATAATTCGGCGCGGACCAGCGCTTTGCGCATATGTTCAAGGTCCATGGCTGTTGCGTTTGCTACCGCAAGTCGGACCATCTGCGGCTCAATCCCTAAGCGTACGTCGATTAACTCCAAAGGACTGGTAACGTCAGCAATTTCGGTGTGCTCAGAAAACTCCCGATAGGTGACAAATGTGCCACTGCCGACCTGGCGATCAACCATTCCCAACTCCTGCAGGCGCCGCAACGCCTCCCGCACCGTCCCTCTGGAAGTGCGGAACAGTTCAGCGAGTTCGCGTTCGGCCGGGAGGCGTTCGTTGAACGAGTAGTCCCCGGCAGCTATCGCACGACGCAATTTAGCTGCAATACCGGCCGAACCACCAACCGAAGCGGCTTCTGGTAATGGGGGTAGGTCGTCGCGCACCTCCTTACCCATTTGTGTCGGTTCGCTCATTTGGCCTTGCCCCTTGTGGTTGGACAACAGTATTGAACCAATTATTTCCTAAAGGTACGTATTCGGTGAAAACTATGACAGCCTTTGGTTGTAAATGCAAACACTCACTAGGCAGAATACCTTGACTTCGGGACACCAATCGAATTATTGTTCAATCACTAAAGTGTTGGTTTAAAAAAGGTATCGTATTGGTTTAAACACATACCAAGTAGATAAAGACCGCTAAAGACCGCTAAAGACGACTCTCACAGGCGCTGAAAAACTTCGTCTGTGCTCAAGGTCGATAAGGTAAGGAGAAACCCGTTAATGGCATTTCCACAGAGCACAAAGTATGTAATTGTTGGTGCCGGCATTCATGGCTTAAGCACGGCGTACCATCTTGCGCTGGAGTTACGGCGTAAAGGCAAAGGCAGCGGTGCGGACATTCTGGTCCTCGACAAGACATCGATAGCAGCCGGAGCCTCCGGGATTGCCTGTGGTGTGGTGCGGAACAACTATTTCCAACCTGCCATGCGCGAACTGATGGCCCATAGCGTCAGTGTCTGGGAAAGCGATACCGAGGCATACAGTTACCACCCTGTGGGTTATATGCAGATCAGTCCAGAGGTGATGCGCGAAGACGTTTCCAGTATTGCAGAACAACAAGAAGCAATTGGTTACGAGTCCGTTTTTGTGGATGGCGCCAAAGAGTCGACTGAGTACATGAAAGGGCTGTTTGACGATTGGCAGGCCCAGGGAATTACCTCGGTGCTGCATGAGAAACCCGGTGGCTACTCCAATAACACCAAGGCCATGTATGGTTTGGCCGGCAAGGCCGAGAGCGAAGGCGTAAGAATTTTGACTGGTGTCACCGTGACAGGATTTGAGCGCACGAGTGGCAGTGGGGCAATCAGCGTCGTTATCACAGACCGTGGCCGCATTGAAACTGACTTCGTGGTTATTGCCGCTGGGCCTTGGGTAAAGAGCTTTTGGGAAATGCTTGATTTGCCGCGAGAGGTCCGCATCAAAGGCGCCGACGGTGCAATGCATGATCACATTCCAATGTGGGTTTATTGGTCGTTGCAAGAGGGCACCTTGGGGGTGGACCCGAAGATGCAGCGGACCAACGATGGCGAGATGCCGCCGGTTATCCACGTAGACTCTGACGCACCACTGATCTCTGATGTTGACGGCTCATTGATTACCGACGAGATGTGGGGTATCTACTACAAGCCAGATTTTCACTTTAATGGCATCCAGGGCGGTGCCGCGCCATTTAAGGTGCCGACTGATCCGGACAAGGTCGCGGTTGACCCCTATGGGCCGAAGTCTCCGGATTTTGTGGTTGGACCCGAGTTCGCCCATATGTGGTGCTCAGCGTTGGCCCATTGCCAAAAACGCTTCGAGGGCCAAACGCCGAAGTACAAGGATGAGCCCTCGGGCGGAATCGGAGCCTTTACCCCAGACAGTTTTCCAGTCTTTGATGTGTATTGCGAGAACTGCTATGTCATTGCCGATTCCAACCATGGTTACAAAATGTTGGGCGTTGGCAAGTTGGTAGCGGAAGAAATCACCGGTAACCCCAGTGTGTTGATGACACCGTTTCGATTCTCGCGGTACGAGGAAGGAAAATTGCATCCGGTTTCAAACAGCCCTTTCCCATGGAGTTGACCCGCTAACGATCAAGCATGAATGCAGGCAAGCCTACGCCCTTAAACAGAAATCTGAAAAGCTGAAACAAGAGGAGAGTACAAATGACCGACTTAGAAGCCCATGTAGCGCAGCCAGGACGGGACGACCTCGTCAGACAGGTCAGCGAAAAAATTAAAGAAACCGGTGTCGACTATATCTATTACCAGTTCGTTTCGGTCACTGGACGCATCGTCGGCAAGGGTATTCCGTCCGCACATTGGGAGCGCCTCGCCGAAAAAGGGTTCCAGCTGGTTTATGGGTCAACCGCAAATCTGTTTGTTGATCGCCATGGTAACTATATTGGTTATGGCCCTGAATCCTCTGAGCTTGTTGGTATTGCGGACCCCGAAACCTTTTGTCAATTGCCTTGGGACAAGCGGGTCGGGCGTGTATTTTGTACCCTGTTTCGCAATCGCGAGGAGCGCGAGAATCCGGGTGGCGCATTAACTTCGGATTGCCGTGGTAATTTACGCCGTATTCACAATGCATTCCAGGATAAGCATGGACTGGATATGCGCTGCGGCACTGAGCCTGAGATGATGTGGTTGAAGCGCGGCGATGACGGCAAGCCAAACGGTGGGGTGACCAAACCCAATTGCTATCATATTGATCAGTTTGAAGAGCTTCGTCCTACTTTTATGAAGGTTATAGAGTACTCGCAACAAATGGGCCTCGATATCATCCAGGGCGATCACGAAGATGCGCCCGGACAGCTCGAGTTGAATACTCAGTTCGATGATGTGCTGCGTAATGCGGATCGGCTGACCACTTACCGCCAGATCTGTGCGCAGGTTGCTCGTGAGGATAACTTGATCGCCTGTTTCATGGCGAAACCATTCATGGGGGTTTCAGCGAATGGTTGTCACCATAATATGTCGTTATGGCGCGGCGGTGAAGATGTGGTCAACACGCTCGGGTTTGATTCCTTACCTGGTATGGAAGGGTCTTTTAGCTACCGGGTCGGTGGTGAGAATACCTTCATGCCCGATCCATCGATTGACGAGCGCGCTCCTGGCCGAATTGGGTTGCAGTCTATCGGTGGTGTTATCAAACACCTGAGTGCACTGACTTCGATCGGTTCTTCGACGGTTAATTCCTACCGCCGTCTTTGGGATACAGGTTTCTGGGCGCCAATCTTCGCTGACTGGGGCTATCAGAACCGTACCTGTGCATTACGCGTATCTGCACCAGGCCGATTTGAGTACCGTTCGGTTGATTCGATGGTGAATCCTTACCTGATGGGTTCTGCGCTGCTAAAAGCTTTCGACGACGGTATCGATAACGATCTGGATCCTGGTGAGGCAGAAGAACGCAATATCTATGAGGCTATTGACGCGGGTAAAGAAGTCAAGAAATTGCCGATGTCGCTGGGCGAGGCTCTGGAAGAATTACGCAATGACGAGGTTATTAAGTCATCGATGCCTGGTGAAATGTTCAGGGTATTCGAGCATTACAAACGCGACGAGTGGGAGCGCTTTATGCATACCACAACCGAGTGGGATATGGAGACCTATCTGGACTGCCTGCCCTGACCGGCACGCCGGGCCGAGGCGGGAGGCTAAGTGCGGCCCGCGACCTGTCAAAGTCTGTTTCACTAATTCAAGTAATGGAGGGCACAGTTCTATGTGCGGGATAGCCGGTTTAATACACAGGGGAAAGAGCAGTGATATCGGCAGCGAGCTTACGGCCATGCTGCAGTCTCTTAAGCACCGCGGCCCAGACTCAACGGGATTTGCACTGTATGGCAATCCCCGCGACGGCGAATATATTTTGCGGTTTAAGGTCGCTGAACAGGAAGATATGCGTAAAGGCTTCAAAATTCGTGATCAGGTCAAGGAGCGCAAAGCTGAAGTAGACCGCCGACTTGGCGAGTTGGGGGCGCGTAAGGTGCAAGATGATGACGCTACCGAGTATGCCTACCGCTACTTAATCTCGTACGACGGCGACATGAAAAAGCTGGCGGATTATGTTGAGGATGTGGAGGGCGCGGAAATTCTGTCCATAGGTAATGCGTTGGAACTGGTCAAAGATCTCGGTGATGCAACTACCGTGTCGGGTCAGTATGACTTGGGCGCCTTCCAGGGCACGCATGCGATTGGTCACACTCGTATGGCAACCGAGTCCGATGTCGATATTCGATCGGCCCACCCCTATTGGGCATATCCGTTCAATGACATCGCGGTGGTCCACAATGGCCAGTTAACGAATTACTGGGCCTTCCGGCGCAAGCTCGAACGCGGTGGCCACCGTTTCATGTCCAATTGCGACTCCGAGTTGATCGCTGTTTACATCGCTGATCGCATGAACTGTGGCGATGATCTTGAAGCTGCCATGAATCGTTCCGTAGGTGAACTCGATGGTGTATTTACTTACGTAGTGGCGACCGCAGACACACTGGGCATGGCAAAAGACGTGATGGCCGCCAAGCCAATGGTACTTTACGAAAGCGACGAATTCGTTGCCTTAGCCTCGGAGGAAGTCGCAATCCGTAGCGTCTTTCCGCACGAAATTGATACTTATGACCCTTATGAAGGAGAGGTGATGGTATGGCAGAGCTAGACCGCACGCACGAGTCCCATGAATTGGGGATGCACACCGAGGAGTTAACTGGGCGCACTCAGCAGACAGTCTTTTCGGCTGAAGAATCCGATAACCTCGTCTACCCCTGGGCCTCTGAAGTCGACTTCTCACGGACCGCTGAAATTGACGCCGAACCGCTCGATCAGCGGCAGGTTAATCAGGAAATACGGCGACTGATGTCCGAGGGTTATGGCACGATCGTAGTGGCCAACCCGGGGGCAAAGCATTCTTTGGGAGTCTGCATCCTCAGTCGGTTGAATCTTCATTTTGAGGGTAGCCTGGGATATTTTGGTTGTGGGCTGCTTGACGGCCCTAATGTGACGATCAGTGGCCGTGTCGGCTGGTCGTGTGCTGAGAACATGATGGCGGGCCAGGTCGTTATTGAAAAGAACGCGGGGTCGACATTTGGCGCCGCCATCCGTGGCGGTGACCTGGTCTGTAAGGGAGATGTAGGCAGTCGGACAGGCATTGACCAAAAAGGTGGAACCATTATTGTAGGTGGCCGGACGGGGGCGTTTTCCGGCTTCATGATGCAGCGTGGCCGTATGGTCGTGCTGGGCGACGCGGGCAAGAATCTTGGCGATTCCATGTATGACGGCACAATCTATGTTGGTGGAAAGATTACTGATCTTGGCGTTGATGCGGTTGAGGGTGAGATGACTGACCTCGAGTGCCACTGGCTTTCGCGCAAACTGAGCCAGTATGGCCTGGAGGCAGCGAACGGGGTGGAAAATATGACCAAGATTGTTTCAGGAAAACAATTGTGGAACTACGACAACCTTGAGCCGACTGAGAAGAAATTGGTTCTGTAAATTGCAGCACGAGGAAAGATTATGACATCTAAAAGAAATAGGGATCTCATCGGCCACAGTTTCATGTTTCCGCCAGAGGTGATGGATGATATTCACATTAAAGCGGAACTTGGTCGTTACCGGATGCGGGGGTTTTCACTTTTCAAAAAGATTCCCAGCTGGGATGACCTGACCTTTTTGCCCGGCACGTTGACCCGTTTTGTCATCGAAGGCTATCGAGAGAAATGCCTGACTAAAACGATTATTGGACCTCGTGCTAAACGGCCATTGGAGTTGGATATTCCCATCTATATTACCGGTATGAGTTTTGGCGCCTTGTCCTATGAGGCTAAGACTGCGCTAGCCCGCGGCGCCACTATGGCCGGTACCGCGACTTGCTCGGGAGAGGGCGGCATGATTCCTGATGAGCGGCGCTATTCCGAGAAATGGTTCTACCAGTGTATCCAGTCCCGCTACGGGTTTAATCCACACCATCTTCGTTTGGCCGATGGATGTGAATTCTTTATTGGCCAGGGTTGTAAAGTTGGTTTGGGTGGCCATCTGATGGGACAAAAAGTCACTGATCAAGTGGCAGAGATGCGCTCGCTTCCCGCTGGAATAGACCAACGTTCACCAGCTCGCCACCCAGATTGGCTGGGCCCAGACGATCTGTCGCTTAAGATTCAGGAAATTCGAGAAGCCACCAACTGGGAAATTCCTATCCAGCTGAAATTAGGCGCAGCGCGAGTTTATGACGATGTGCGTATGGCAGCCAAGACTGACCCAGATTCTATCTATATGGATGGGATGGAAGGGGGAACTGGTGCGGGACCGCATCTGGCAACCGAAGAGACCGGCGTGCCTGGCATAGCCGCGATCCGCCAGGCCCGGCAAGCGCTCGACGATGTCGGTAAATCCGGCGAAATCTCGCTGGTCTATGCCGGCGGTATCCGCAATGGTGGAGATGTGGCAAAGGCCTTAGCCCTTGGTGCGGATGCAATCGCAATCGGACACTCAGCCATGATGGCACTGAACTGCAACAAAGATATCCCCGAAGCCGATTATGAAAAAGAAATGGGTGTGGAAGCGGGCTATTGTTATCACTGCCATACCGGCCGTTGCCCAGTCGGCATCACCACGCAGGATCCTGAGTTGCGCAAACGGCTGAATCCTGACGATGCCGCCGAGCGGGTGTATAACTTCCTGCATACACTGACTATTGAGTGTCAGATGTTGGCGCGGGCCTGCGGCAAGACCAATGTGCATTCATTAGAGCCTGAAGACCTTGCCGCTCTAACGATGGAGGCTTCGGCCCTGGCTCAGGTCCCGCTGGCGGGCTCACAGCACACAGTCGGTCGCCCCGATATGACCCGGTTTTAAGGAGAGCGTAATGGCATACGAGAAAGATATTGATCATTTCATCAAGGGTGATGGACTTGATTCTGAGCGTGAGCAAACAATAGGGCAGCACATCGGGTATCGCTACGACGTCAATCTGGTCCCGGATTACGATAAGCTAACGCCGTTTTTGAAGTCCTATATCGAAACAATGGGATGGAAGGATCTCAACTGGTTAGAAGATGTGCATATGGGCTACGAAGAAAGTCGCGCGGCGGTGTTTGATCGCAATATTAACGGTTGGGTGACGGTGCCTCCCGAGATGACACTCCCAGACAATCAGCAAGATCGGGATATGATTGCCCGGGAACTTCTGATCAAGTTTCAGATGTCCTCGCACCATCCGATGGTCGATCTGAGAAAGGCTTACGCAAAGTTCTAATTACCCAGCATGTTTGTGCGCAAGTACTAATTCGTCGCCACGGGCCTGGTAAGGCCCTGATTCCGGATGAATGGCTATGATGCAATAAGAGCCACCTTTTTGACAGCTGCGCCGGTGGGATTAAACTCTTGGATAGCCAGCGCGTAGAGGGAAACATCCTCAGAGCATACAAGTATCGGCTGCCGTCCTTTTGACCACGCTGATATTTGCACTTACTCCATTAAGGGCCCAGATAGCGTCTCGTTAGGTTGCGTTAATGGTGCAGGCATAGCGCGAATCTTTTAACCTTTAGCCTCTAGTGGAGACAGCGATCATCAGACGATGACAATTGATTACCGTGATATCGATGGAAAAGCAGTCGCGGCAACTATGCTCGCAGAGGTTACTGTAGGAGTTCAGGATTTGGTCACTGCAAACTGGTGGCCACGCCTGGTCTCTATCCGCATTGGTGATGACTCAGCGGTTAATCTTTACGTCCGCAACCAGCAACGAAGTGCTCAAAAGGCTGGGATCGAGTTTGAGCAGAAAAGCTTTCCAGCGGATACCTCAGCAGACGAAGTGCATGTGGCTATTTCGAATTTAAACGCTGATCCGCGAGTGACCGGAATCATCCTGCAACGGCCGATCCCCGGTGGGCTGCCAATCCAAGAGTTTCAATCGGCCATTCATCCATTGAAGGATGTCGAGGGCATGCATCCTGCCTCCATTGGTAACATTGTGTACCGAGATCTCGAACTCGGCCCATGTACGGCGATCGCGGCTGTGGAGTTACTCAGACAAACGGGAGTATCGCTAGAGGGTTTGGAGGCAACCGTTATTGGGCACTCCGAGATTGTCGGAAAGCCTATTGCCTTTTTGTTGATGGCTGAAGGGGCGACTGTAACCGTCTGCCATCACCTGACCCGCGAGGTGGCCGTACACACCCGCCGAGCCGATGCGGTATTTGTCGCCGTCGGAAAACCTGGACTGGTCAAAGGAGAAATGCTCAAGCCCGGCGCTGTGGTGGTGGATATAGGTATCAACCAGATTAAAGATGCTAGCGGGAATATCCAGGTTGTTGGGGACTGTGATTACGATACTTGCCGTCGGGTGGCGGGTTGGATTACACCTGTACCCGGCGGGGTTGGACCAGTTACGGTAGCTGTTCTCATGCGTAATACACTAATCGCTGCCCGGAGATTAAAAAGCTCGTACACCGAGAGCTTAAGTGACCATCTTTAACTCTTTAACTCTTTAACTCTTTAACTCTTTAACTCTTTAACTCTTTAACTCTTTAACTCTTTAACTAAACATTTAAAAGGAAATCTCATGGCTAGTGTTCCCAGTGATATTGATATTGCCCGCCAGGCGAAAACCCGTCCGATCGGTGAAATCGGTGAAAAACTTGGCATTCCGGTTGAGTCATTACTCAACTATGGCCCTACCAAGGCCAAGATCAGTAATGAGTTTATTGGATCTTTGAGTGATCGCCCTGACGGTAGGCTGATACTGGTAACAGCAATATCGCCGACTCCGGCAGGCGAGGGCAAAACCACAACGACTGTGGGGCTGGGCGATGGCCTGAACCGGATTGGAAAAGATGCGTTGATTTGTTTGCGGGAGCCGTCATTGGGGCCTTGTTTCGGTATGAAAGGTGGTGCCGCGGGCGGTGGTTATGCCCAGGTGGTCCCCATGGAAGATATCAACCTGCACTTTACCGGAGATTTTCATGCGATCGGAGCGGCCCACAACTTGTTGTCGGCGTTGATTGACAATCATATCTACTGGAGTAATGAACTTGGCATTGATCAGCGACGGGTAACCTGGAGAAGGGTTGTCGACATGAATGACCGGGCACTCCGCCAGATAACAGTTGCGTTGGGTGGCGTTGCCAATGGCTTCCCCCGGGAAGGCGGCTTTGACATTACCGTTGCTTCAGAGATTATGGCAATTTTTTGTTTGGCCGAAGATTTGGCTGACCTGCAGAGGCGGTTAGCCAATATTATTGTTGGCTACACCCGCGATCGCAAGCCGGTTCATGCGCGAGACCTCAAAGCCCAAGGACCCATGACCGCCCTACTGCGCGATGCATTTATGCCAAACCTGGTTCAGACACTGGAAAACAACCCCGCCATCATTCATGGAGGGCCGTTTGCCAATATCGCTCATGGGTGTAACTCAGTTCGAGCGACCAAGACCGCGCTCAAACTTGCGAAGTATGTGGTGACTGAGGCCGGATTCGGTGCGGACCTTGGCGCAGAAAAATTCTTTGATATCAAGTGCCGTAAAGCGGGTCTGAAGCCAGATGCTGTCGTACTGGTAGCAACCGCCCGAGCACTTAAGATGCACGGCGGGGTCGCCAAGGCCGACCTTAGTGCCGAGAACGTCGGCGCATTGGTAGACGGTCTTGAAAACCTGGGACGCCATCTTCGTAATATTGAGCAATTCGGTGTCCCTGCGGTGGTTGCAATCAATAAGTTCACGGCAGACACTTCTTCGGAAATTGATGCGATACGGGACTACTGCAGGGAGTTCGGGGTCGAAGTGTTTGAATGTAATCACTGGGCCGATGGCGGCGCTGGTACCGAGGGATTGGCCCAGCATGTTGCCGACCTTGCCGATTCGGGCAGTTCACAGTTTCGTCCACTTTACCCGGATCACCTATCCTTATGGGAAAAGGCTCGCACTGTCGCCCGCAATATTTACGGTGCAGATGACATCATCGCAGACAAAAAGGTTCGAGGCCAATTTGATGAGTTTGAGCAGAAATACAGCCATTTCCCGATCTGTATGGCGAAAACACAATACAGTTTTTCAACAGATCCCAGCCTGCTCGGCGCTCCGAGCGGTCACATGGTCCCCATTAGAGAGTTGCGTTTGTCTGCAGGGGCCGAATTTATAGTGGCCATCTGCGGCGAGATCATGACAATGCCAGGATTGCCGCGAACGCCGGCCGCCAACAGTATCTTTGTCAACGAAGATGGGGAAATCGAGGGGTTGTTCTAGCGCTTTCGGTCACGTTTGTTTTGTTAGAGTTTAGATAGAAATGCCAGCAACGTCGGCGTTTCCCTTATTGGATAGATCAACTAAATCAAGGAGAGGTTGGTTCGCCTAGACCGCTGTTTGTGAATTAGGCATTAAGGATTCTTAAGGATAATCGCGAGGTTGCTGATTCCTAATCAAGTATGCTGTGCTTCAAATACTTTACCAGTCATAATTGTTGTTACAAAAATTAATGCTAGTGAATCAAAAGATCAAATTTTATGCTGTCCCCGTTAGCACATACTGCGCCAGGGTTCGGATTATCTTACGACTAAAATCCGCTGATTTTGTGGAACTCCTACCGCCTGGCGGTAATTACAATACGCCTGAGTATCGAAGGTTAATCCCTGCAGGCTCCGTACCTGCTATTCAGATTGGCGGGTTTTGCCTTCATGACTCGGACGCAATTTCTGAGTTTCTGGAGGAGCAATATCCAGAACCGACAATGCGGCCAGAGAATGTTCAAAAACGTGCTGTATTACGATCGATTGGCCGTTTTCACGATACTCGGCTCGAACCGGCCTTGCGGGCGCTATTTCCAATGGTAGGGAAAAATCCTGAGACACCGGAGAAAGTTACATCAGCAATTAATCACATTGTAGAGTGCTTAAAACGACTCGATTTACTGGTTGAGCCTACTCCGTACCTGGGGGGTGACCGATTATCTTTGGCAGATTGCGTTTATCCGACCACATTATTCATGTTAGAAGATGTTGTTAACGCGCTCGATAAAAAAATTACCTTACCCAGTAAATTATCTAATTGGCAAAAAGCGCTCTATGAAAATTTGATTGTTCGACGTGTGGTAGACGACAACCGAGATGCCATATCAGCCTGGGTCCAGAAAAAATTGCTGTCTAATTAATACGAGTCAAAAGAATGAGATATGGGAGGTGGCAACGAGTATCCATGGGAAATATATTATCGTTCAACTAATTCGAGTCGATAATTTGTCGTAGCACTTTATAATGGAGAACGTTTGTGGAACAAGAGGATAAGATCATGACTGCTGAAAATATCAATGGCGCTATGATATCTCTTAGCCAGGTTTCAAAATTTTTTGGACAATTCCAGGCGCTAAACAAGGTAAGCCTGGAAATTAATACTGGTGAGCGGGTGGTCGTTTGTGGTCCATCAGGGTCTGGTAAGTCAACGATGATCCGATGCATTAATCGGCTTGAAGAGCATGATGAAGGTACCATTATTGTCGATGGCATAGAGTTGACAGAAGACGTCAAAGATATCGCTAGCATCAGGCGTAATATCGGTATGGTTTTTCAACAGTTCAACCTGTTTCCCCACTTAACCGTGCTTGATAACTTGACTCTTGCGCCACTTAAGGCCAGAAAAATGTCCCGATCCGAGGCAACCAAGCTTGCTAAACACTACCTTGATCTCGTACATATCCCTGAACAGGCTGCAAAATATCCGAGTCAATTGTCAGGAGGGCAACAACAGAGGGTTGCAATCGCAAGAAGCTTGTGTATGGAGCCAAAGATCATGCTCTTCGATGAGCCAACGTCTGCGCTCGATCCCGAGATGATCAAGGAGGTGCTCGATGTCATGATTGAACTCGCCGAAGGAGGTATGACAATGATTGTGGTCACTCATGAAATGGGCTTTGCAAAACGAGCTGCAGACTCTATTGTTTTCATGGATAAGGGGGAGATCGTAGAGAATGCGAAAACCGAAGAATTTTTTGCTGCTCCAAAAAGTGATCGAACGAAACTTTTTTTATCCCAAATTCTAGAGCATTGATTTCTGGTTAAGGGTTGTTCATGCTCTACCATTGCGGCCTTGCCTCTCTGGCGACCTCAACTGCTCGATATCCGCAGTTACCTGAAATAATTGTCAACAACGCATGCTGAAACATATGCTTGTCCAGTGAGCAAAGCCCACTGGTTTCCCATTTGAGTCTTCCAAGTAATAGCTTTTCATGTGTAATTAGTCTGATCCTTATCGCCATGATTACTTGAACTGGCTACTTAACCGCATATCTCACAATGGATGAACATTCATACAATATCGAAAGGATGATCTTTATTCGGCAATAAAGGGAGAAAACTTGAGTCGGATAATGTATAAGATCAGATGATTCTTCTGCTAACACTAAGTCTACCTACCGCAATCGCTGACCAGTATTGTTCACGACCGGATAGGATGAAGGCGCAAGTTTGAGATTGTTATGGGAAAGGTAATCGCTAGACCAGGGCTTAGAAAAATTCGTGACCATATGGTTAGTTTTGCGAGTGACCCTCACTCGGGAAAACAGATTCTTCTGAATTCGAACGAAAGCGTGTTTGGACCGAGCGCAAATGTAGCCTCTGCCATTAGATCCTCCTTAGACCGAGTAGAAAGGTATCCCGATAATGCATCAGCCCAGCTCGCCCGGGCACTGAGTGAAAGATTCAATCATCCTCCTGCACAGATTGTTTGTGGGCATGGTTCGGATGATCTGCTTGCCCGCCTGTCCAGAGCATATTTGGCGCCGGGTGACGAATTGGTCTATTCCAGAAATGGGTATCCGAAAATACCGAACTATGCTTTTGTCAATGATGCAATACCAGTCGCTGCGCCAGATAAGAATTTTGCAGTTGACGTTGATAGCATTCTCGATGCTATTACGGACAGAACACGGATCGTAATGATTGCAAATCCAGATAATCCGAGTGGAATGTACCTCTCTGAAAAGAGCATTAATCGATTACATAGTGGACTACCAGGACACTGCCTGCTGGTTCTTGACTCCGCGTACGTGGAATATGTCGATGCCGACGACTTCGGGCATCCGGCACAGTTGGTCGAAAGAAACGAAAACGTAGTGATGACCAGGACATTTTCGAAAATATTCGGTTTGGCAGGGCTCAGGCTGGGGTGGATGTACGCGCCCGATAGTATTGCAAATGTTGTTTCAAGTGTCGGTATTACATTTCCGGTTTCAACCACAGCGTTGGCAGCGGGTATCGTAGCCCTGAAGGACAAGACTCATACCGATATGGTATTCAAGTTGAACCTTGAAATTCGCGATGAATTTTCAAGAAAATTGGAGTGTCTGGGCCTTGAAGTTATTCCCAGCCAGACTAATTTTGTTCTCGTAGGATTTCCTACGGGTTCAAAATCGGCGGTTGATGCTCATCGTTATCTAGACGCCAATGGCGTCATTGTGAGACGCTTGGCATCTCGTGCGTACAGCAATTACATCCGCTTCACGATTGGAAGCCGCCAGGATATGACGATAACGGCCGACCTTTTGAAAGACTTCTTGTCTCAGGTAAAAAAATGATAAAACGGGCAGGATACTGTGTAGGAAAGTAAATGGCAGAGCACGCACGATACTATCGAAATTAGTCGAAAAATGTGATTCTGATTTCCATCGATTTCATTGGACGAATTTTTTGTTACCAGAGTTAACGAACTTATATCTTTGATGCCAAAAAGAAAAGAATGCCAGAAAAGCTTCTGGGTCTGAGGTAAATCTGGGGAAAAAGCCTGACTTCAGTCCACAGGGCCAGTTGCTGAGGTCCAGTCGGACGTGTTAAATAATCTAACCTTTAGAATACTTTCGAAAAAATGTTTCGGATAT